>JAKSDJ010000437.1 GCA_022360155.1 Chloroflexales bacterium | reverse complement strand
TAGACGGTAAAATAAACCTTGAAATATACTAGCCCTTATTTCCTGTGGCTGAAGCGACATACCACCGGTATTTAGGCGTTCGAAAATGTAATATATACTACTACTGTCTTCTTCTTTTGGATCTTCTTGTTTGATAACAGTGGCATGGATAATTGAGTTGTCTAATCTACGACGATCTTCAGGGGAAAGCGTTTCATACGTTTTCCCTTCAAATTCTGGTTGAACACCTTTAAGTGTAAATTCCCTTTCGTTTCGAAATATTCCCTCATAAAAATATTCGAGACTCCGTAAACGCTGCTGACCGTCTATTACCAATAGTTGTTGTGTATCTGGATCAACTGCAAGAAAAATGCCTGGTACAGGTAATCCAAGCAACAGCGACTCAATAAAACGCGAGGCGCGTGTTAGTGTCCAAACATATTGTCGTTGGAAGTCAGGTACAACAACATCACCACGCTTCAGGCGACGAACTAGTCCATCAACATCGTAATCGGCGCCATAACTGGATATGGAATACCTAAATGGTATAGGCTGATCATCATCACGTGGATCTTCGATCTGTTGCTCTTCTTCGAGATCTAGAACTTGTTGTTCTACTTCTTCCAAAATCCTGCTCCTAATACTTAGTGAATCAGTTGCACCCGCACTGCCGAATTATAGCACACGAGGCAGGTGGTGATATAAACACGATTTAGTACTACAACGAGACTTCCAAACACAGCTTATTGGAACGCCACCGAGGATGTCACCCTGAGCGCAGCGAAGGGTCTCACATCTGTGACAAGGAGATTCTTCACTGCGTTCAGCATGACATGTCTCGTTGTAGTACTAGCCAAACCTATGTCACACTTGTAGGTTTACGGCATACTCCTCATCTCCAGACCCCGAAACAGCTAGGGGCGGCACCTGTGCTACAATAGAGCCGCTACACAATAAGCATAGAGGTAGGAATGACAGACGATCTCATCGAGCAGATCGCGCAAGTAATAGAGAAAATACCAGGACTGCCCGCCGCTTCCCGCGTGGATCGGGCGCATACTCCGTCGTCCTTGCCTTCCGCTGATCAGCTCGCTAGCTTTATCGATCATACTCAACTCAAACCCGAGGCCACGCCAGCCCAGATCGAGCAACTTTGCGCCGAGGCGCGCCAGTATGGCTTTGCCAGCGCCTGTGTGAACCCATCCTACGTCTCGCTGTGCGTGCGCTTGCTTGCCGGGAGCAATATCGCCGTTTGCACCGTAGCCGGCTTCCCGCTCGGCGCGACGACCACCGCCGCAAAAGTCTTCGAGACGCGCCAGGCTATCGAGCAAGGTACGCGCGAGGTCGACATGGTCATAGCGATTGGGCGGCTCAAAGCGACGGACCATGCGTATGTCTACGATGACATCGCCCAGGTTGTCGCCGTATGCCACGCTGGCCGGGCGATCTGTAAGGTGATCATCGAAACTGCGCTTTTGACCGATGCGGAGAAGATCGCCGCCTGTATGCTTGCAGCGCGCGCCAAAGCCGACTTTGTCAAGACGAGCACCGGCTTTGCCGGCGGCGGCGCAACCCCGGAAGACGTTGCCCTGATGCGCAGGGTTGTCGGTCCAGCACTGGGCGTCAAGGCGGCGGGCGGCATTCGCAACCGCGCCGCTGCCCAGGCGATGATCGCCGCCGGTGCAACGCGAATTGGCGCCAGCGCGGGGATCGCCATCGTCAGCGAAGGCCAAGAGCGCAGCAGCACAAATGCGGAAGCAAGCCCTGATGGTTACTAAATCAACAGTTCTAGACGCTCTTGTTCTCGGTTCCTTTGCGATCTACTGCGCTACTTTTATGCTTGGCTTAGGCATCAAATTGCGCTGGTGGCATACCCGGCGGTTCCGCTGGATGCACCATGCCCTCTTTGCCGGCATCTGGGTCAGCCTGGGGGCGACGACGCTGGTCGCTCGGTTGAACGCGGCGCGGGCATGGTTCGCACCCCTTGGCGTGCTGCTGTGGATGGCGCCGCTGCCCTGCTTCCGACCCGGCGGACGGATGCACCAGTTCCTCGCCGCCGGTGGGTTGGCGACGTTCGTGGCCTCGATCCTGATGCTGCGTGAAAGGTAGCGGATGAGAGGCACAGTTGGGGAGCGAAGCGTGGATGAATTGAAGCGGCAAGGAGTTGGGGAGATAAAGGGGTAGCGCTAAGAACTATGGACCTGCTTGACGCAATTCGCCGGCGCCACACAACGAATGGCGCATTCGCCGACCGTCCGGTTGACCCCGAAGATAAACGGCGGCTTTTGGAGATGGCAGCGCGTGCGCCTTCCCATTTCAACTCACAGCCCTGGCGCTTTGTTGTCGTCGAAGATGAGGAGCGTCGCAAAACACTCGGACAGATTGCCAGCGACTCGATGCGCCATCTGATCGAAGAAGGTGCATTCTGGCAGCAATACAAGCGTTATTTTCGTTTCAGCAAAGAAGAAGTCGAGGCGACCAAAGATGGCATTTTGATTGACAACATGCCCGCCGTGCTCAAGCCGTTCATCAAGTATCTCTTTACCGAGCAGGGCGGCAAGATGATGAATGCCCTACAAGTGCCGCGCGTGCTCGCCAACGACGCACGCAAACTTGTCGAACGATCGCCGCTGATCTTGGGCATCGCCCTAACCCGTGGCGAATACAAACCCGGCGAATTAGCCGGACTCTACTCGATGGTTTCGCTGGGCGCTGTTGTGCAGACTATCTGGTTGACCGCAACATCGCTCGGTATGGGGTTTCAATTCATCAGCACCCCACAGGAAATCCCGGAGAATTGGGAGCGCGTGAGCGCCTTGTTGGGCATTCCCACTGAGTATGAATTGATGCTGCTTATCCGTCTGGGTTATATCGACCCTCAGGTCAAACGGCCCGCCATCGATTGGACATCACCGCAACGTAAAGGTATTGCTGAACTTGTATTTCAAGAGACATGGGGAAATCCGCTTGACAACGAACAACCGGCGAGGACCGACGAACGTTCACCTTAAGAACGAGTGCTTTGTTGTTGGTCATTGGCTCTCTAGAGAAGGAGACAAATCTTGAGCATCCTGATCGATAAAAACACCCGCTTGCTCGTCCAGGGTATCACCGGAAACGAAGGCCAGTTCCACACCCGCCAGATGATCGACTATGGCACACAAGTCGTCGCTGGCGTCGTGCCGGGACGGGGCGGACAGAAGGCAATCGATGGCACGGCGCCGATCTTCAACAGCGTTCACGAAGCAGTTGAGGCAACCGGCGCAAACACTTCGGTCATCTTCGTGCCGGCGGCCTTTGCGCCTGACGCTATCCGCGAGGCCGCAGCCAGCGGCATCAAACTGGTAGTCTGTATCACCGAAGGCGTGCCCGCTATGGACATGGTGGGCACTTACGCTTTTGTACAGGAGAGCGGTTCGCGGTTGCTTGGCCCCAACTGTCCTGGCCTGCTCACCCCTGGTGAGGCGAAAGTGGGAATCATTCCCGGCGGTATCGCCACCCCTGGCCCAGTCGGCGTCGTTTCGAAAAGCGGCACACTGACCTACGAAGTCATTGATGCGCTGACCAAGCTTGGTTTAGGGCAGACCACCTGTATTGGCATCGGCGGCGACCCGATCATCGGCACAAACTTCATCGATGTGCTGACGATGTTCCAGGCCGACCCGAAGACCGAGGCAATCGTGCTGATCGGTGAAATTGGCGGCACAGCCGAGCAAGAAGCAGCCGCTTTTATCAAGGAGCATGTCACCAAGCCGGTGGTCAGCTTCATCGCGGGACAGACCGCGCCGCCGGGCAAACGCATGGGTCACGCCGGGGCGATCATCAGCGGCGGCGAGGGCACAGCCCAGGAGAAGATCGCCGCGCTGGAAGCCGTCGGGGTGAAGGTGGCGAAACTGCCGACCGACATCGCCCAACTGGTGAAGGATATTCTCTGAGTTGCAGAGGCCTGGTCAGGCTATGCTCTGTCCATGCCTGACCAGACACAAAGATATCATCGATGACGGGTTGGCGCCTCCCTAGATTTGCTCTCGATGCCATCACCGCCACAATCCAGCCGGCAAAAACGCCAGGGGCAGGCCTTGCAAGATCCGCCCTGAACGCTATTGGCATCTGCGGATCACCGCATGATTTGCGGATTAGGCCAGCGGCATGCGCAATTCGACGGTTGTACCTTTGCCCGGCTCAGAGCGGATGCGGAAATCGGCGCCGATCAACTTGGCGCGCTCCTTCATATTGAGCAGGCCCAAACTGCTGCCGACACTATAGCTGGCCTCGACCGCCGTAAGGTTGAACCCGCGACCGCGATCCCTCACGCTGGCGACTAGATGACCCTCTTCCTCATACAGATAGATGGTTATCTCGGGAGATTGCGCATGCTTGCGGGCATTGTTGATCGCTTCCTGGATAATGATAAACGCGGCAGCCTCGATCTCATGCGATAGTCGCGGCACGTGAGGCGGCGCCTCTAGGCGCAGTTGGGTGTCATAGCCTGCCGGATCGCGCCAACGCTCCACATATTGCTGGAGTGTTAGCAACAAACCCTGCGTCTCTAATCCCAATGGGCGTAATTCGAAGAGTAGCGTACGAATATCATAGGAGATCTTATTGACCAGTTCAGCCAGTGTATCCAGTTCCGTGGCGACCCGCTCGGGCATTGCTTTGAGCAGGCGCTTGATGAACTCGATATTCATTGCAATGGCTGACACGCTCTGGGTTGGTCCATCGTGCAGATCACGCGCGATCGCATGACGCACCTCTTCTTCTTTGTTCAACAATCGATCGTGCTGCTCCTTCAAGCTGCGGTAGAGGCGTGCATTCTCGATAGCGATGCCGGCTTGCGCCGACAACGTTGTCAGCAGTTTCATGTCTTGATCGCTGAAAGCCTCGCCATGCCGCTTGTTCAAGAGCTGCATAACGCCGAGGGTCCGATCTTTCACGCGCATTGGCACACAAAGGAGCGAATGGGTTTTAAAATCGGCTTCGCGCCCAATCCCATCGTACCAACGCAAGTCTTGCCCGACATCATTGATGATCTGCCCGATCCCATGCTTGAAGACCCAACCGGCAATCCCGCGATCGGACGGCATGCGGTATTCGCGATCTTCACCAGGAATTTCAAGCACCAATTCATCACGCTCATCATCGAGCAAGAAGATCGAACAGCGTTCCGCATCAACAACTTTGGGCACTCGTAACTTGATCTCATTCAGTAGACTGTACAAATCCAGGTTGACCGCCAGCGACTGGCCAATTTCATAGAGCAAATGCAGTTCGCGCAAGTCGCGTTCGGCGCGACGCAACATCGCCAGTTTATCGGCCTCACCGCCGATGGCGCGCACCAGCAAAATGAGCAGATCTTCACCGGCCTTGACTGGCATACCGCCACTGACGATTTTCTCCGGATGGGACTCAGCGACGACCAGATGAAGCAGACCAACCCCTTGCTCGCCGCTACGCAGTGAAAGCTCGACCAAGTCGCGCCCGCCTTCGAGTGAATATGAACCAATTGTAGGCTCACTGCCATCGTCGCCTCGTACGAAGCCAGTGCGGGCCTGTTCAATCAGGGTCTGCGCTTCGTGATCGAGCGGGCCATGCATGAGATTTATGAGTTCACCGTGGGGCGTTATGTACAACAATGCCCCGGCCTGCGCCGGCCAGAAAACAACGAGACTTTCAAGAGAGGCGCGGAGTAGCCCGGCGACATCCTGATGGCCGCCGGCAATCAACAACTGGCTCAAGGTTTCGAGTTGGCGCTGGTCAAAGATCAAGGCAGACATGAGACGCCTCATAGGTGAGCAGGCTGCGCTGCAAACGAATACCAGGCTTTGTCAACGTTAAGGGTGTTTTGATCAGGGTAACATGACGTACAAAACCCAGCCGTTTCATTCGACGTTATGATTTTTGACAATCAATGAAGACTATTTATCATCATAACGCCTGCGGGCAGGTTCATGGCGACGCAACAATCTAACGGTTTTAACAGTCAGTCCACCATATAAACGGGCTTTTTCGCGATTTGTAGCCCTATAATGCTTGCTCCTAGTACTACAACGAGACATGTCATTCTGAACCCTTCGGCGAGCCGGCTCTGAGCGCAGCCGGAGGGCTTAGGACTGGCGAAGTGAAGAATCTCCTGATCAACAGATGCGAGACCCTTCGCTGCGCTCAGGATGACATCCTCGGCAGCGTTCCACAGCGCTGTGATTGTAAGTCTCGTTGTAGTACTAGAAAAAGAGATTACGATTAATCGGTAAATTATACAAGTACATACTACTGTAATGCAATGACTCACTGCTGTCAATAAAGTATAATAGTTGTTATGGCGCGTGAAACCGTAAAGATTGCTTCGCTCCGCGATTTACGCCCTGGGCAGATGCTGTTCGCGGAGCTTGATGGACTGCCGATTGCGCTCGCAAACGTCGACGGGGCGATCTATGCCTTTGGCGATTCTTGTCGCCACGAAGGGGGGCCGCTCTCGGCAGGATTATTGATCGGCGAGACCGTAACATGCCCCTGGCATGGGTGGACCTACAATGTCCGTACCGGCAAAAGCATCGTTCCGCCGCTTGGTCTGCGCATTCCTACTTATCCGGTACGGATCGAGGGCGACGATGTGTATATCGAGATCGATTGGTCTGAAGAGTGACGAAGGGAACAAATCTGTTGCATAAATAACGCCCCTGGCTGGCTGTTATGGCCAGGGGCGCTTCCTTCATCGCTGCAAATCCTAACGTTATGGATCGACGCCGGTCTTCTTTGCGTCGAACACCGCGTCGACGCTGATACTGAAGCCGGCGAGGAACTTTCAGTGAAGCTGTCACCAGCGTTGATCGCAGCCCGGCCTTCCTGAACAAATTGCAAGACATTGGCAGTCATCAGGGGATTCATAAGCTCCTCGGCTTGGATGTAGAGTGTGATTATGAGCTTTAGGTTGAATGTAGCATGCGCTGGAGAGACGGTGAATAAAGCTATCCGGCCACCCTGAAAATAGCCCATAGCTCGCACCTTTGTTCCGGTTATTTTCATGCGCTCTGGTGTGCCTCAGGTGTATGATCAGCTATCAGCAATCAGATTTTAGCTGCCAGCAATCAGCAATCAGCAGTCGGTCATTGTCATCCATCAACGTGTCAACGTGTCAACGTACCACCACGGCGATAAGACAAAGCAGCGGAGAATCTACTGTACAGTGCATTCTCTGCTGCCTGATTTAGGTTCGCTAGGTTATTCCGAGATCAGCGCAACCATCAGGAAGGCGCCCTCGCCGAGCAAATCCCGACCGTAGCCGACCGCCAATCCTTGCTCGCTGGCAAACCCGCCGCGCGTCCAACCGACCGTCTTGAAGGTATCGCTGTTCTGTGTAATTCGCTCATCAGACTTCCAATCGGTTGCCGCCAGTTGATCCGTGTAGAAGGTCTTGATTTGCTCCCAACTCATTTCCGCTGGTACGGCATAGAGCTTGAGCTCGACCTCGACATTCTCACTGCTCAGCGACGCTTTGAAGCTATTGGAGACGCTGTCAGCGATAGTGTTCGCGCCCTCTTCCAAAGGTGCTGCATCCGGGATCATCGGGAGGTCGACAAAAGCGACTGGCTGACCGCCGCCACAAGCCGTCAATGCTAAAAGAAACAGCAGAGATAGGAATACACTAGCACGACGAACAAACACTTTCATTGCACATGTTCTCCTTTGAAAAACGATGCCGTTTAAAGTATGTACAAACTGCCCAATCGTAACATTTTCATTGGGTTGTTTGAATAGGACTCTCAGACACTCTAAAGCTAGTGCTGAAAGCTAGCTCAAAGGCCCCCAAGCCGTCTATCTGACCATCAACAACATAGCGCGGCGCTGCCAGTAGAGCCACATCCGCCCTATATCGCCAGAACCGCAGAGTACTTTTCACTTCTGTGCTACAATCGAGTATCGGCACATTGGACGAAGCTCACCGTTTTACTGTTGCGTAGGGGTTTGGCGAGAGGATGCATTCCTACATCTTTACCTAACGAACAGATCAACGATGAGCGTTGCGCCGAGAACAAGAAGTGACCGTCATTAGGAAAAGGAGAGCAATAACGATGACAGAGGCCTATCGTATCGAAAAGGACTCGCTTGGTGAGATGCAAGTGCCTGCCAACGCGCTGTATGGGGCGCAGACGCAGCGAGCGGTGTTGAATTTTCCGGTCAGCGGGATGCGGCCTTATCCAGCGTTCGTCTGGGCGATGGTGATTATCAAACACGCCGCCGCCGAAGTCAACCGTGATCTCGGCTTACTCGATGCCAAACTGGCTGATGCTATCGTCCAAGCTGCACAGGAAATACTCAACGGCAAGCACCGCGATGAGTTCGTCGTAGATCCGTTCCAGGCCGGGGCCGGTACCAGCCACAATATGAACAACAACGAGGTGATTGCGAATCGCGCCAATCAAATCCTTGGCTTTATGCTTGATGATCCGAAGAAGCCAGTCAGCCCCAACGATCATGTGAATATGGCCCAGAGCACCAACGACACCATCCCGACCGCCATTCGCCTGGGTTGTCTCTGGCGGCTGGAAGAGCTACTGACCAGCATTGACAATCTGGCCGATGCGTTGGAAAGCAAGGCGAAGGAATTCGACGATGTCGTGAAATCAGGGCGCACCCACTTGCAGGATGCCGTCCCGGTGCGGCTGGGGCAGGAGTTTGGCGCCTACGCGCTGGCTGTGCGCAATGATCGCGAGCGCATCGCCGTAGCCGGCGACCGGCTGCGTCGCTTGGGGATTGGCGGTACAGCGACCGGCACCGGGCTCAATGCACACCCAGAGTACCACGAGCGCATAGTCGCGCGCCTTGGTGAGCTACTGGGTCAGCCCCTGCGCTCATCAGGCAACCTGTTCGAGTCGATGCAGAGTATGGCCGATCCGGCTGACTTCTCAGCCAGCATGCGCACCCTCTGCATCACGCTCACTCGTATCGCCAACGACTTGCGTCTACTGAGCAGCGGTCCAGCAACCGGCCTGGACGAGATCCGTTTGCCTGCAGTGCAACCTGGCAGCAGCATTATGCCCGGCAAGGTCAATCCAGTGTTGGCCGAGATGTTGAACATGGCCAGCTTCCACGTCCAGGGCTGCGATTTGACTGTGTCGCTGGCGGCCCAGGCTGGTCAGCTCGAACTCAATGTAATGATGCCGATCATTGCGCATAACCTCTTCGAGATGATGCACGTGCTGATCGGCGCTATTGACGCCTTCACCACCAAGTGTGTCGCGGGCCTGACAGCGAACCACGAGAAAGCTCACGGCTGGCTGGCGAAGAACGCCATCCTCGTCACAGCTCTCAACCCTGTCATTGGCTATCTCAACGGCGCTGCTGTGGCGAAAGAGGCGATGGCAACCGACAAAACGATCAAGGAAGTCGTGATCGAGAAGGGTCTGCTCCCCGCCGAAAAGGTCGATGAACTGCTCGACGTACGCGCCATGACCGAGGGTGGCATCCAAGGCAGCGGCGGTGGCTAAGAAATGACTCGCAGCTATCGCTAACGCGACAGAAGCGTAGATGACTCATGTCAGAGACGAGCCGCTGATAAGCGCAGATTCGATAGATTCTTTCCTTATCAGCGGCTTCTCCGTACCAAAGAGGAGTATTCCGCATCCAAGCCAATCCGCGCTAGAACTGCATTGCTGTACGGAAATCGGTAAGATATTGTGTGTATCTGGCTTGCCAGCCTGGAAAAATCGGGCTATAATGTTGGCGGGCCGGTAGCTCAGTGGAAGAGCACCTGACTTTTAATCAGAGGGTCGTGGGTTCGATCCCCACCCGGCTCACCACTAAGGTCTTTCTGATGCGGCGTGAGGATTGATATGATCCTCGCGCTTTGTTATCATGTAGCCAAGACCGAAGCGGACGATGCGGAGTGGTTGACGATAGAAGCCCTAAGACGCTCATAATACCAACACCTGTTGAGGGATGCGGCATCTCACACCCGCAAGAGGAACCAGCGCCGCGCTTCTTTAATTAAGGCGGTTACTCGCTCGCAGTAGTAGCCTGTTGCTCAAGCCAGGCGCTAAGATCGGCTATGCTCGTGAAATCGAGTAGGGCTTTACTCAGGCGCAAGAGTTGTGCGCTGGTCAGCGCCGTAATCCGCTCTTGGATCTCTATCGCGAGCGGACCGACCTTGTGGTCGAGTTGGTGCAAGACCAGATCGCGCTGACCTTTCAGCTGACCTTCCACCAAACCGTCCGCCCGCCCAATCTCCTCAAAGCTGGTCACAAAAGTCTCCATACCATATACCTCCATTTCCACTTGCTGCATCTGATCGAACGCGCGGCGAGAAAACGCTGGGTCGAGCCGGAGCAAATGCTCCATCAACCGCAACAGGGAGCGCACATCACTGGCTGTGTAGCCTTGCCGCAAGAGCGCACGGTAGCGTGCCACCTTGCGCTGGAGTCGCTCTGCTGGTTGACCACGGGTCTCCTGCGCATCGCGATGCAGCAGCGTCAAGACCGCAAACGGATTGGGTGTCGTCTCCAGCCTGCCTGGATCGAGATCGAGAAGCTTCACCGTTGGGAAGCGTAAAAGCAGTTCACAGCCCCAGATATCGTACGCAAAGCGATCAGGGCGCCAGCTTGGTTCTTCATCGCCCAACACGGCCAGACTGGCCACTGGGATACGATCCCGATCAAACAGGCGCGCATGATAGCGGAACATTCGCTCGGCGAAGCTGGCATCACGCTGACTCTGTATCTCTACATGGATCAAGACCCAAGCCGAGACGCCATCAAGTCGACGTACCCGAACAAGCTTATCGACGCGCTGCTTGCCTTCCTGATCCTCGGGGGCAATCTGGTGCAACTCTGTGTCGCAAAAGGATATCGGCTGGCCCCAATCGATCGCGGCATGCGCCGCAGGAAAGAAGAGTGCCAGGAATGGTCTGAAAAACTGCTCAAGAGCGTACTTCCAGGCCCCATCAAAATCTGCTGTTGGCTGTTCCATCAATTCCCTCACTGTACAGTATAAACGATCTTCTGAAACAATGTCGAGCGCTTAGTTTTGCACACGCCCAGATGTGTACTACTACAGTGAGTGAGAACTGACGCCTTCTTATCACCGTATAAGTTTTATCGACAAAGGGAAGCCTTGTCGTTTAAACCGTCGTTGACCGCTCTCGTTCACTCAGAAAAGCGATAAACAGGCCAGCAGACGATCATAGTGTGGTCGGGGCGCCAGATTTCGTAAGTCGTCAGATCGTGCTCCCAATTGGATGCCAAACCTTGCGCTTCGACATATTTGCCGAGCGCGTGCCACACTTCCAGCACTTTTGGATAGTCGTTGTATGGGCCATACGTTTGCACACAGATCGCACGATGGGCTGGCCACTCACGAACCTTCATCTCGCCGCGCGGCGGTACGGCGCCTGTAATTGGAACACCGATCTCGACCGGTCCGTTATCTTCCTCGTTGACCGGACCATAATAAAGCGCCACGGGATCGCCCGCGGCTTGTAGCCCATGTGCGGCAATATGGCCCCGCAGTTGCTGCAAGGCAGTCGTGATCCACTCGTGATACGCCGGAACCGTGATATGACGGCGAATAGAAACCATCATCTGCGTGGGGATTTCCTGATGAGTAAAGTCAAATGACATGGCTTTCTCCTCTATTGGCGCTATCTCTTCACGCAGCAGTCGGGCAGCCAACTGCACTTTGGCGAGTTGCTTTTCCATCACCCTCAGGTGCAAGTGTATCTCTTTCAGAGTAGCTTGGGCGTTTGTTTCCCAGACCGCCAGTACAACGTCCAGTTTCTCCAACGGCATATCCATTAGGCGCAGAAGGCGGATACGGCGGGCGATCAGAAGCTGATCACGTGTGTAGTAGCGATAACCTGTATCCGGATCAATGTAGGCGGGAGTGAGCAATCCCCGCTTATCATACAGGCGCAACGCTTTGCGCGAAAGTTGGCTCTGGCGACCAAATTCGCTGATAGTGAGCTTTTCTGGATGGTGTTTGGCGCTCATGGATCAATGATACGTCTGGCCATTGGGGCCAAGTCAAACCCTTTGTTGCCAACAAGTCACCAGTGTACTGAGTCATTCCTCTTGACCTGGCCCCTGGGACACAGTCTACACTGATAGGAATGGATGGGGATGGATGATATCGTCAGTGCGCACTTTGGCCAAGCGCAAAGGCCTCCCTGTCGCACAAAGGAGATTCTATGCTTACCAATGACAATACCGCCCTCGAACCCCAAACATCATTTGACGGTCCGGTGCTTGAGTTTGACTTTCCGGCCTTTCAGATCGGTATAGCCGAGTACGCAGAAGGACCAACCGGTTGTACGGTTTTTCTTTTCCCCCAAGGTGCGGCCACTGCTGTTGATATGCGAGGCGGTTATCCAGGCACGATCAACAACTGGGAGTTCAACCATGGCATCTGTTTAGCGGCTGGCTCACTATACGGCCTCGAAGCCGCGTTCGGCGTTGCCACTGAGCTGTTCGCGCAACAGAACTATTCAGTCGAAGACTTCGCCCTTGTTTCAGGTGCGATTATATACGACTATGACCCTCGTCAGAATGTCATCCATCCCGATAAAAAACTAGGCCGTTCAGCGACCTTGGCAGCTCGCACAGGGCTGTTTCCGCTTGGGCTGCGTGGCGCTGGCCGGTCCGCAACCTGCGGCTGGTTCTGGACTGAGCCTTCGGGACAGGGCGGGGCATTTCGCCAGATTGGGACAACCAAGGTTGCGATTTTTTCAGTATTCAATTGCTCCGGTGCGATTGTGAATCGTCAGGGGCAAGTCGTCAAGGGCAACCTCGATCCTGCCACCGGCAAGCGTTGTCATTTCATCAATGAGCTCGAACGCAGGCTTGCCGGGCAAGAGAGCCAAGCACGGCCACAGGGCAATACGACGTTGACAGTTATGGTGACCAACCAACAAATGGAGCGGCAGGCGCTCGACCAGCTTGGCAAGCAGGTTCATACGGCAATGGGGCGTTTTATTCAGCCCTTTCACACCATGGAAGACGGGGATGTTCTGTATGCCGTCACCACGAACGAAGTCGAACATCCAAGTTTGGACGTAACGTCGCTAGGCGCAATCGCAGCCGAGCTTGCTTGGGAGGCTGCTTTGAGCATCTGCTAGGTATTTGGAGGACGGCGAATGGCTTGGTGTTTAGCTGCTGCTGTTAGCGTGCGCCATAAGAAGGCTATAAAATCGCCAGGATGTTATTTGTCGCAGACAGAGTCGTCCTGCATGGAATTGTTAGGCAATACACGATATGTATGACAGCCACAAGCGATCGAAGCTACCTATGTTATTTTGTGTGACGCTTGCATGCAGCGCTTGCTCTTAAGGGGGATTCGTACGTACCAGAAATGGTGCGGGTTTTGTTATATTTTCTCTTCATCCGCAATAAGCTTTACGTTTCTGCCGCGGTTTCGGATTCCTGTACAGGATTGCCATATGCCGGGCGTTTGATCTGGCGCAATGTGTCCCAATCGGTAGCGCGATACGTGCGCAGGGTAAAGGCAGTCTGCTCATCAAACGCTGCGGGATTGTAGGCGAAAATCAAGGGCTGGACGTCCACCCGCCAATGCGGTAATGCAGCCGGGGCAGTTGTGATGAGCGTGTCTCGTTCAGCAGGGGTCGCAACATAGAAGATTGCCATGCCGCCAGGTTGCCCGAGAAAGTGGTCGTGAAAGAGAACCAAGGGCAGCGTTTGGTCCGCGACCAATGCGTTGAAAGCCGCATTCGCTTGGGCGGCTGTGACCTGTTCGGGGGCGAGTGCATAGACGAGATAGCAGCGCGGCTTAAGTGGACGGATGTGAGACATACGGTGATCCTCCTTGCTGCTCCTACGCAGGAGCTGTGCCAAATGCCGCTCCAGCAGACAAGCTAATCGGCTTGTCCCAAGTATCGCCCCAACCATACGCAACCACCTCATGCGTAGGACTGATGATCGACCTGTACATTCGGTCAGTACCTAGTACTAAAACGAGACTTCCAGACAAACCTCGTTGGAACGCCATCGAATATGTCACCCTGAGCCCTTCGGCTGCGCTCAGGATACACGCCGCGAAGGGTCTCACACCCGCTTACTAGGAGATTCGTCACGTCGTGCAGCATGACATGGCTCGTTGTAGTACTAGAGAGACACAGAGATGGGGGAAGCGCCTCGACTATTGATCATCATCATCGCCAAATAGGCAGCTCGATATGAATGCTTTCTGCTCTCGTCCCAAAAGACCATGCCCCAAAGAGCTTTCGGTACTGTCGCGAGAAGGGCCTATTCCTAGGCGCCGCCGCGTATCAAAAGGCTGCCATCCCATGATACAATCACTCGACTGAGATCCGACGAGTCTTGCAATCTAGGTGTCGCCATGGGCGCTCAGCATTGCTGCGCTGTGTGCAAGTGGCGGCGCTTGGAGGTGCGAAAGGAGATCACTATGCGTATCCTCTTCACCTTTGCGGGCGGCAGCGGTCACCTGGAGTCGCTCGTTCCGCTCGCCCGCGTCGCTGGGCTTGCAGGTCATACTGTCGCTTTTGCCGGTCGGCCCTGGATGGTCCCCAAGGTTGAGGCGCTTGGGTTCACTGCGTTTGCTGCCGGGTCGGATATTGGTCTCACGCCGCGGCGACTTCCGTTGGCCGCAGTCGATTTGGAGCGAGATATTCGGGCGGTTGGCACGGGTTTCGGACATCGGGTCGCGAGCGGGCGAGCAGCGGACCTTCTCCCGATCTGCGCCGATTGGCAGCCCGACATTCTCGTCTGTGAGGAGATGGACTTCGGCGCCATGATCGTTGCTGAACGGCTTGCGCTGCCGTATGCAACTGTGCTCGTCATCGCTGCGGGCTCTTTCGTCCGGCCCACAGCCGTTGCTGAACCATTGAACGAAGTGCGCGCGGAGCACGGTTTGCCACCCGACCCCGATCTCGCGATGCTCAGTCGCTATCTCGTCCTGTCGCCTTTCCCGCCGAGTTACCGCGATCCTGCCTTCCCGTTGCCCGCCACGGCGCACACCGTGCGCTTGCTGACCCACGACGCGACTCAGAACGACGCATCGCTGGCTTGGGTCACGCGCATGGATAGCGCGCCAACAATCTATTTCACGCTTGGCACCATCTACAACATGGAATCTGGTGATCTTTTCCAGCGAGTGTTGGCGGGAATACGTGACCTGCCAATCAACCTCATCGTCACCGTAGGACGCGACATCGATCCGGCGGAGTTTGGCCCGCAACCGGCCAACGTTTTTATCGAGCGCTACATCCCCCAAACAGCCCTTTTTCCTCACTGCCGCCTGGTCGTCTCGCACGGCGGCTCGGGTAGCGTGATGGGCGCACTGGCGCACGGCTTGCCAATGGTATTGCTCCCGCTTGGCGCTGACCAGCCACTAAACGCGGAGCGTTGCAAGACACTTGGCGTAGCGCGGGTACTCGATGCTGTGGCAGCTACACCGCAAATAGTGCGTGAATCCGTAGTTGGTGTGTTGGAAGACCCAAGCTATCGACAGGCTGCCGAACAGATACGGGATGAGATTGCCGCCCTCCCTGGACCGGAGCATGCTTTCATGCTGCTCGAACAACTTGTCGTAGAGACATGACCAATCTTCATAAGCACGAGTCGATATCCCCTGCAATAACCTAACAATCGTATACAGTTAACCGTCCTCAGCGCGCAAATGAGGGCTTGCCGGAAATTCATACCGTTTGTCGTATGCGCAGTCGCCGTATAAGTTAATTGCTCGCATTCTTGGAAATATACCCGGCGGTACTGCGTTGGAAGGCTCTCTTCTCTCTGAGCTTGGGTGATGATACTATCCTTCATTATTTACAGACGATGCCTCACGATCAAGAAATTGCAATAAAAATGGTGTTGTGACAGCGTTCGAAGCCTGTTATAATTGCCTTACTTCTGGCTCACCCGCGGTCGAGGGTGATGCTTTGTTCCGGCCACGGAGGAATTATCCCCCCGCTCTACCTAACGTAAGGAGTTGTATGAATCGCCTTCCTCGCTTGCCATTGATATTGTTATTGCTTACCTTGACTGTCTTACCCGCCGCACACCTGTTTGCTCGCTCGTCGACGGCAACCTATAGCCCTCGTGAGGTGCTGTTGAAACTCAAGCCTGGCCTGCAGCTTACCGAACAGGCGCGTCTCGTCAGGCAAGCGGTTGCAGGGCTGCCTAGCGTTGCCGGACTTAACGGGTTGCTGCACAAGCTGGGGGCTTACCAGGCCGAGTCGCTTGGTCCCGGCAGTGACACTTATCTTGTCACCTTGAACCATAGCTCCGCAGATCACTGGATCGCTGAGCAAGTCGCTGCCGATCCATCCGTCGCTTTCGCTGAACCAAACTATACACGCCAGTTGATGCGCACCCCCAACGATCCAGCTGTGTCACAACAGTGGGCGCTTGGCAATATTCAGGCGTACGACGCATGGGATACTACGACTGGCGGCGAGATACGAATTGCCATTCTCGATACTGGCGTTGATGGCGGCCACCCCGACTTGAGCGGCAAGGTGCTTCCTGGTTATAACGCGCTCACTGGCGATGGTAACACACGAGACGACAATGGACATGGCACGGCGGTTGCCGGCCTGATTGCCGCCAGTGCAGATAACGGTGTTGGCGTTGCGGGGATCTGCTGGGGTTGCCGAATCTTGCCCATTAAAGTATTGAACAACCAGGGCAGCGGAAACGATGCCAACGTGGCTCGCGGCATCCGTTGGGCCGTAGATAACGGCGCACGGGTGATCAATATGAGTCTGGGCGGGACCGATGACAGCCAGATTCTGCGCGATGCGGTAGACTATGCCACCAGCCGTAACGTATTGATCGTCGCGTCGTCGGGGAATGAAAGGCAGGAAGGTAACCAGCCTAATTACCCGGCAGCTTATCCTGGCGTTGTTGCCGTCGGTGCAACCGGTAATACCGATGTCGTTACCGGCTTCTCGAACACCGGCGACTATCTGGATCTGACCGCTCCGGGCGTCGGCTTGTGGACAACACTGCCGGAAGGACGGTATGGCCCGCCGAATGGCACTTCGTTCGCGAGCCCCTACGTCTCTGGTGTCGCAGGCTTGGTCATTACGCTGCGCGGCGACCTCGGGACGCTGGATCTGGAGTGCATTTTGGAAGCGAGCGCGGATGACAAGGGACCAGCCGGTAGAGACGCCGAGTATGGTTGGGGCCGCTTGAATGCGTTGCGGGCAGTGCAGTTGGCCCAGGAGTATAACTCCTGCCCGCTGAGTAATCCTGAACCGTCGTTCCAACCTCAACCCGATCCCCAGTTCCAACCTCAGCCTCAACCGGACCCGGCGCCATCTAATCCTGGGTCGGCGTTTGCACCGATTCCGCCGTTTGCCTCGACGGTTGAGCAGGTCTACTTCCCCGAGACACAACACAGCCTGCGCGGGGAATTCAAGCGCTACTGGGAACGCAATGGCGGCTTGCCAATTTTTGGGTACCCTATCAGCGAGGAGTTCCTTGAACGCAGTAGCGACGGTGTTAACCACGTTGTGCAATACTTCGAGCGATACCGCTTCGAGTTTCACGCCGAGAGTCCATACCCGTATAACGTGCAACTTGGTCGCTTGGGCGATGCTGTTCTACAACTGCAAGGTCGCAACTGGTTTACTTTTCCCAAGGGCGGCGCGCAATCCGGATGCCTCTTCTTTGATGGCACTGGTCATTCAATCTGTGAGCCATTCCTGAGCTACTGGCGCAGTAGCGGGCTGGAGTTTGACGGGCGCGCTGGGCGGAGTTTCTCTGAAAGTCTCGCACTCTTCGGTCAGCCGCTTTCGACGCAGCAAGTCGAGGAAGTTGCGCCGGGGGTTTTTGTCACTGTTCAATGGTTCGAGCGAGTCCGTCTCGAAGACCACGGCTCCGGCGGTGTGTTGCTTGGCTTACTCAGCGACGAATTGGCGCGCTCACGCGGATGGAGGTAATGAAGACAGGCTTACTTGACATGCAGGCGTTGAGTTGCTGAGGCGTTGCCAGTGAAACCGCAGCTTTGAACAGTCCACCCGTAAAGACACGAAGCGACCAGCGTCAGTCACAACGCTGGTCGTTTTGTGTTCTTGATGCTCACGAAGCGACCAGCGTCAGTCACAACGCTGGTCGTTTTGTGTTCTTGATGCTGTCGTTTCGGTGTTTAGAGGATATATCCCCTTTTACGAGCGATCTCTTCTTTGTGCTTGCGGAACAGAATATCCCGCTCGGTCCCCTTGATGTCACGGCTATAGGTGGCAAGAACCTGCTCGACTTCGGCGTCGATCTCCGCCTCTTGCTGGAGATCGGTGACGATATAGTCGTAGAGGTGTTTGACGCGCGCCGCACGCCCTTCGCCATGCTTGGCGCCAAGACGCTCTTTATAACGCAATAAGCCCTGCTGTTCGAGTTCATCGTGGAGCCGTTCTGCAATGCGGCGCACTTTATCTTCGCTTAATCGCATAGCTTTCCCCTCCTAGTGCCGCCATGTTTAGGCAGAGTCTCAATTGGGTTAAGATACAGATAGAAAGTCTTTTGTATGCTGTTTATCCTATCTTCGTTCAGTGACTGATCTAGACTTTACGCAGTATACCATAGACTCTTGGCGTTGTATGGTGGGAAACACTGTTTTGTAGATCAAGCGTCGAAGGTAGCGAGTTGTTCGCGCAGCCAGGCAAGGCTTTCTTGGTTGACGCGATAACAGATCGCTGGTCCGTCGCCTTCGGCTTCGAGGAGACCGGCGTCACGGAGGACGCGCAGGTGTTGCGAGAGGGTGGACTGGGCGCGGGGAGCATCATCGGGCAAGTGTAATAAAATCATGTTTCCGATACAGTCAGGGTTTTGCAAAACATAACGCATAATCTGCATCCGAACCGGATTGCTCAAAGCTTTGCAGATCCGGCAGATCCGCACATCATCGGATTGGGAGAGCGTCGTTTGCGGTTGTGCCGTCACCATCGCCGGCCTCCAGAGTATTTCGTGTCCTAAGCGTGGATCGTTTCGTATCACGCGAGATAGGCGAAGTCGCTCCTTGATTATCTGTTCGATCCTACGCAAGGATTCTACGGGACATATATCGAAAAAGACGGTACGCTTATACTTTACGATAGTTAAAGCGATTGTCAAGATCTTTATTTGGTTTCTGGGGAATATGCCTACGGAGAAGTAAGGCGTAGAGGAAGATGCGAGCGCCGCCTCCGACGGCTGCCAGCCGCCGCTTCTAACGAGACGGGTTGCCCCACGTGGGACAACCCGCCCCTTGCTTTTCTGCTAGGGGTTCTCTGGTTGCTTGTGCAAATGATAAGGTACATCGATCACAATCACATTCTCTTCGCCCCGCAACATAACTCGCAGCAGCGATGCTGTCTGGTTGTGCAGCAGGTGCGCAAGAAAGGTGTTGGGTACAAACTCAGGAACAACCACTGTGATCAACTGGCCGGCAAACTCTTGCTGATATACGTCGCGAATATACTCGACGAGCGGATCAAGCGGGTCGCGATAGTCGGTATGCAGAAAGATCAGTTTGGAGTGCTGTGTGAAGTGCGACCACTGCTCCCAACGTTGGCGCGTAGCAGCAGCCTCCGTTTCGTCATTCACGACTTTGACTACCCGCACATCCGATGAGAGGCGTTGGGCATACCTGATGGCCCGCAGCGAAGCTCGATGGAGATCACTGGCCGGCACAATGGCGATATCGGCGTGGGTGCGCAAGTTCTCGGGCTTCAAACCCGTCAAGCGAAGGTTTTTGACTACATAATCGTAGTGATTACGGATCGAACGAAAGAGCAGCACCATCAACGGCAGCGCCAGAACAATAATCCACGCGCCTTGTACGAATTTGGTGACTGCCAGGATGACCAGCACGATACCTGTCAACACACTGCCAATCATGCTGGGCAAGCGTTTCCAGAAGACATGCGGCTCGTAATGAAGCGTGGTCACACCTGTTTCCAACCGTTCGCCTGGCTTGAGCTTCGCTACCTTGCCCCAGAGCACAACCATGCTCGCCTGTGAGAGGGTGAAACTCACGAAAATTCCTAGCGCATAGAGCGGCAACAGACGGATTTCATCACCATCGAAAAACACAATCAGCAGGCTCGACATCAGCGCCAGCACGCCAATACCACGGCTATAGACCAGCCGGTCGCCCAAGAGCGTCATCCAACGCGGCAGAAAGCCATCACTGGCCAGAAAGGCCGAGAGGCGCGGAAAGTCCTGGTAGGCAGTATTGGCCGCCAGAACCAGAATTAACATGGTGCAAGCCTGGACGAAGAAATAGAGCGGACCGCCGCCTGTTACCGTTCGAGCCAACTGCGAGAGGATGCTTTCGCGTTCTGTCGGTACTAAGTGCAGATGGGTCGCCAGAAAACTGATTCCAATGAACAGCGACATCGCAAACAAGCCCATGGTGCGCATCGTCCGCACCGCGTTGTGCGCTGATGGTTCGCGGAATGCCTGGACGCCGTCGCTGATGGCTTCGATCCCGGTCAATGCGGTGCAGCCAGCGGCAAATGCGCGTAGCACCAGCCATACGAGCAAAAAACTAGAGACCTCGTTGGTCGTCTCGACGAGTTGTGGCGCGGGCAGCGGTGGTGCGCCAAAGAGTTCATAGTAGCGCGCCAGGCCAATCACAATCACCAGCAAGACGCTCCCGACGAAAGCGTATGTTGGCAGTGCAAAAATCGTACCGCTTTCGCGCAACCCGCGTAGGTTGAGCCAGGTAATGATCAGGATCACGATAATGCCCAGGTATGCCCGGTTGTCGTGTAGGAAGGTAACCTCAGGGAAAGCTGATCCTAGCGCTCGCACTCCCGCCGACACCGACACCGCCACAGTCATTACATAATCGCTTAGCAGCGCCGCACCGGCAAAGAGCGAAGGGATGGGTCCGAGATTGTCTTTTGTCACCATATATGCGCCCCCGCCCATTGGATAGTGATAGATTGTCTGGTTGTAGCAGAAAATAACGAGCGCAACCAGCGCGGCAATGACGAGCGCAATGGGCAAGGTGCCAGCGAGAGCGCTGGTGCCCAATAGCACCAACGTACTCATAATTGCTTCAGTCGCATAGGCGTTGGAGCTGATCGGATCAGAGGCGAATACAGCTAGTCCACGAAAGCGATCTAGGCGTTCGTGCAGGGCGCGGCTGCTGGGAAAGGGTTTGCCAATCAGAAATTGTTTGACATTCACGGAACGGAGGCCTTTCTAAGAGTCGTTATTGTGGAGTGTGAGAAGAGGTTTAGAGCATAGTCGAAAACACTGTCCTCCTTCATTTTAAAGCGGGCCGATACAGATAGGCAGTTGGTATATGCTGCACTGCAGAGCTACGATACCACTAACATACCTAATGTCAATTGCGAAAAGAGCGCCTTTACAGTTGGCATTGAAGCTTCTTGAGCGTCGATGCGTTGTATGTTCAAGCCGGTTTAGCCTTTTCAATCAGGCTCCTCGAATTTCACAATGAAGTCGTGGTATGATGGGAAGGCACATCCCTAAAATTCAGGAGGTTTTGCATGTTTCGTAAACGTGTTCAGCCTGGCCCAGGTCAGGAATCGGTGTGGGACTACCCGCGCCCGCCTCGCCTAGAACCAACAACGCGCCATGTCCAGGTTGTCTTCAATAGTATTGTTATCGCCGAAACGCATCAAGCTATGCGGATGTTGGAAACAAGCCATCCGCCTGTCTACTATATTCCGCCTGAAGATATTCGGATGGAACACCTAACCCGTACGCCGCGCACGACATTCTGTGAATTCAAGGGCCTTGCCGCTTATTACACCATCATGGTTCGTGATCAGACAGCGGCAAACGCAGCCTGGTTTTATCCTAACCCAAGCCAAACATATACGCCGCTCCAAGATCATGTTGCTTTTTATCCAGGCATGATGGAAGCCTGCTATATCGACGGCGAGCTTGTTCAGGCTCAGCCTGGTGACTTCTACGGCGGCTGGATCACCAGCGACATTGTTGGGCCATTCAAGGGCGGCGCCGGAACGTGGGGCTGGTAGCCACAAAGCTCATTAGATCATGTGTGCAAATTCTTCTTGCGCCTAGCTTTTTCTGACCTTTTCTTTGGTATAATGTGTAGGGCATGTATGCCTGCGAAAACCTATATTGCGTACTGATCTAACCTGTATCTAACCATATGTAGAGTATTTCTTATCGCTTGTCGGGTGTCTGCCGTATATGGCAGCTCAATCCACTCATCGCTGCTACCCTCGCTACACGCCCGCCCTACCGCTGTTTCTCGTGTGTAATAAAGCGCAATACCACGAGACTACATACACATATGCGCACACAATGAACGGCGTATCACGTTACCTCGCCGCAAAGCATACAATGCTGTATCGACCCGCCACGCCATAGTGGCATGGCAGCTGTGTTTTCACGCACACGTTTAGACAAGCGGCTAGGAGTGTTTCTGAGTGCGCCGAGCCTGATTGTAAGGAGGTTCCTACGTGTCATTATCCGAACGCACCGATCCTGTTATGTCGCAAGCGCAGGGCGAATCGCAGCGCAGCGAACTAAGCCGCCGCCAATTCCTCCGCTTTGCCAGCATGATGAGCGGTTCAGCTCTAGCGGCTGCAGTTTTGGCTGCTTGTGGCGGAACTGCTGCTGAGCCGACAAGCGCACCTGATACATCGGAGCAAAGCACCCTCCAGGTCGCCTGGGATACGCCCGTGAATCTTGACCCGGCACTAGCCTCGTCCGATAGCGAAATCTCTATCCTGAATGCTGTCTATGATTATCTGGTAGACGTTGACGCCGCCAACATCATCCAACCTCGGCTGGCAACCGATTGGCAAATCAGCGATGATGGATTAACTTATACCTTCACACTCGCCGAGAATGTCACCTTTCACGATGGCAGCCCGCTGACCGCTGCCGACGTGGTTTGGACGTTTGAACGTTTGCGTGATCCAAATCAGGACTATCCCACCGCAGATCTGTATAGCAACATCGATACGATTACGGCGAATGGAGATAACACCGTTGTCTTTACGCTGAAGAATACCAATCCTTTCTTTCTCTATGATTTGAGCGATAACCATGCCCTGGTCGTGAAGACCGATGCAAGCGATTTCGGGAATGATTTCAACGGTACCGGCCCCTTCAAAGTCATCAACTATAGCCCCGAAGATCGCATGGAGTTGGTAGCGAACGAGAACTATTTCATCGACGGTAAACCGGGCGTTAGCGCCCTCAACTTTATCTTCTTCAGCGATCAGCTCACCAGCGTGACCGCGCTACGTGGCGGTCAGGTCGATCTGGTGATGCGTATGCCAACGCCGACCTTCCTCGAACTCCAAGCCGAAGCCAACCTGGACACATTCTCCATCCCGACGAATGGGTTCGATCTGGTGCGTCTGCGTTCTGATCGCGCGCCCGGCAACGATCCGCGGGTCATTCAGGCATTCAAGCTAGCGACCGATCGTAGCGTCATCTTCGATACAGTGACGCTAAGCCTGGGCGCTGTCGGGCGCGACAGCCCAATTGGGCCGCTTTTCACCACATATTACAGCGAGGAGACGCCCATTCCACCGCGCGACCCGGACGCTGCCCGCCAGTTGCTGGCCGAGGCCGGTTATGCTGAGGGACTGGCGCTGGATCTCCACGTGCCCGATACGGGCGACCGCCCCGACCTCGCAGTGGTGCTGAAGGAGCAGTGGGCCGAGGCGGGGATTAACGTCAATGTCATGGTCGAGCCGGAAAGTGTGTACTATGGCGACGATGGTTGGTTGGAGGTCGATCTGGGCATTACCGGTTGGGGGTCGCGCCCAGTTCCACAGTTTTACCTCGATGTGATGTTGGTCACGGATGCGAAGTGGAACGAGTCGCACTTCTCC
>JAKSDJ010000514.1 GCA_022360155.1 Chloroflexales bacterium | reverse complement strand
TAACAAGCGCCTGGCGTTTGGTCAGGGCATCCACTACTGTGTTGGCGCCCCGTTGTCTCGGCTTGAGGGTCAAGTCGCCATTAACACCCTGATCGAGCGGATGCCCAACCCGCGCTTCAGGGTATCGTCGGATCAGCTTCGCTGGCGGCGCAGTTGTATTATTCGCGGATTAGCGGCGCTTCCCGTCTCGTTCTAGAAGTGCGCGTTGAGCTATCGGCATGCGTACTTTTCACTATGAAGCTGGTCTATGTACCAAATGAACATATGGAGGACATTTCAACATGGTCGCGATTTCGATTGTTGCATCAGGTTCACGGGGCGATGTGCAACCATACATCGCTCTGGGCAAAGGGTTGAAGGCAGCGGGCTACGATGTCCGCATATTGGCCAGTGATGATTTTGACTCTTTGGTTGCAAGCGCTGGTTTAGAGTTTTGTTCAACGGGCGAAAGCGTTGAGAGAATGCTCCAGAACGATGAGTGGCGTAAGGTGAAGGAAAGCGGCAACTTCTTGATGATCCTTTCCCGGATGCGGGTCGCAATGAAGCGCGAGGCAGCGCAGATCGCACAGCGCATGACAACTCTGCTTGCGGGAAGCGACCTGATCGTAACCGGTATGGCTGGGATTAGCGTCTTTTCTATTGCCGATATGCTCAAGATACCAGTGATCCAAGCCTACGTCGTTCCGTTCACGCCGACCCGCGCGTTTCCCAGCCCGCTCTTCCCTAAACTTCCTTGGGGCGGGGTGTTGAATCGCCTGTCATTTCACCTGATGCAGCAAGTGTTCTGGCAAGGTTTAAAGGTGTCAGATGTTGTCACTCGGCGTGAACTGGGAATGCCTCCAGCTCCATTTTGGGGGCCATTTCGAGCACTGAGTCAAGCCCAAGCGCCTGTGCTCTACGGATATAGCCCGCACGTCCTGCCCCGCCCCAATGACTGGGCTGCCAACTACCATGTTACGGGCTATTGGTTTCTGGACGAACCGTCTGGCTGGGCGCCGCCGGCTGATCTGGCGAATTTTTTGAACGCCGGCGAGCCGCCGGTCTATATCGGCTTTGGCAGCATGGGCAGCCGTAACCCCGAAGCAGCCGGCCAGCTTGCCCTGGAAGCCCTGGCCCGCGCTGGGCAACGCGGGGCGCTGGCGTCGGGCTGGGGCGGTTTGAGCCACTCCAATCTGCCTGAGACCGTCCACATGATCTCGTCAATACCGCATAGCTGGCTCTTCCCGCGCATGGCCGCCGTGGTGCATCATGGCGGCGCCGGGACGACCGCCGCCGGGCTACGCGCTGGGGTTCCTGCGGTCATCGTGCCATTCATGGGCGATCAAGCATTCTGGGGGCGGCGGGTTGCCGATCTGGGCGTAGGTCCGGCGCCGATCACCCGGAAAAAGCTCACGAGCACACAACTGGCAGAGGCTATCACGCAGGCGGTGTCCGATACCGCAATGTGTCAGCGCGCGGCGGATCTCGGTCGAAAGATTCGCGCTGAGGATGGGGCGGGACAGGCTATCTCCCTTATCCAGCGCCTCAGTATGCAACGGGCCAGCGCCCACAACAGCGTTATCGCCGAGGCGCAGACACGCTGACATCGTCGCCGCGCCTCCGATTTCTGCGAACATCATCAAGCTAAGACCGTTCGCTCTGTAACCTTGTCCTGCTTTCAACTGTAAAAGCTGTACATAGGAGTTTTCGATATGCTTCTTTCTGATGCGTTGCAATATCCATTTCGGGGGAAAGATTGGTTCCACCGGATGCTTACGCTGGCATTGCTGCAACTCATCCCCATTGTCGGTCAGGTGATTTTATTCGGATACGGCATCGCTATCGTGCGGGCGGTGTATGCTGGCGAGACCAAGCTGCCGCTGCTGCAGTGGCGGCAAGCGCTGTGTGATGGCGGGCTCTTTGTCGTAGCCGGTTTGTTGTACCTGACCCCAATTCTGGGCCTCATTCCGAATGTTGTTATGTTCGAGATTGCAGTGAGATTTTTAGACATTGAGCTTGTTCCAGGGAGCCTCATTGCAAACACGATGTATGGTGTGTTCGCCCTGGTACTAACGCTACTGATCGTGCTGATCGTTAGTGGGCTGTATGTGGGCGGGGTGCGCTATGCCGTGGAAAGCAAGCGCTTCAAAGGCTTATTTGGCGCTACCGGCAATGCGAAGTTGTTGTTGAGAAATCGGGACGCCAGCAGAACCCTGATCGTCAACATGTTCCTTGTAGGCCTTGTTGCAGTCGTAGGAATAAGTTTCGGGCTGGTTTTCCTGATCCTCCCCGGCTTATTCATGTTTGTTTCCTGCTCACTCACGCTGTGGTATCTGTTCGCACGCTATGGCTTGGAAGTCGGGGTGAATACCTCTGGCTTTGCTGCTTAGAGTGAGAGCTGCGTCATCCTCCTATAAGAGCACATGGTATTCTCATTAGTATGACCGCCGCCGGTCTTGCGGCGATTATCATTGGCCGGCGCGAAAGCGCCTTTTTGAATGGCGTTGATGTTTATGCTTGTGGGCCTTCTGGAGCTGTTGATCGTACTCGTTTCCGCCCTGATACCTTCGGTTCGCCGCCTGGAAGATCGGCTGCCCGATCATGGAGAGCTTGAAACCGAGCGTCGCAATGCCGATCTTACCCCTCAGCCCATAAGGAGTTAACATGCATTCGACCGTTCTGTTTATGCGCCAGCGCAACCGTTTATGAAGGAGGAACCCGCGATGACCGATCCGATCCAGCAGCAACTCATTACCGCCCGCAAGAATCAGATCCTCGACGCCGCCACAGCGGTCTTTGTGGAGAAAGGCTTTCATCCGACAACGATCAGAGATATTGCCAAACATGCCGGTATTTCTGACGGTACGATCTACAACTACTTTGACAACAAGACCGCATTGCTGCTGGGCATCTTTGACCGTATGAAAGCGTCGATCATACAGGAGGATCGTCCTCTTGCCGCCGGCGAGGTCGACTTTCGCACGTTTATCCGCACGTCCCTGAGTCACCCGCTAACGGCCCAGCAACGCGATAACTTCGCCCTCTTTCGCATCGTCGTCTCAGAGATGATGGTCAACGAGGAACTGAGAACCCTGTACTACGAACAAATCCTGGAGCCGACCTTGACGTTGGCGGAGACGTACTTTCAAGCACAGGCGACGCGGCAAGGACTCGAACACGTGGATGTCAGCCTGACTATTCGCGCCATTTCCGGCCTAGTGCTAGGCCTCATGATGGAGCGTATCATGGGCGACGCCACGCTCGCGGCGAAGTGGGAGGAACTGCCCGATTTTCTCACCGATCTGATCTTGAATGGCATAGGAAACACGTCAACACGCTGATCTAAACGACTCTATTACGCTTACATGTTTACTCAGACCAAACGACCCTGGTGGATCAGCATAGTCGTTCGCGGATTAGCGGTATCAGCGTGCCATTGTGCTGGTCAGCCGCGCTGCGCCAGTGTAGGAAGGAATTACAGCTCATCCGGATCGACGCCAAGCGCCCGCAACTTCGCCCAGGCGCGTTCTTTGGCGATGCGCTCGGCTTCTTTGGCCGCCCGCTCCGATGCGTGGGCTGCCAAAGCGCGTTCTTTGGCCGCGCGTTCGGCTTCTTTGGCCACGCGCTCGGCCTCGCCCTCGGTCAGGCGGAGGTTGCCGTCCTGGTCGTACAGCCGCAATAACGTCCCGTCCGGCGTCAGCCAACTGGCCAACTCTGCGCTCCAGAGCCGGCCCTGCGCGTCACGCGCCTGCTCCGCCATCTGTGTGCCGTCTCGCCGCCAGCCGCGCAGCCGTCCGTGCATCTTGGGCCAGTATGGCGGGTCGTTCGGATCGTAGGCGTAGTACTCTTGCACGCCAAGCGCGGCGTATTGAGTCGGTTTCTCTGTGAGATCGTCGCGCCAGGTCTCCTTGGAGCTGATTTCGAACACGACCTGCGGCGGCGGGCGCTCCGGCTCGTACAAGCGCCAACTGCGCAGGCTGCGCGCCCCTGGATTGGGGATGACCACCCCTTTGAACACCGCCACATCCGGCGTGATGGGATATTGCTTGAACTCCCGCTGGGAGTAGATATTCAGATTGCAGATGATGAACCAGCGTTCCGCCGCATACAGCCAGCGCAGTACGTTCACGAGGTAGAGAATCAGGTTGGCTTGTGCGGTGCTTTCACCCATCAGGTCTTCCTTGGTCGGATGCAGGTCGTAATAGTGCTCGAACCCGTGGTCAGCACCATCATCGCGTTGCGTTGCGGGCGGATCGGACACCAGGGTGTGGTCGTCGGCTATCACGCCGTCCTCCTCTCGTTGGGATATAGGTCGCACGTGCAGCACGCTGCGCAATCATTATAGCACGGCGCAGCGGCAGTGCGTCGTATAGTCTCGCGTAACGAGCGCTTCGTCAACGTGGGATATCATCTGCAGATACGATCCTGAATCAACCACACGTTTGCCATACAGAGATAACTATCTGCGGCACATCTGCGTCTATAAGCGTCATCGGCGTTCCATTGCCGAATATGTAGCCCTATCAGGTGGCGCGCCCCCAAGACACCGCCATCACGCGCCGGTCTATCAGCCTACCCTGAAAATAGCCCATAGCTCGTACCTTTGTTCCGGTTATTTTCATGCGCTCTGATGTGCCACAAGCGCATGATCAGCTATCGGCTATTTCTTATCATATCGCCCGATCTTCGATCTCCCAGATATGATTCAGGATATGCTAGGCCACGCGGCGGACGAAGTAGCGCAGTGTCCAGATCACGCCGCCGCGCGGCCCACGCTCTGGTATGTCACCGCGTGCTGCCGCGTTCAGTGCGCTCAGGATCGCCTGTCGGGCTCGCTCAAGTTCCGCGCTCGGGTTCTCTGTTTCATCTCGCTTGAACTTCTAGGCGAGCCGGGCGAGATAACCGGCATCGTCGCCCAACACATGTTGCACAATCCCGGTCAGGTCTCGTCCGCCGCCGCGCGGCCCCTTCCGTAGCCCTTTGCCGTTGACCCATTGCACTGCCGTGTCGAACGCCTGCCAGTACGCTGTCAACAGGATCTCGAAACGGTGCAGCTCTGCCGCATCGACTGGCCCCGCATCGCTTGGCGGAGCAGTGTCAGGCGCGCCGAAATCGGTGTTTGCGTTGCCCGTGCAGCGTTTGACCACCATAGAAGGCGGACGTAGCGGCGGGCGCAGGAAACGCAATGCGGTCTGCCTGCAACACGCGTGCGTAGCGTGGCCTATAGGTGAAGAGAGCTTGTAGCACTGCAGCTTCGTCATGCCAGCTTCGATACCAACCTGGCCAGTCTCTGGCCCCGGCGAGGGTTTGTTTCCGCCCGATTTCGAGGTACACGGCGATGTTGGGCGGATCGTGCGCCATTGTCTGTCCTTCACTCGAAGTCATAGTCAAGGACGAAGGTCGCGCCATGCTCGTCGTGACGGTATTCGGCCTCGCCGCGCAGTTCGCGCAGCTCGCCGGCCCCAGAGCCGGGCAGTACAAGCCATAGGGCCTGCGGCCGCGCGCCTCCGCGTGTGGCGCAGTGCTGGATGACAAAGCTCCCCACGCGCTCCCCGATGCGGCCCACGATGCGCTCCATAGCGACGTAGCCGGCGGAGTCGTCGTTAACCTGACACAGCAGTAACTCAGCCGTGCTTTCACCCTCGATATCGCCCCGGAAGGTCTTGCGCACGGTGGCGCGGGAAAGCTTCGGGCCTTCGGCAGGCTCATCGTAATTGGTTTGCTCCCAGGCTGTGATCTCGAAGCTGGCTGTTGCGCGTGTGCTCATGCTGTTGCTCCTTATGCTCGAAACGGAGGGGCTTTGAAGCCCATCACGCCTCTATCCTCATACGACAACGAGATTTCCAGATATACTGCATTGGAACGCCGCCACGTAATGCACCCTGAGCCCTTCGCAAGCCGGTCCTGAACCCTTCGGCTTTGCTCAGGACAAGCAGCCGAAAGGTTCAGAATGACATGTCTGATTGTCGTACTCAAGGCGGTTTGGCTGCCTCGCG
>JAKSDJ010000233.1 GCA_022360155.1 Chloroflexales bacterium | reverse complement strand
GAGGCCTTCCACGCGACCTATCCAGAACGAGCGGTCGATGTGGTGTCGACCCATGAGCTGACCGACACCCTATCCGTCGCAGCCATGGCGCAAGCCAGCGATTGCTTTCTCTGGGACAATACACCAACAGAGGAGTCGTGGGAAGACGCGGTGCTTGACCTCCAGCCTCTCTTGGACGGTGACGCCGCGTTGTCACTCCAGGACTACCCGCCGGTGGTGGTCGCGCGCCACCAGCGTGAGGGCCGGTTGCTCGGATTGCCCTACTCGTTTCAACCCGCGATGATGACCTACAACCAGGAACTATTCGCCGCTGCGGGGGTGGCCCCGCCGGCGGCGACGTGGACCCCCGAGCAGTTCTTCGCCGCCGCGGTCGCGCTGACCCACGGGAGTGGCGCCCAGCGGGTCTACGGCTATGCGCCGTATCTTAATCCTGGCTGGGATCTGTTGTTCTTTGTGCAGCAGTTCGGCGGGCAACTGGTCACCGGCTCGGGGGTGCATGCCCAGCCGCAGTTTACCGATCCCACGGTGCTGGCGGCCATTAGGTGGTATCTGGATCTGGCGCTAGTACATGAGGTCATGCCTAATCCCGTATTCATCTACAAGCGCGGCGACTATTTTGACCCTACCGTCCCTGATCTAGCGCAAAGTGGCCGTATTGGGATGTGGTTGGACTGGTGGGTGTATGTGCCGGAAGCCGAGGGTGTCACGCTCGCCGCTGCACCGCTTCCCTTGGCCAAACGTGGTTTTTCTGCGGCGGAGGTGCGCACCGAGGCCTTGTACATCTCGGCCCACACCCAACAAGCCGAGCGGTGCTGGGAGTGGATCACCTTTGTGGCGGCTACCGTGCCGCATACAAGCATGTATATTCCAGCCCGCACAGCAATCGCGCAGGGCGAGGCATTCCGCCAGCAGGCCGCGCCGGAAACGCTGGCGCTCTTCCAAGTGTATGCCGACGCCCTGGCGCAGGAACCCGTACCCAGCGTGTGGGCGCGGGTGGATTCCATGGACTGGTACTGGTTCTATGCCGCCCTCACGGCAGTGGTCGCGGACGGGGCGGATCTCAGCAGCGCGCTTGGGGAGGCGCAACAGAAGACCAGTGCATTCATGGCGTGTCTGCCGGAGCAGGCGGAAGCGCTGACCTGCGCCCTGCGGGTCGACCCAAACTATCAAGGCACACTGCTGCCGCTCGATCCCGATTCTGGGGCGAGTGGATGACGAGCTCAGCCGCTACTCGGCCCAATCTGGACTCCGGCGAGGACACGCGCTCATCGACGTATGCGCTATGGATTCTGCGACGCCTGTCATGCTCCGCTCCCGAACATGGGTGCTGTTCGCCCCTCAACCCGCGTACGGGAGATGGGCAGAGGGTGAGAACCAACACGCCCATCCCAATGGCATAAATCGCATCTTTGCCCATTCGTTCTGTCCGTCCTTGAACCGGAAGGCAGCGCGATATCACGTCGGATCGCGATAGTACACGACCAATCCCATGTAGTTGCAGATCGGGTAGCAGCGGGGTTCGGCGACCCCCGCCGCTATGCGAACGTCTATTTTGCTTCTTGTGTTGATAATCCGTATGTCGCCGTATCTATCTTCTATGCTTTTCTGAGTCGGGCCGGCGCGAGCAGGGTACCGAACATAGAGCAAGTGCTCATTATCGATCCATCGAATGGGAGCTTGCTCCGTTCCTGGCGTATGCGCGATGATGTGCGGCGTGCGGAGATTATCAATTGCCGCCAGCGCAATCGTGCCGCTGGACGAGCCATAGGCCAGGCGCGCGCCGTCAGGCGACCACGCTGGTGCGATTGCATATTCAGCAGTAACGCACTGCAATCTGTCGCTGTCTACTTTCACTATCGCTAAGCGACAATCGGGCGGATCCATCGGCACGTTAAAATATGAGGCGATAACCGCAACATATTCGTCGTCTACCGGATTGACCGCGATGGTCTCATCCATTTCGTGCGCACGAATCCCCAGTTCAGTTAGCTTACCGGTTTGCGGATCGATAAGAGAGAGAAACCCGCCATGGATCATCGATCCGGATGTAGCCACCGCTGAACTCGCCAGCAACTGTGTATCGTTAGCTACATACGCAATCAGGGCGACGTATCTGTCACCCGAAACATCGAGCTCGTACGTCTGATCTTGAGTCATGCCAGAACCACGGATGTGAAGTTGGGGCCTATCCAAACCATCCTTGGATGACTCCACCCATGCCCGTTGCCCATTTTGGCCGTGCAAGCGAAATTTTGACCGCGGGTAAGGCGTATCCCCGAGGGGTGTTTCGAGTAGTGAATTACGCCAGTGGCGTGCGCTTGCGATGGTAATGCCGCATCTTGGCGGTAGATTCGGCCCCGGATCTGTAATGGGTTTGCGGGTATGCCATAGCTCCCCTGTGGACAGATCGTGTGTGTAGAGAATGCACGAATTATCGACGAAGGCAACGATACCGTCGAGCGTTAATTGGCGGATTGGTTGTCGCGTTGCGGTTGGCGTTGCAGGAATTGGCGTTACGACAACCGTAGGGCGAGAACGCACATGCGTAGGTGTTGGCTGGAATGCTAGCGCTTCTTCTTCGCTGAGCGCCTGGGAGGAACCGATAGCACTGGGGCGGTCGGCTTCAACCGGAGATGCCGTCGGAGGCGGTAATGGTATAGGTGGGCTGCACGCAGTAAGCACAATGTTCACGACCAAAAACGGTAGGATAGCGATACGATATGGCTTCATTCGACACACTCCATCGAACGACGCTGCCCGTCGATCCATTACAGACGCACGGCGTCACTCAGGGCCAGCGGGAGGCGCTGGCACGTCTCTCTGCCTCGTCGTCTCCACGCCTCGTCGCCTCCGCAGCTCATCCTCTCATCTGTAAGGAAAACTGCATTAGAGCAGGTTCAACCTACGGGCCTGCGCCACTGCCTGTGTTCGGCTCTGCACGTTCAGCTTTTGGAAGATCGCGCTAAGATGCTTCTTGACTGTGCTGATTGTAACAACCAACATCCGGGCGATGTCTTGGTTCGAGGCGCCATTGGCCACCAGTCGCAAGACTTCGCGCTCGCGTTCGCTCAATGGCTCGACCCAGGCAAGCGCCGTAGCCGCCGCGCCCCCCGCTTGTTGATACGCTTCTAGCAGGGTTCGGGCATACGATGCGGGGGTTGCGTCTGCAACGTGTTGGAGCAACGGGATGAGTGCAGCGCCGGCATCCAAGAAGCTGCGCACGTAGCCTTCTGGAGCCGCGCGCGCGAGCGCTCGTTCGAGGTTCTGCAATGCCGGACTGCGTGTCCCAGAGGACTGGCATGCCAACGCCTCGACGACCAACATGGCAATGGCGCTGCCGCTCCTCCCAGTCAGCTCAGCACTCGTTCGGAGCGGCGTAAGCAAATGCAACGCTTCTTCAGGTCGCCCCTGCGCGATATGGATCCGCGCCATGAGCAGGTGCGCCGTCTCGTTGAACGAGATCAGGTGCGGGGCAAGGTGTCGCTCATAGTCGTGCATCCACGCCGCCGCTGACCCCGCGTCGCCGTGAGCAAGCGCCAGCCAGGCGCGGGCAATCGTAACCGAGAATGCCGCCAATGATCCGCCCTGCTCCAACCGCAGCGCCTGCTCGGCCTCTTCGATCATCGTGCGCGCCAGCGCAGTGTCGCCTTGCGCCTGGGCGATCCGCGCCAGGACCATATAGCCCATGATAACGCTGTCGGTGTTCCCTATTTGCTGCGCCTGCTCAATACCTTGCCGCACCACCTGCAGCGCCTGTGACAAATCGTTGTGCTCGTAGAGCAACCGGCCCAAGCCGAGGGAGGCCATGGTAAGCGCCGGCCCATATGGAATCCGCAGCGCTTTCGCGCTTGCGAGAACCTGTTCATAGCGGAGGATCGCGGCGTGGAGTTTCCCCTGCACCGTGTAAAAGTGCGCCTGATGGCTCATCGCGAGCAGCGCTGCATCCGGGGCATGGGATGCCAAGCCATTGTGCTGCGCATCGAACAAAAGCCGCTGGGTTGCTGCAAGGTCGCCCTGCGCCCAGGCTGCAGCCCCCAGCATCAACGCCGCCATGCCATGCAATAGAACGTCGTCGTCCGCCAAAGTGCTTTGCACCCGTGCTGCAACCTCCGCAGCTTCGTCGATCTGTCCGCGGAGCAAGGCCATGATCCCGTGCAATACGGCAACTTCGGCTTCGGTTTCGTCGCCGTTCCCGCGCCGTTCGACATCCTGTAAGCGCGTCTCGACACCATTCCACTGCCCGTTCAGCATCAGCGCCTGCACATGAATGAGACAGAGGCGCGCATTCGCGGCGACCAGATTCTCCGGCAGTGACTCAATCCAACGGAGCAGGGTTGTGATTTCGCCGCGCGCAAAAAACAGCGCCGCGTGTTCCACAAGCAGCCGGGCCGCGTCGGCATAGACCGCACCGGCAAGAGTGTGCGTGATCGCCTCGGCGATGTCGCCCTGCGCTGCAAACCAGCGGGCCGCCGCACCATGCAGGCGCGCAATCGCATCCGGCTGGGTTCGCTGGAGCGTGTCGCGCAGGAACGTCGCAAAGAGGTGCTGATAGCGATACCAGGTATGCCGCTCGTCGAGCGGAACCAGAAACAGATTGGCGCGATACAGCGTGTCCAGGAGGGCATCGCAATCGTCATATCCCGTCACCGCGGCGCACAACGGGCCGTTGAGGCGATTGAGAATCGCCGTCTGGAGTAAGAATTGCTGTATTGGCTTGGGCTGCTGCTGGAGCACTTCTTGCGCCAGATACTCGACGAAGTGATGTTGTGCGCCGCTCAATGCCGCGATCGCGCGCGTCGCATGCGGCTGACCTGTGAGCGAAAGCGCCGCGAGGTGTAAGCCCCCAATCCATCCCTCAGTGATCTCGGCCAATGCTTCCACGTCGTGTGCTGTCAGCGTGCAATCCGTCGCAGCAATAAAGGTCGCAATCTCGTCGTTGGTAAATCGGAGATCCTCTGTCCGGAATTCAGTGAGTTCGCCGCGCATACGCAAGCGCACCAGCGAAAATGGCGGGTCGGCGCGACTAGCCAAGACGACATGCGCCTGTTGTGGGAGCCGGCTCACGAACAACGCGACGGATCGGTGAATTTGCAACTCTGTGATCACGTGGTAATCATCGAGCACCAGCGTGACATCGTGTGGAACATCGGCAAGTTCGTTGATTAGCGCCGCCGCCAGCGTATCAATCGCGTGAGGGCGCGGTTCAACAAGCGTCTGTAGCACGGGTTCGGCAAATCCAGGATACCGCGTCTGGAAGGCTTTGATGACATATGCCCAGAAGCGCAGCGGATCATTATCGCCTGCATCGAGCGACAACCACGCGACCGGAATAGCCGCCCGAACGCGATCCATACACCAACTCGCGAGCAAAGTGGTCTTGCCAAACCCAGCTGGCGCCGACACCAGGGTGAGCGTGCGTTGCGTTGCCCGATCGAGACGGGCGGCGAGCGCGGGGCGGGTCACCAACCCAGGAGGCGGTTGTGGGACGGCGAGCTTCGTGGTGATGAAGCGTCCGTGGTGGAGATCCGCGCCAGTATACGAACCAGGCGTAGCTCGATGCCGGCTTGGAGCCGGATCGGCGTCCGCGCGTCGCACTAGAGTGTGCCGCTGGGCGAGCGCCGCTGCCGCCGAACGCAAACGATCGAGTGTCAACGCATCCGTCTTGCCTAAATAGACCCGCTGCAGCTTGCCATGGCGCTTGGCATACGCACGCCAATACCATCTGCCGCGCCGCTGGCGCTCCTTGCGCGCCGTGAAGGCGCCCGCCGCGCCGCTGAACGCAAAGGTCGTTGCATTGGCAAGCCAGGCAAACCAGCGCGGCGTGCCAACCGTGATCGTATCGGTTATGCCATCACATTGCCAGACCAGCGTATCATCGCGGACCGTCGGTGTTGTGTGCGCCATAGCTGCCATGATCAATTATAGGCGGTTCCCTACGACAGTATAGTTGATGTTCGGGAACTTTGCTACGTCCATACCTGCCGAAAATTGTGAAAATATTTCGCCTTTTGGCTACTGACGAGATAGCGGTCCGCCTGATATGCTGCACATCATACCTCAACACAGACCAGAAAGGAGCTCCATGCTATGGTGTCCGCTCATAATGTCCAGGCGCACATACGTAACGTCACCCCCTTCACCGTCGCAATACTCTTGTCCGAAGGGATGACCGCCGGGGATGCAATCGGGCCGTATGAAGTATTACGCTTCATACCTGGCGCCACAATACAATTCGTTGCAGAGGCTCCAGGGCCAAAGCGTATGGACTCGGGGTTCCTCACGCTTGTAGCGGATTATAGCCTTGAAGAAGCGCCACATCCAGATATTATCGTTGTCGCGCCGCCGCCGCCAGGCAGCGCGTCCTACACAAATGATCGCTTGTTGTCGTGGCTTCGAAACGCGCACGAAACAGCACAGTGGACAACATCAGTCTGTGCCGGATCGTTGCTGCTTGGCGAAGCTGGGTTACTCCACGGCAAGCGCGCTACAAGCAACTTGTGGGTGCTAGACGAACTTGCACGCTTTGGCGCCACTCCCTGTCCTGATCAGCGGTACGTGCAGGATGGCAAAATCATCACCGCAGCCGGTGTATGGGCTGGAATTGACATGGCGCTCTACCTTGCGAGCCAGATCGCGGGAGACGAAGTCGCTCAAGCCATTCAACTGCTGATGGAATACGATCCTCAACCGCCATTCGACACCGGTTCGCCAGCGAAAGCGCCTCCGGCGGTCGCCAATCTGGCACAAACGTTAGTGCAAGAGTTTATCGCCAAAACAATCGAGCGCAATACCCAAGCATCCTGATGCCAACGCTGCTTGTTTACTGGTTCCAAGGCGCTAATCCGTGTTCGGCGCCAGCGACGCGACGAAAGCGCCACAGGAAGTACATCGGCTTGTGCGTGACTTGCTGCAAGCTGATCTGGAAAAGATGCTCTAGCTACCACGAAATCATGGTGAAGAAGAGGCGGCGCAATGAAATCGTACCGTCTGCATATCAATAGCACTGACTATACCGTAACTGTGCCCGCCGACGAGCCGCTGCTGTGGGTGCTGCGCGATGATTTTGGCCTGACCGGTACGAAGCCTGGTTGCGGTGTAAGCGACATTCACTGTTGCACTGTGCTGGTCGACGGGCGACCCGCGCACGCTTGCGAAATATCGGTGGAGACGACGGTCGGGCGGGATATTCGCACGATCGAAGGGCTGTCGATCCGTGCTGAGAATGGTTCAGAGCAGCTACACCCAGTACAGCAGGCGTTTCTCAATGAAGACGTATCCCAATGCGGCTGGTGCCTGAGTGGGCAGGTACTTACAGCGGTTGCACTGCTCCATGCTCATCCGCAACCAACAGACGTGCAGATTGAGGAAGCGATGAGTAGGGTGTACTGCCGATGCGGAACATACCTACGTATTCGGCGTGCTGTGAAACGAGCGGCGACAGCGGTAGAAGGGAATGCAACATGATAAAACGCTCAACACTGCTTGGCGTTGGAGCGGGTGTGGCAAGTCTTGTTGCAGCGGTGCGCTTTTTTGCGTTTCCGGCGCTGCGACGCTTGATGGTCGATTTTGTGTTTGAGAGTCCGGCAGGAGCGCCGACCGTGCCGCGTTCACCTTTCACATGGTGTGATATCTTGCCGAACAACCAGATCATACTGTATGTCCCTAAAATAGAAATTGGACAAGGTGTGCATACCGCGCTTGCCCAGTGTTTTGCTGACGAACTTGATGGAGATTGGACAACGCTGGAAGTACGTATGGCCCCGCCTGATCGGATGTTCAATGAGGGTATCCTGACAACTGGCGGCAGCACTACGATCAGTACGATGTTCCAACCCGTGCGTGAAGCGGCAGCCACTCTCCGGCAGATGTTGCGCATCGAAGCTGCACACCAATTCGGTTGCGCTGTTGATAATATCATCACACAGCAGGGCCGCTGTGTGCGGCGCGACAATGATACCCAAAAGCTCACGTATGGCGCTCTTGTTGCCCGTAAACAAGGCATATGGCATATTCCCCCAGTTCCACCGCTCAAAGCCCGCGACACCTTTCGCTTGATTGGCCGACCTCTTCCCCGCGTCGACGCACGCGCTAAGCTCACTGGGCAGGCGACCTACACTCACGATATCCGTGTTCCTAACATGCTGCACGGGACAGTTGCGCGACCCCCACGGTATGGCGCCAAACTCAAACGTGTTGCGAATGTGGAGCAAGCGCAGCAACATCCAGGTGTGGTCGCGGTTGTCGTTCAACGACAGTTTGCGGGAGTTGTCGCCGAACGTATCACACAAGCGCGTGCAGCGCTCGCATTGCTCGAACTGACATGGTCAGGAGGGATCAACAACAACACGGCCGACATTGCATCTCTGATCACCGTTCCGGCGCAAGGCGGCGTTGTCGTTCAGAAAACAGGCGATACCCAAGCGCAATTTTCTCGGATTCCTCAAGATCAACAGTTTCAAGCGGTTTATCGTACCAATAGCGTGCTTGCGATGCCGCTTGAGCCCGGAGTTGCCATAGTACATGTGCAAGCGCGCACCGTTATCGTACATACCTCGACACAAGTTCCACCGATGGCTCGCCTACAAGTGGCGCTCGCCGTACGACGGCTCCCTGGACAGATTCAGATCAGGGTTCCATACGTCGGCGGCTCATTCGGACGCAAGGTATTCCACCCAGCGGTGATTGAGGCGTGTCGCTTATCAGCGGCGGTCAGGCGTCCGGTCAAGGTGGCGTGGACAATCGAAGAGGAGCTGTGCTTCAGTCATCAACGTCCGCTGAGTCATCAAGCGCTGCGCGCTACGCTTGACCCGTTTGGCACGATACAAGCATACGAGCATCGCATGGCAAGCGGCCCCCATTTTGGGACAATTTTACCCATGGCGCTCCTCGCCAATGCCATCGGTGTTGATGGCGCAGCGGTTGCTGGCGCCAGCAGCCCTTATCATGCTATTCCGCATCGTCGCACGCTCTATCATCATATACATGTTCCAACCGTTCCGATTGGCGGCCATCGCGCCTTTGGTTTCCCATTGACGATTTTTGCGGCTGAAAGCTTTATGGACGAATTGGCCCATCGCGCAGGTGATGACCCGATTACGTTTCGGCTGCACCATCTTGCTGCTGATTCCTTTGGACAACGGCTGCGCCGCGTGCTCACAACCGTTGCCGATGCAACGCAGGCTCTGCCAGTATCACAAGGACGGGCGCGTGGCGTCGCGCTTGGGCGCACCTATCAGCAAACCAGTATTGCGATGGTTGCAGAAGTAGGTATCGAAGGCGGGTGCATCCGGGTGTATCGAATGATATGTGCGGTAGATGCCGGTTTGATTGTGAATCCGAGCGGCGCCCGAGCGCAAATCGAGGGCGCTGTGATGATGGCGCTGAGCTGGGCGCTTTACGAAGATGTTCAACTCGTACAAGGGATGGTATCCCAAACGTCGCGTGAGGCCTACCAACTGCTCCGATTTCGCGATGCGCCTGATGTGGAGGTGCATTTTATCGGGAGGCAAGAGGATCGCATCGGCGGGTTAGGCGAGCCGCCCATCGGACCAGTCGCCGCCGCCGTCGCGAATGCGATCTTTGCTCTTACCGGGCAGCGCCTGCGATCGCTCCCATTGCAACTTGTTGCACCTGTCCAGCAAGCCGCATGACGATTCCGAACGCCCATATATTCATAGGTAGATAATGTGACTTTCAATGTGTCGTGCAGCGACGTTCTCGTCGCTAGCGCAAGGCAAGATGCTGGATGGGATTGCTCTTCGAATTGGAGTTGACGATAGTTGGTGCGGCGGCATATATGTCTTCATGCGCCGCGATATTACTGAATGAGGACGTTATGGAACACCATGAAACAACGCTGCGTGAACCATCACTGTGGGAGCGCGCTCGACGACGCCTGCGCATTGTGCACACGGTTGGGTTAGTAGATCTGGTACTGCTTATCACGCTCGTAACAGCCTCCGTCACCGGCAACCGCGAGCTAGTTAGCATCCTGGGGCCGTTGCATGGCGGCTCCTATCTGCTCCTGCTCACCCTGGCGATCACCGGCGCGGCGGATGGCATGTGGCGTTGGTGGTTTCCGCTGGTCATTCTGGTCACCGGCGGACCGCCTGGCGCACTCATCGGCGAGTGGCTGATCGGGCGGCAGATCGCGGCGCAGGCTGTCGCCCTAAACACCGCGATGGATCCATCGCCTGGGGCGCCCGATGCCGCCGCAACAGAACATCAATAGGAGACACCGCGATGAACACTACCATCCTCTGGCTCATCCGCTACGGCCACGTGCTCGGCGGAGCGATGTGGGTTGGCGGCTATGCGTTGCTCGCCCTAGTAATCGTTCCCATCATGCAACGAAGCCCTGGTGAGGCGCTCGAACGACTCGCGATCAACGTCGTGCGCATCCTGACCTACGCAGGTATGGGCACGATCTTCTTTGGCCTGCTGCTCATCACTCGCACGCGCGGTTTCGACCGTCTCTTTACTGGGGAATGGGGCTTTATCATCGTCACATGCATTGTAATCGCCATAGCACTGCTCGGAGTCGGCGACGGCGGGCTGCGGCCTGCACTGCAACGCCTCACCGCGACCGGCGATGGCCGTGCCGCTCGTCGCTGGGCCGTCGCCGGGTTGGTGTTGACTGTGCTGGCGACAGGCTTGATGACACGCGCACTCTATGCGCGTTCATAGAAATGTGCGCGCGGAAACCGCTCCCTTTAGGGATGCGGATGAAGCGCGCCCTCCCACGTTGTTAGCTGGTTGACGTTTATTGATAGTGCACTATACTGTAGCACATGAGTACTGAACGGTATCGCCACATTTGCGGCAGCGGCTCGACGATCAATTACCATTTCGTCTGGTGTCCGAAGTATCGTCGCAAGGTGCTGGCGGGTACGGTTGCGGAGCGGCTGAAGGAACCGCTGTACGAGAAGACAGCCGAACTGCACTGCCCGATCAACGCACTTGAAGTGTTGCCCGATCACCTGCATCTGTTCGTGGATTGCCCGCCGACACGCGCCCCTCAGCAGCTTGCCAATCAATTCAAGGGCTACACCTCCCGCGTCTTGCGCGATGAGTTTCCACATCTGCGTTCGCGCCTGCCGTCGCTGTGGAGCCGTTCGTACTATGTCGGCACTGCCGGGTACGTCTCGATCGAAACGATCCAAAACTACATTGAGCAACTAGGCGTGCGGTCGTTTACAACATCATCATAATGCTCACGACCAGAAACGGTAGGCGAGCAACACGATAGGAGATCAAAGGAGTGTGTCGGATTGTGGAGTGCGGCAGCCAGGCTTACGCGCGATAGCATGGCTGCCGCACTTCATACCCCTTGTCAAACAGCCTCTCGCTGTCTCCTCAGCCCAACGCCTCCTCGCCTCTCCTCAAAAAACCTAGCGCGCCAGTGGTTGATAGCCCCAGCGCGCGTTAGGCAGACACATCGAGAAAAGCGCTGTGTAACACGCTTTAGCGCAGCCCGGCAAAGAGGTCGTCCTCGCGCCCTTCGAATGTTGGCAGATCGACCCGGCTGGCAACCCGAATGAAGTGCTCGACGCCAAACAGATCGTAGGCCAGGTCGTCCGGCATCGCCAGGAAAGGGCTGTCTTTGCGGATCTGGGTCACGTGGCAATCGATCGACGCCTGCTTCTGCGGCAAATACTTATGGATTGGCACGGTGGTGGTGATCCGGGTGTCTTCGACCGTAAAGCGCGACGCATCGAAATCGGGGTTGTCCAGCGGCGTGGGCATGCCCCGCTCGCGCATAATCGTCCAGGCGCGGTAGACCTCCTGGCGCGGGAACGCCGTGTAGTAGAGCTTCAGCGGCGTCCACGGCGCGCCAGCCTCCGGGTAGCGCGCCGGATCGCCGGCGGCATCGAAGGCGGCGACGGTGATCTGGTGGCAGGCGATGTGGTCGGGGTGGCCGTAACCGCCGCGCTCGTCGTAGCTCACCAGCACCTGGGGTCGATAACGCCGCACCAGCGCCACCAGGCGGCCCAGGGCCACGTCTTTATCGGCTAGGTGAAAACTCTCAGGGTGATTGTTCGCTTCGGCGCCGTCCATCCCCGAATCGCGGTAGCCGAGCCGTTCCAGCGCGTCAATGCCCAGCGCAGCGACAGCGCAGGCTAACTCGCCATCGCGCAAATCGCGCAGCCGGGCGTGGTTCTCCGGTGTGTCCATGTCGGGCACGACAATCTCCCCCTCTTCGCCACCCGTCGCCGTGATCAGAACGGTGTTGATACCCTCGGCGCCGTAGCGCGCCAGCACCCCGCCTGTCGAAAGACATTCGTCGTCAGGGTGAGCGTGAACCATCAGGATACATAGGTTCTGTGTCGTCATTATCAACCTCGGTATGTGCTGCGCCCGCGGCACAGTAAAATGGTCCTTATTAATATGATACCACAGCGATCTGGTTCAGCCATGGCGAGAACCAACACATTTTACCTAACATCGTTATGTAGTACAAGTCGCCCTAACTATAGGGCATACGGAGAATGAAGTGCGTGTCGTTTTTCAATGTCTGATAGCCCTTGGAATCTCCACAGTGAAACAAAATGCGACTAATACGCTAAAAGACAGGTGTAGCGTTTGGCGGCCACAGAGTGATATACTTGTACTGTATTCGTCAATACATATTAACTTTTATGACTGCTAACAACTGATTGCCCATTCCTATGTCAACGATTCTCCTAGTAGAGGATGCTCTTGAGCTTGCACAGGTCATTCACCGCGAACTCGATAGAGCGGGCTATCGAGTGCTGCACGCAGCGGATGGCCTCGCTGCACTCGAACTACATACGCGCGAGCGACCTGATCTCATCATTCTCGATTGGATGCTGCCCAAACTCGACGGACTTGACGTGCTGCGGCGGATTCGGCAGGTTGACGTCACCCCGGTACTGATGCTGACCTCGCGCGGTGAAGAGACCGACCGGGTCATTGGCCTTGAGGTCGGCGCCGATGACTACCTGACCAAACCGTTTGGCATGCGCGAGTTGATTGCGCGCGTGCGGGCGTTGCTACGCCGCGTCGAGGTCATCCAACAGACTCTCAACGCCGACCGGGAACAAGTGCAAGAGCCGCTGGTCTATGGCGCGCTCCGGCTCGAACCCGCCGCCCACCGCGTGACCATCGATGGTACAACGGTTGAGTTGAGCCCGATTGAGTTCAACCTCTTGCACCTGCTCTTGCGCAATCCGGGCCGCGCCTTTGGCCGCGCCTACTTGCTCGATACCGTCTGGGGCGCTAACCATATTGGCGGCGACCGCACCGTCGATAACACAATGCTACGGTTACGCAAGAAACTTGGTCCGCTCGGCAACGCCATCGAGACGGTATGGGGCGTCGGTTATCGCCTGAAGGAGGCATAGTATGCAGCGGGTGCGCGCGTTTTTCCTCACGGCTACGCCCCAACGTACGCTCATCGAGGCAGTAGCGCTGTATGTCGCGCTCATCTCGTTGTTGCATGTTATTCCAAATCTATCTCTCGATTTGCAGTTCATTGGCGAGGATATCATTAGCTTAGGCTGTTTGTTGTTCGCCACACTGCGGTTGCGATTAGCTGGGGGAGGTTGGCGGCGAAAGCTTGGTGATGAAAGTGGATTGGCGCTCGTTTTTAGCGGCGTCTTCACGCTGATCCACGTCGTTATTCTCTCAGCGCCGCCGAATTGGTTTATAAATCCCGAAGGTGTTGAAGCATATCCCGGCATGTTGGCAGATATGCGGGCGTATTTGTTTGAATATATCATTATATATAGTTTGTTCCGTGTACTTTTATGGATGTGGCGTTGGGTATATCAGCTTCATCGGAAACAGCTACGCTGGTTAATGACCTATGCGATTGTTTTATCGAGCCCCTTGGTAGGGGTTTTGTCCGGGATCATCATGGCGATCATCCTGTTCGTCGATATATCGATCGCGCCCCCGCTTGATTTTGACGGGGATAGTCCCTTCGTTATTTGGGCTACCGTGGTGCTGTATTTCCTATGGGATCTTGCTCCGACATTTGCTACCGCGCTCATCGTGATGTTTCTTCCGGCTGCACTCCTAGCCTTCTACCTCACCCGCCACACCACGCGGAGGATCAAGCAGTTATCAAACACCGCAAGCGCTATGCAGGCCGGTGATCTCAGCGCGCGGGTGTTTGTCGAGGGCGAAGACGAGGTCACGCAGCTCCAAACCGCCTTTAACGCCATGGCGGCGGATCTCCAACGGACGATGCATGATCTCGCGCAGGCGAATGTGGCGCTGAAAGCCGAGCGTGACGCCGTGACCCGGCTTTTACAAGAGCGGCGCGTATTGATCGCTGGCGTTTCGCACGAATTACGCACCCCGATAGCGACACTGCGCGGCTATCTCGACTCGACTCTGGAGCATTGGAACGGTGTGCCAACCCCAACCCTCCGCACCGATCTGGAAGTCATGGAACGCGAGACCATTCGCCTGCAGCGGCTGATCGATGACCTGTTTACCCTTTCGCGGGCTGAGGTGGGCAAATTGCCGCTGAATCTTGCGCCGACCGATCTCCGGGTGACCCTGCGCCGGTCTCTCGAATCCACCGCACCAAGCGTCTGGAGGAGTGGCAAGGTCGAACTGATCGACGCCATCCCCGCGAACCTGCCCTGCGCTCTGGTCGATGAAGGGCGTCTGGAGCAGATCGTGCGTAACCTGCTGCGCAATGCCGTCCGTCATACGCCCCCCGGCGGGGTGATCATGCTCAGCGCCGAAGTAGAGCCATCCGCCGTCATCGTGCATGTCAAAGATACCGGCGAGGGCATTGCACCCGAGGATATGCCGCATATCTTCGAGTGCTTCTACCGCGCCCCCAGCGCCCGTGAGCGCGACGGCAGCGGCGCTGGCATTGGCCTCGCGCTTGTCAAAGAATTGACCGAAGCGATGGGCGGCTGCGTCACCGTCACAAGTACGCCAGGCAACGGCGCGTGCCTGAGCGTACGGCTGCGCCGCGGGTGACAGAGAGCGATAGCGCTGGGCTCCATGATAACCAAACGCATCTTTGCGCAAGTGCGTTGTTTGGCGATGTCACTGTGGCTGATTACCGACGTATGGATAGTTCCGGATTTTCATGTCGACAGTGACAAGTGGAACTATACAGGCGTGACGGTGCGACGATAAGCTGATCCGCAGGGTCACGGTGAAATGAGCCGGGAAGTTGAGTCGACTCTACCACGATTTTATTTCCGGTGTACGATCGAGCAGGCGTATACCAGGATAGGCTAATGCTTGCCGCAACCAGTCGAGGGCGGCAATAGGCAAGTAAGCCGCCCTACTTCCACCAATTTCGCGACTTCCCAGCACGAAATAACACTGTCTCCAAGACCAGTTGCCTCATGTGTTTGCAAGTAAGCGCGATAGTTAGTCGGCAGACTCGGGTTATCGTGAATCCACCAATATCTTGGTGCGAAATGTTCGTGTCTGCACAATACGGTCGAAGCGTGCTCTAAGAAGCTGTCTGAAAAGCCGTTTGACCCGGCAAGAACGGGATCACAAACTGGGATGGAGCGGAGCATCGGCACGT
>JAKSDJ010000921.1 GCA_022360155.1 Chloroflexales bacterium | reverse complement strand
GTATTGCTTGTCTTTTGCAAGAGAATATATGCTGTTTCGTGATAATACATACTCAAAGAGCCGCCTAAAGTGTTTGTCATCTCATTCAGATTATCTCGATTTCAACTATTTATCGCCCTCCCTGCCACACTTGATCGATCCAAATTTGTTCGATTCACAACATATTCTTTACAAATAACGTAAGGACGCGCTCCAATGCACGATAATCAATTGATCTGCGGTGACGCCATTCTGGAAATGTCTCGCCTCCCCGATGCCTGCGTCGATCTGCTCATCGCCGATCCGCCATACAACCTGGGCAAAGACTATGGAAACAATCGCGATCTACGCGCCTGGCACGAGTACGAACAGTTTACCCACGATTGGCTGACGCAGGCGGTGCGACTGCTCAAGCCGAGCGGTTCGCTCTATGTTTTTATGGGAGTGCGCTTTATTGCGCGACTTTTCCTTATGCTCGAAGAGGAGTTCCAGCTTTGTTTCAATGGATGGATTACCTGGCATTACACACAGGGTATGGGGCGAAAAAGCGGGTTTTCACCCAGGCATGAAGATATCCTCTACTTTACTCGCACATCACAATATACGTTTAACCTCGATCCGGTGCGCGTACCTCAAAAATATTATCGCGAGCGCAATAATATGGCAGGCGCGAACCCCGGCGATGTCTGGCAGTTTTCCCACGTTCACTATTGCAGTGCGGAACGAGAAAAGCACCCGACTCAAAAACCTGAGGCGTTGTTAGAGCGTATGATCAAGGCCTGTTCCAACCCCGGCGACCTGGTCCTCGATCCATTCGTCGGCAGCGGCACAAGTTGCCGGGTGGCGCACGTGCTAGGACGGCGTTGGATTGGCATTGATTGCAACCCCGAATATATCGCCATGAGCCGGCGCCGGATCGAGGCCCCGTTCACCAGTTTCGACTCGCACGATCCGCGTATGCAACGCACACCCCGCGATCTCCCCGCCGCCTCTTCCCCTGCAGCTGCGCAGAACCCAGAGAAAACATAGCGCGTTACGTTACACGTTGACATGTTGGCATGTTGACACGTTATGGATCAGTTTCAGGTCGCAGAGCGCACATCATGGCATAGGCAGTATTGTAGAAAGCACCCAATCGGCGTGTATTGGCGTGTATCGGCGGTTCCAACTCACAGCGCTATGCGCCGAGAGATCATTTTCATACTTGTGTGTGCCCATGGCATATGGACAAACTAAGATTGCCGACCTGCCAACGTTCTATCACCGTCGATTGCACGCCGCGGTCTTCCTGGTACAATAGGGCCAACGCCCCGCACAGTGGATAGATGCAAAGGAGCATGTATGGACTTCACTTCAAATTATGATATGTTTTTGAACGAGTCGCACGACATGTTGCGCCAAACAGTGCGCGACTTCGCCGAGAAAGAGATCGCCCCCAACATCCGCGCCTGGGATCGCAGCGGCGCCCACGCCGATGAAGGACCGGAAACCCGCGAACACATCCGTCCTATTCTCATGCGCATGGGCGAGTTGGGCTTATTGGGCATTTGCATCCCGGCGAAATACGGCGGTGCAGGAATGGATTACCTGGCGCTTGCCATAGTTTGCGAAGAACTCGAGCGGGTCGACTCGGCGATGCGTGTGGTGATGAGTGTTCACACCGGACTGAATTCCTTGTCATTGCTCCAGTGGGGTACGGAGGAACAGAAACAGCGCTACCTGACGCCACAAGCGAGCGGCAAGCAACTCGCCGCGTACTGCCTCACCGAGCCAAATAGCGGCACCGACGCGGTCGCGATGCATGCTACCGCACGTCGCGATGGCGACTCCTACATACTCAACGGCGAGAAGATCTGGATCAGCTTGTCCGATATTGCCGATAACTTCCTGGTGATGGCGAAGACCGATCCAGACAAAGGCGCGCGTGGGATTACTGCCTTCATCGTCGAACGAAGCTGGGACGGGGTCAGCAGTTATCCGATCCACGGCAAGCTCGGGGTGCGCGCCGGAAACACCGGCGGTGTGGTCTTCAACGATGTGCGGGCGCCGGCTGCCAACCGCTTGGGTGAGGAAGGCGAGGGCTTTAAGATTGCCATGGCTGCGCTCGACAATGGCCGCTACACCGTTGCCGCTGGCGCGACCGGCCTGATCCAGGCTTGCTTGGAGGCGAGTATTCGCTACGCGCAGGAGCGCCAGACGTTTGGCGCGCCCATCGCTGAACATCAACTGGTCAAACGCATGATCAGCCATATGGTCCGCAAGCTCGATACGAGTCGCCTGTTGGTCTACCGAGCCGGCTGGATGAAGAACAAAGGGCGGCGTAACACGCGCGAGACGACTCTGGCGAAATGGCACGCCACGTCTAGCAGCTTCGAGAGCGCCGACGACGCGATCCAGATCCATGGGGCCTACGGTTATAGCGATGAATATCCGGTCGAGCGCTACCTTCGCAACGCCCGCGGTGCGATCATCTACGAGGGCACCCGCGAGCTGCAGGAATTGCTTCAGGCCGACTTCGCCCTTGGGCTGCGCGAGAACAAGCCGCTACGCCAGGAACTTCCGGCCTACAACCCAGCGGAATGGGAGTAATATCGAAGTTGCAAGCAATAATGCGAGCGATATAAGCAAAGGAGCTTATGATGACCGAAACATATCGTAATTTCATCGGCGGTGAGTGGGTCGCGACGACTGGTGCATCTATCGAGGTTCGCAACCCGGCAGATACAAACGATGTTCTGGGGGTAGTCAATAGTGCGACTCCGGCGGAAGCTGAGCAAGCTATCGCCGCTGCCGCCGAAGCGTTCCCCGCCTGGGCGGGGCTAACGCCGCCCGAGCGCGGAAGGATTCTGCACAAGGTCGCCAATCTGCTCGAACAGCGCGCCGCCGAATTCGAGACAGCCCTGTCCCGCGAGGAGGGCAAGACGATCATCGAAGCGCGCTTTGGCGAGGTGATCCGTGGCGTCGAGTTCTTCCGTTACTACGCCGGCGAGGGATGGCGGCTGGGCGGCGACACCCTCCCGCCCGAAACGCCCAATGCGCTGCTCTATACGATGCGCGTGCCGTTGGGCGTCTGCTCCATTATTACGCCCTGGAATTTCCCATTGAGCATACCAATCTGGAAGATCGCCCCGGCCC
>JAKSDJ010000227.1 GCA_022360155.1 Chloroflexales bacterium | reverse complement strand
TGTACTCTGACCTCCTGAGCCCTTCGACTGCGCTCAGGACAGGCTCACCGCAGGGCTCAGGATACACGCAGCGAAAGATCTCGTCAGCAGTAAGCCGAGATGCTTCACTCCACAAAGCATGATATGTGGAGTGCTTATGTTGATTTGGGCTTATCTGCCCTGCTGTATTTACATTTTAAATTCAGGCCAAGGCCATACCCCAATCCTGTAATCAAAAGCAGGTGACGCAAACGAGCGCCAGACAAAGTTGATCTACACACACTCCAACGGGAGTTGAATTTCAAGGTCTTGCGGTTGCCCACGCCCACGCAGTATGCTACAATTGCCACATAGATCGCAGCCTCCAAACGAGACTGGCGAAATCTCGGCCCACAGCAGAGAACGAGCAATGTTATGCGTCTCACGCTTATCGCAGTCCAGATGCATGGGTTCTGACCAATGTATGCAAAGCTTGTGAGTTCGTACAGTATGCTGTTGAGCAAGGGGCCAAGGTTGTGGCACTCCTAAAATTTTTCAACACCGACTACTTGTTGCCTGAAGCAACATACGACTATACTGAACCGCGTAAGCGTGTGAAAGCAATATGGCTTTACAATGGCGCGCGGAGTCTGGGTTGTTGCCTGGCTGGATTTACAGGCAAGGCTAGCTCATCTGCCGGTTGCACTGCGGCGCAACCCGACTTGGCTCGTCCTGACGGCCAGTCATCCCGGCTAGGCAGTAATGCTTGACGAGAAACGGCTGCTCATTGGCCACACCAACCAAATATTATATTGAGGAATTGGCCGGCGCCGAAGTGGAGCTTGATCTTCATTGTAAGATGACAGAACGGCCGCAATCATCGTTGCTGCCAGTGAAAACGAGGATTGACCGGCCCGACTGTGTTAGATGTCTTTTTATAGTACAGGGAATGAGGAGTAATCGCATGCCTGATGTCTCTGGCCGTAACCCCGCAATTGTTCTGGTTGAAGATGAGCCAGACATTCTCATAATTTTACATCGCCTGATGCGCGATCTGACAGGCGGCTACGATATTGTTACAGTCAACGGCGGCGCTGACGCCCTGGCTCAAATCGAGTTGCGTCCGGTGCCGCTTGTTATCACTGACTATAATATGCCGGGTATGAACGGGCTCCAACTTGCTGCTGCGATTAAGGAGACATCACCAAACACTCGTGTGGTGATGATTACAGCCTATGCAACACCTGAACTTGAGAAACGGGCTCGTGAGCAACGGGTGGATTACTATCTCCCCAAGCCGTTCCCGCTCGACCGCCTTGAACAAATCGTCCGCGATGTCTTGAAGTAAGGGTGAAACAGCACCTGCGAGGTAGGACGTGATGTGAACTGGTCCGGTCTGCAATATATGAAGCTCTTTTCAGACATATAGCCCTTCACGTACATATCAGCTAGCTCTCATTGTGTTATCCTGTGATCCCTAATAGTATACAATTTACGCAATACATCTCATCCTGAAATTGAAGGGCTGTAGCGGTAATGGAAGTAGCGAACTTTTTCCCTCATATCTTGTTGGGTGGAATGATCGTCTTGACCCTTGTGCTGTTACCATTCCTCAACGAAGAGCCGCAGCGCCGCCGTGATGAAGAGCAACGCACCGACGAGTTGAACTCGGGGAAGAAATACAAATAACGTGGTATGCAAGCGCTTCCGCATGACCTGTTGGGGCCGTGCGACGAATCAAATCACCAGCGATCACAATAGAATCCGCTTATGGTTTGGGGGTAACACTGCGCTCGTGTTGCTTCGCGGCAACCTGACGAGCTAGCTCCAAGGCTTCTGCGCGAGTGTGAATCTCTGCGGCAGCCTGGGCCTCTTGGACTTCCTGTAGAATAATCCCCACCAGTTTACCCGGTCCAATGCCCAATGCTGTCATCACGTCGTTGCCATTGATCAGTGGAGCAACACGTTCTGGCGGCGCTCCCCAATGGGCTTCCAGCAGCGTTCTGGTCCAGGCGAGATGAGCGCTCCAGCCCATCGGGTTGGTCTGCAGCCCGCGTGTCGCCAGATGATCGGCTAAATCATGAAGGAGCACATCAGGCCCCGCGTTGCCAGTATCACGGAAGAAGCGAACAATTGCCCGCAGGGTGACGTGTTCGGCGGCCCGTAGTTGCCCTGGACGCATGTGTTCGCGAACAATCAACGCAATGTAGTCTGCTGCTGCACGGCTAAGACGCAGCCGCCGCGCAACCCGATATGCAACGTTCGCCCCTAGCTCCTGGTGCCCATAGAACGATACGCCGCCCTCCGGCTTGTGTTGCTTCGTCTGTGGTTTAGCATTGTCGTGCAACAAAACCGCTAGTTTGAATAATGCAGCCCGCGCAATACCCCCGCCCAAGGTTGTTGTGAAATGGGCTTGAAGCTGTGAGGAATAGGGCAAAGTTCGTGAAAGGTCAGGGTGGGTTTGCACTGCAACAGGCAGATACAGTGCTGAGTCCTGTACATAAGATGGAGCGAGAGCAGGGGCAGTGAGAGTCGACAGCAGCCACTCAGCGCAAGCCACCGCCTCGATCATATGCGCCAGAACTGGCAGGAAATGGATGTTGGGTTGTTCACAGCCTCGTGCTGGTTCCAGTTCAGGGATGATTCTTGTCAAGGCGCGGATGTCGTCCAGATAACGTATCCAGACCACGCTATGCGGCAGCGCCAAAAGCTTCACAAGCTCGTCGCGCACACGCTCGGCGGCGACATGATCGAGCAGTACAACGGATTCGCGTAACAGCGCATCCAATTCTGGTGTAATCTGAAATGCTAAATCAGCGGCGAGGCGCACGGCGCGCAGAATCCGCAGTGGATCGTCGCGCAAGCTTGATGGGCTGCAAGCGTGTAGTTCCTGTGCATTCATATCACGCAACCCGCCACAGGGATCGATAAACGCTTCGCGCTGCGCAGTGAATGAGGCGACGTTACCTTCTTTATCGTTCAAGGGAAGAGCAAGAGCGTTAATGGTGAAGTCGCGCAAGCGCAAATCTTCCTCCAGCGTTGGCGCGCGTAACTGGACTAGATCAATCACGAGACGATCGGGGCGAGTCGGATCAAGCACAACCCGACCCGTGCCGCGCTCGTCGTCGAGAGCGACAAAAGCCCCGCCGCAATGATCGGCAAAATCACGAGCGAGCGCAGTACCATCAACATCTACGGCTATGTCAAGATCGCTAGGGATGCGTCCCAACGCAAGATCGCGCGCTGCGCCGCCAACCAACCAGGTTGCCGCCCTCCGCGCTATACAAAAGGAAGCCAGAGCGGTGAGCGTTGTCGTCAAATTGTTGGGCAGAGTATCCACGAGATAGACATAGAGGGTATAGTAAGTTCAATGTCTTTATTGTACCATATCGCCTATCTCGCCCGTGGAGACAAGAAGACGCAGAGACGAAAAAGTGCAGAGTCTTCTCAGCGCCTCTGCACTTCATCACCTCAGCGACTCAACATGTCCCAGCCAACACCTGATAACTCTTCGTTTCCGCGATACGATCAACAAAAGTGAAAATTGGCTGCATGACCCGTTCGTAGCGGAGGAAACGGTTTGCGACGAGCACAAGCTGACCGCCAGGTTTGAGCGCCGCTCGCGCCTGAATAATAAAGGCGTGGGCGATATCATAGTTCACTTCTTTGCCGCTATGAAACGGCGGATTCGTCACTACGCAGTCATATCGGCTTGCTCCCAAGCCATCGCGGATGTCACAAGCCCATGCCTGCGCTATGGCAATGTCGTTGCGGGCAATATTGCGTTTAGTTGCTGCAACAGCCAGGAGGTTGGCGTCGACCAGATCCACGGCTGCAACATCCTGTCGGGATGCAACCAGGCCAATGATGCCATACCCGCAGCCAATATCCAATACCCGCGCGCCGGAAGGCGGCACCATGTGTTCCAGCAACAACTGCGTACCGGCATCGAGCTTGTTATAAGCGAAAACGCCTGGCAGGCCGCATAATCGAAACGTTTCGCCACGCACGACCAGATCGAACTCGACCCAGGTTCCAGGGGCAATGCCTGGTTCCGCGACCCAGTCCGGCAGGTTTGCACGCGACGGGTTTTTGACAAAGCGTGCAACGCGGTGACGCGCCTTGTAGCCTAGCGGTGTCATATTGCCGAACAGCGCCTCGGCATCCGCAATGGCGGGGCGGACACCCTGATCGTTCGGCCCAGCCAAATAGAGCTGTCCGCCCGGTCGCAGCGCACAATAAGCTTCGAGCAGCCAGCGCCGGATCAGCCTGCGACCCTGGGGCGCCTCTATGACGACGGCATCGAAGGACTCGGCGCCTTCGGGCAGGACTGAAATCTCAGTAATGATGGAGGCGTTGTGAATAGCGTTAGCCTGAAGTGTTTGTTGGGCGAGATTCAACGCGCCTATATTTATGTCAATCAACCCAACCGAGCCAGTGGAAAGCTGCCTCGCCAGCAACGCCGCTAGCGCCCCGCAGCCACAACCCAGCATGAGAACATGGCTCGTGGAGGGTAATGAAACCGCTTCAGCCAACAGCATACTCGCTGGCGACACCCTATTCCCGACAGGTCGTTCAGAGCGAGCAATGACAACGATCGGCTGACCTTGCAGGGTTACAGTGAATGTACACAGTTGCTGATTATCCACCGGTGTCATCGATACTGGTTGCGGCTAGACTGCTATCCCACATAATACCGTATGACTGCATCAACTTGCGCGCCATAGCTTTCGCCAAAGATGTTCAGGTGATTAAGCAAGTGATAAAGGTTATATAAGTCGCGACGCTCGGCATAACCAGCAGCCAGCGGCCAAACTTCGGTATATGCAGCATAAAAGCGAGGGCTAAACCCGCCAAACAACTCGGTGTAAGCCAATTCCGCCTCACGATCACCGTAATAGACAGCCGGATCGATCAAAGCCGGCGCGCCGCTCGATGTCACCAGCACATTCCCGCCCCAGAGATCGCCATGGAGGAGTGAGGGTCGGCGCTCAACGCCATCAAGCCATCTGCCGAGTTGTTCGGCGATCCGTTCCAATCCTCGCCGGCGCGCCACTGGCAAGCGACCATGACGTTGCGCCAGCTCGATCTGAGGTCGTAGCCGTCGCTCGCGGAAAAAACGCACCCAGTCATCATCTCGATTATTGTACTGCGGGGTGCTGCCAAGATAGTTGTCGTGATCGAGACCATAGACAGGGGGTACAGGAGCCAGATGCAGTTCAGCCAATTGCCTCCCTAGCACTTCTTGATAGCCAGAACGCAACGAACCCGACGCACCTTCTATCCATTCCATCAAGATATGCGCCGGACATTGCGCTATGGGATTCGAGGCAGTGATGAATGCTGGAATATGCAAAGTATTCGTGGCGCGAAGCAGCTCCAGCCCACGCGCTTCAACCAAAAACATATCCGGCAACGATTGATCGTTCCACTTGAGAAAATAGACCCCTTGCTCAGTTTCAATACGATGAGCGTTATTGATACAACCGCCGCCCACCGGCTGCGTCCGACAAATCGGCGTCGAGTCGCTATAAGAACGGAGTACTATCTCCAGCGGTTCACGCAAGGCGGGAGGAATCATAACGGCCTACAATCCCTCGTTGTGTCGGATATGGTTGAGCAGTCCCTCACAACCCGCCGTAACCAGATCGTAAACCTTATCAAAACCGCCAGTATAGTATGGATCAGGGACATCGAGCGGATTGCCAGGCGGCGCGAATTCGAGCAGCCGGCGCATTTCACCACGTGCGGGCACGCCGAGCAACTGTATGTCGTCCAGATTCTCCTGGTCCATCGCCAGAATATAATCATAGCGTTCCATATCAGCGCGGCTCAGGCGTTGAGCGCGTTTGTCGCCGAGTGTTATTTGATAACGCTGCAAAACCGCCTGGGTGCCAGGATGCGGCTTCTCGCCGACGTGCCAGCCGCCGGTGCCAACCGACGCGATATCAAACCGCTGACTCAGCCCAGCTCCGTTAACAATATGCCGAAAAACGGCTTCAGCCATTGGTGAACGGCAAATATTCCCTGCACACACAAACAAAACACGAATAGGTCGATTTGTACTCATGCTAATCCTCAAATGGAAAAGATGCCACTTATAACGGAGGCGACGCTACTCTGCTAAATCTGATATTAATCTCTATGATACCATGTTATGCAAGAACGTTCATCACAACGGCAGCAATATCAGCGATAGTCTCGGCCCTGGCAAAGGCGTCAACACCTGCCCCAACGACTAAAAGCGGCGCCGGATTGCGAGTATGGACAGGCGTTCTGCGATCCTCGATATTGCCATGATCGCTAGTAATAAGCAAGGTATCGCCGGGAAGCAAAGCATCGAGCAATCCGGCAAGGAAGCCATCAATCCGCTCCAGCGCCGCTTCGTCACTGAGCGGTAAACGACCGTGTCCAGCAAGATCGGGCAGAAACGACTCGAAGAAGACCAGATGGCAGGACTGGGACAAGGCGGCTAAGTGTGCGCCGGCCTGCTTCGGTGTTACTGGCGGCACAGCAAGACCCTCGTCCCGAACCTGTAGCGCATCGCCGGTAATATCCCACATCAGCGCCTGGCCAGCTCGCAGATCATCGAGGTCGCGCAGACGGAGACTAGCGCCCTCGGCTGCGATCAGACTAGCCGAACGACGGAGCCGGCGCGCTGCCAACGCCTGCCAGTAACCTGGTGTAAATACATTGGCGAATACGACCTCTAATCCTCGGTGTTGAGCTTGGCGGAAAATGCTTTGCTCGGCCAATATACCTCGTAGCGCTACTGGCGGGTAGTTTGGCTGATGCCGACCAATGAGCAATGGCGCATTCACTCCCGTGAGCAACGCAACATGCCCTGTTCCACTTTGGGGCAATCCGGGCACGCCAAGCGTCGCATCAATCGGTTTGAGCAACAGGTTGTCGCTTTGTTGGGACTGCTCGCTGGTTAATGGCCCGCCAAGCAGGGCGTGGAACGCTGGCGTCATTGCGGTAGCGAGTGGATTACTGGGGCTAGCCGGAGCCAGTCCGACACCATCAAGAAACACAAAAATAAGTGACATACGACCGTTTATAGATTTGACAAGGGCTAGGTGCCGCGCTATAATATCCGCTATTGTAAAACATAACATTGACATCCGCCACGGTTGAATCTCACCTAAGAATGCTTGTCAGAATCGGGCACAGTATAAGGAGAGCAAACTACCTACGCGGAGCCTGTAATAGGCGCCGAAGCGGGAATGCTCGATAATAATGCGCAGGTCTTCAGTCGAGAATGCCCCACTAGACAGTTAAACCAATGAGCCGCGGTTGCGCCTACCAGTTTCCCAGGTGGCGCTTTTTTATGGCCTTTCACCGTTGTGGATGTCCCTAAAACAAATCCATACTTAGGAGGCTTTGTACAATGACAGTTCGACCTGAACAGGTCATTCCGGATGATATCGACAGTCTGGATTGGACCCAACTCCTTGATGCCTATGATTATGCGCGACCGCAGCGTGGTGAGTTGCGTGAGGGCCTGATCATGCAAATTGAGGACAATGGGGTTCTCGTGTCTATTGGCACTAAGCGCGAGGGAATTATCCCTAATCAAGACCTGCGCCAGATGGGTGAAGAGTTTGTTAGCAATCTACAGATTGGCTCTTCGATTCAAGTGTATGTACAAGATCCTGAAAACAAAGATGGTGATCTAATTCTCTCGCTTTCAATGGTCCAGGTAGCAAAGGATTGGGAAACAGCAGCGCTACTCTATACAGAAGGCGGGATTGTACAGTGCAAGGTCATTGGCTTCAACAAAGGCGGCCTGCTTGTGCAATTCAACCGTATTCGCGGCTTTGTTCCTGCATCCCAAGTTGCCCAACTTCATGGACGTACCGCTGCCGAAGAGCGCCAACAAGCGCTCCAGCGGATGGTCAACCAAGAAATCCCCCTCAAAGTCATTGAAGTCGACCGAGACCGTAACCGGCTGGTTCTTTCAGAGCGCAGCGCAACCCAGGAATGGCGTAAAGCGCAGAAACAGCGCCTGTTGACCGAGCTCCAACCGGGCGATGTCTTGACTGGTCGCGTGAACCAACTCACCAACTTTGGCGCCTTTATTGATTTGGGCGGCGCCGATGGATTGGCCCACATCAGCGAGTTGTCGTGGCAACGGGTTAATCATCCCCGTGAGGTGCTCTCGCCAGGCCAAGAGGTGCAGGTCGTTGTTGTCGAGATTGACCGTGAGCGCGAACGCATCGGTCTAAGCCTGCGTCGGTTGCAGGATAATCCTTGGGATACAATCGATCAGCGTTACAGCCTAGGCCAACTTGTCACCGGACCTGTAACCAATGTGACGCCATTCGGGGCCTTTGTACAGATCGAAGAAGCAGTCGAAGGACTTATTCACGCCAGCGAACTCGATGCTGACCCGCAAACTCAGCCGCGTGACGTGTTGCAACCCAATCAAGTCGTTACCGCCAAGGTCATTAGCCTTGACCGTCAGCGGCAGCGAATGGGCCTCTCCTTGCGCCGTGTCGCCGAAGACGAGCAAGGAGAAACTGGCGATACCAAGACTCCATCGGCAGCAGCGTCTGAGACTGCCGATTCTCATGCCGCACCGGCTGTGGAGTCTGAAGAAACAGCCAGTCCTAAACCGGAAACAAATAGTGGTGGTAGCAGCGATACGAATGGCAGCGACTCCGCCGCTAGCGCCGAAGCTCAAACAGAAACTGTGAGCAATGGCGTACCGGCGATCAGCGCTGAAACCAAAGTGACAACCGAATAAGAAAAGCTATAAAGTAGGGTTGAGAGACCGCCCCTGTTCGATGGAGCAGGAGCGGTTCCTTTTATATTGAGCAAGGCGCAAATCAAACCGTTCTCACTTGACCCAGTTCTACAGCTGCGAGAGGCGATGAAGCTTCGAAAAACCTCGACTAAACACAATTGACGCTGGTTGGAAAAATGGTACAATCCACCTGAAAAGAATAGACAATACAGGGGCATTGTGATGCGTATCCTTTCAGCCAACGATGTACATCAGGCAGCGCCGATGGCAGCAGCGATTGATGCTGTAGCCGCTGCTTTCGCCCGGCTTTCCAATAGCCAAGCGACCGTTCCGCTACGCACCCGGATCGACACCCCGGCCCACGACGCAACAAGCTTGTTTATGCCAGCATATCTTGCGGGCCAAGAGGAGGCTACAACACCGGCCCTTGGGGTGAAAGTCGTTTCGATATTTCCCCACAACGTATCTCGTTATCAGTTACCGAGTATTCACGCACTTGTTGTCCTGATCAACCCGGAAACTGGACAACCAATCGCTGTCCTCGACGGAACCTATCTCACGGCACTACGCACAGGAGCGGCTTCTGGCGCCGCCACCCGGTTGATGGCGCGACCCGACGCGCGTGTGCTGGCTCTTTTTGGGGCCGGCGCTCAGGCACGGACCCAGGCTCTCGCTGTTTGCACCGTACGCTCCATCGAGCGGATTTTGATTGTCAACCGTACAGAACAGCACGCCGATCAGCTTCGCGCGCTGCTCTCCGCTGATGGCATCCAGGCCGATGTGTGCATCGCACCCTCGTCAGCTATCGCTCTCGCCGAAGCAGACGTTGTGTGCTGTGCCACCAGCACGCCGAAACCGCTCTTCGACGATGCCAATGTACGCCCAGGAACACATATCAACGGAGTTGGTTCCTACACGCCCCACATGGCCGAAGTCCCAGCGAACACAGTCGCTCGCGCCCGCCTGGTTGTCGATCAGCGGGCAGCCGCCTGGGAAGAGGCAGGTGACCTGATTCAGGCTCGTTCTGCCGGATTGATCGACGAACACCATGTCGTCGCTGAATTAGGCGAGGTCGTTGCAGGGAACGTTCCTGCCCGCACAAATGCGCAGGAAATCACCTTCTTCAAATCCGTCGGCAATGCAGTCCAAGATCTGGCTGTCGGTCAACTGGCGCTAAAACAAGCGCTAGCACATGACATAGGGCGCGAGATACCGCTTTGATCAAAGTAACGCCCTGCCTTCACCCAAACATTCCTCCTGAATTCACACAAATAAACCTTTTGTTATGAACAGAAATTGCATATCAATCACGCCTGTTGTTTCGCCAACGACAGGCAAGCGGAACTACATCACGTAACAATGACCCCTTTTTCATCAAATTTTCACGCAACTATCATATACTCGGCACGATAGTTTTTGGTACTATCGTTGCTGGAGAAAACATTTTTCTGGCGGACGGTTGTATGAACGACCGCAATAGACTGCCGCGTATGCAATGGAGGCTGACTTGAAGCATATCTGTGTGATAGGGACGGGCTATGTGGGGTTGGTGACAGGTGTGTGTTTTGCCGACCTAGGCCATCAAGTAGTATGTATGGATATCGATCCGCATAAGCTCGAATTACTGCGCGCCGGCAAATCACCAATCTACGAGCCTGGGCTGGAAGAGTTGCTGGAGCGTAATCTCCGCGCGGGGCGTTTGTCATTCACCGACAACTATGCTGTCGCACTCGATCAGGCCGATTTTGCCTTCATCACTGTAGGTACGCCAATGGGAACGAATGGCGCAGCCGATCTTCGATATATCGAAGCGGCGGCGCGCGGCATTGGCGCCGCACTACGCGGCCCGCTGACCATCATCGATAAGAGCACCGTCCCGGTTGGCACAGGTGATATGGTCCGCCAGATCATAGCCGAACACACAACTACACCTTTTGCCGTTGTTTCAAACCCTGAGTTCTTGCGCGAAGGCAGCGCAGTGACCGATTTCTTCAAACCAGATCGTATCGTTCTTGGCTCCACGGATCGCATCGCAGCCGAACATGTAGCCGAACTGCATGAGCCGCTGGGCGCACCGGTAATCATCACCAACTTGCGTACAGCCGAGATGATCAAATATGCCTCCAACGCATTCCTGGCAACGCGGATTTCCTTTATTAACGAAATTGCGCAGATTTGCGAGAAGTTAGGCGCTGATGTCAGGGAGGTTGCGCGCGGAATGGGCGCTGACAAGCGGATCGGGCCGCACTTTCTTGATGCTGGAATCGGCTATGGCGGCTCATGTTTCCCCAAGGATGTCTTGGCATTACATCATATGGCGGCAAGCGCCGGTTGTCATCCCCAGTTGCTGCAAGCGGTAATGGATATCAATCTTGACGCACGCCAGCGCTTCGTTGCCAAGGTCAAACTGCTCTTAGGCGATCTGCAAAATAAAGAGATTGGAATATTGGGCTTGTCGTTCAAACCCAACACGGATGATATGCGCGCAGCGCCCTCGATTGATATCATTCGTGAACTCCAAGCCGCGGGTGCGCATATCAAGGCCTATGACCCAGTGTCGATGGAGCGGGCGGCAGAAATTATGCCGGAAGTTACTTTCTGCGCAACAGCTTATGATGCTGCGAAAGAAGCCGACGCGCTGCTGATTGTCACCGATTGGAACGAATTCAAGCAACTGAGCTGGGATAAGATTCGCTCCTTCATGCGACAAGCAATCGTCGTGGATGGGCGCAATCTCTACGACCCGATCGAAATGACCAATCGCGGCTTCACCTACTGGGGAACAGGATGCGGCGGGTCGCCAACCTTACGCGAAGCGCAGCAACTGTCTTTGGATCAAGAACCCGTAACCCAGCACTGACGTCTAAAATGACAAGGGTGGCGGGGAACAACTCTTTCGCGCCTCTCAATAAAGCAACCCTAAATTAGTTGTAAATCCCACGTAGCGCTGCCTTCAGACGGTGAGTAAAGACCGACTGAAGGCGGCGCTACAGCTCTAAGATGTCTACTATATTTGTCCTCAATCATCATACGATACACTATCCCCATAGTTTTTGACAATCGACCGAGGCGGTTTAACATTGTACCGCCGTTCGGCAGTACGTTATTGTCAAACCGTCCCAAGACAGTGCAATTGAGATCGTTTCTTTTTACCGATTTTGATTATCACATTTCATACGAAGAGACCAGATCGGTCTGCTCTAAGCGATGGGCGCCACCTATTTAAAGGCAGTATTCCGCCACAAAAGGCATCATTAGACACAAGGCGGAAACGCTTTTTGGTCATCTGCGTTTCATTTGACAAGCACTCCAACCTTTGTTATACTCCCTGCTGTTGAGGAACAGACGGTTTCACTCAGACGAGGCAAACCTGACAAGTGAGCCCGAAACACCAGCCTGACCCGGCTGGGTTTCCCTCCGCTAGGGCCGCTCCGCGGCGCTAGTTTTTTGTTTCCTCTGCACCTTTCCAAGTGAAGAGCGAGAGGTTCATCGTCATTCGCCCCGATAGGGGCGCAAACCAGCAACGCAGAGTTTGATCCTGG
>JAKSDJ010000959.1 GCA_022360155.1 Chloroflexales bacterium | reverse complement strand
CGCCGCGCGCGCCCTGCGGCAGTAAGTTGCCATCATTGTCCATAATGCCCACTTCCACCCCAAACCCATAGCCGACGGTCCCGGCTTTGTGCGGTTTAGGCGGCAGGGGATTCGAGGTCATCTGGTGGGTGGCTTCGGTCATCCCGTAGGACTCGATCACCGGCGCGTTGAATGTGGCTTCGAGCCGCTCCATCACGACCGGCGGCAGCGCCGCGCTGCTAGACCGGATGAAGCGGAAGGGATGGGTGCGAATTGTCTCGATGTTGCGATCGGCGCGGGCTAGCAGCAGTTGGTGCATAGTCGGCACAGCGGAGTACCAGGTGGGCTGATATTCCGCAACCCAGTTCCAGAATTCGAGGGCATTGAAACCCGCCGGACAGACGACCGTCCCGCCCGACGCCAGGGCAGAGAGCATCGAGGCAACGATACCGTGGATATGAAAGAGCGGCATGACGCAGAGCGAGGTGTCGGCGGGGCTGAGGTTATAGGTGCTGATGATATTGGTCGCGGAGGCGACCAGGTTGCGGTGGCGAATTGGTACGCGCTTGGGCCGACTGGTTGTGCCGCTAGTGTGCAGAATCATCGCGACATCATCTGGTTGCGCCAAGGCTTTTGGGCGCGCCGTGCGTTTGCCGCGCTCGACCTCGAAGGCCAACGTGCCGTCGGGCTGCGGTTTCGCGTTGATCAGCATCATCTCGGGCGTTACTGCGGCGTAGGCGGCTTCGACGGCTCCCGGCAGCGCGATCAGCGCCTGGGCTTGGGTGTCTTCGTAGTAGAAGGCGAACTCGTCCTGCTTGTATTTGGGGTTGAGCGGCGCGGCGGTTGCGCACGTCGTAACCGCAAGGAAGGAGAGGATCATATCTGGACCGTTGCTCATTGCGATGGCGATACGGTCGCCGCGCCCTAGGCCAAGGCTGTTGAGCTGTTCGGCCAGTACGACGACGTTGTCACAGAGTTGGCGATATGTTAGCGGGGGCCGGTCGGGGGCGACCAGCGCCGTGTGATCGGCTGCCCCGGCCTGGCTTATCAGGTCGAGAATGATCCGCTCGTGCTTGTTTTCGGGTGTCATGATTGTCCCCCTTTGCAGTCAGGTGGCGATATACAGATGACGCGGGTGTAACGCAGATAGACGCAGGTTGTTCGATTATCTGTGAGGCGTATACGGCGGCGTCAATTCGATAGCAGTTTTTAGAATTCAGAATATGTACTCATAGTATACCCGAAAGTCTCATGGTGCATAACTGCTCTTGGTGGTTTTGCCTGTGGGTGACGGTGAGGCCCAAGCGGCGGCTGCAAGCCGCCGGACTCTTTTCGTCTGGGTGAATCAAATAGGGTTGCGCCTCCCTGATGATTGATATGTCGCCGATCTGCGGGGCGCTGCTCCTTATGCTCCCCGCTGGGGCGCCCTGACGGTTCCCTTGCCCTCTCCGCAGATGGCTTGGTTGGCAGTGCGTTTGGCTGCGGTGGATGTCTCCACTACGAGGGGTGGTGGATGCAAAAGCGAACGGGTGGTTGGCAACGCATGGCCGTCGCTTCGCCTCTCCGCCTCTTTTCATAACGGCCTCGCGCTTGACATTGTGCCTGCGCCGCGCCGGACGGCATGCGCCACGGCGCGCCCGAACTACCCCTGCCCCTGGCCGCACATGTGGGGGCCACGGGGGTACACGCCCCGTGCGGGGTGGTTCAGGGGCGGACCGCACCCATAGTCAGAGCGAGGTTTGCCGCATCCTGGTGCGACCGGTCTCCTCTCTCTCTGTTCAGGGGCGGACCGCACCCATGTTTGGAACGAGATGGACTGCTTCCTGATGCGGCGTGTTCCCCCCTCTCCCACAACCCCCCGCGTGTGGGGGGATCAAGGGGGGCGGGAGAGGGCTCTCAGGTGTAGGGTTTTTGCGAGGCCGCTTTCTGATGCGGCCGGTACGCATCGGGACGCACGACATGGGTGGCAAGCCTGTTCGGCCAGGGCGCGGGGTGCAGCTGCATCTGGGGCAGCGCCGGGCCCGTGGGCAGCGCCGTCATCAGGAGGCGGCGCCCGCGCTGAAAGCAACGCAGCCGGCGCGGCGCCGGGCGGCCGGTGGCCGGGCGCTATGGCTGGCTGGCCGGGCGGCGCGG
>JAKSDJ010000073.1 GCA_022360155.1 Chloroflexales bacterium | reverse complement strand
GTAGCCGGCAGATACATTACCGGGTCTTCGGCGTAGAGCCGCACCTCGATAGCATGACCTCGAAACGTTATGTCATCTTGTGTAAAAGGCAGGCGTTCCCCGGCGGCAATCGCAAACTGGAGGTGTACCAGATCCAGGCCGGTGACCAGCTCGGTGACAGGATGTTCGACCTGGAGACGGGTGTTCATCTCAAGGAAATAGTAGTGGCCATCCTGGTCAAGCATAAACTCAACCGTGCCGGCATTGACGTAGCCCGCGCTACGGGCCGCGCGAACCGCCGCTGCGCCCATTTCCGCCCGTAGCTCCGGTGTCAGCGCGGGCGAAGGCGATTCTTCGACGATCTTCTGGTGGCGACGCTGGATGCTGCACTCGCGCTCGCCCAAGTGGACGATATTGCCATGCGAGTCGGCTAACACCTGTATCTCGACGTGGCGCGGGCGTACAACCAGCTTCTCCAGGAAGACGGTGTCGTCACCGAAGGCAGCCCGCGACTCGCGGCGCGCCCCTTCGAGCGCTGCCGCAAAATCGCCAATGCTGCGTACGATGCGCATACCTTTGCCACCTCCGCCCGCACTGGCCTTGATCAGCAAGGGGAAGCCGATTCGCTCGGCCTCGGCGCGTAGCACCTCATCGCGTTGATCGTCGCCATTGTAGCCGGGCACGACTGGAACGCCCGCTTCCGTTGCCAAGCGTCGCGCGCCAATCTTGCCGCCCATCGCTTCGATTGCGTCCGGCGGGGGGCCGACGAAGATCAAGCCAGCCTCGGCGCAGGCGCGGGCAAACGCGGCATTCTCCGAGAGGAAGCCGTAGCCGGGGTGAATCGCCTCGGCGCCGGTGGCCTGGGCCGCTGCGATGATCACATCACCTCGCAAATAGCTCTGGCTCGCCGACGCGGGGCCGACGAGATAAGCGATATCGACCAGGCGTACATGCAGCGCATGTGCGTCGGCCTCGGAGTAGACCGCGACGGGGCTCAAGCCTAATTCGCGGCAAGCGCGGATGATCCGCACGGCGATTTCGCCTCGGTTGGCAATTAAAACGCGGGTAAAGGCGGGCATAACGTACTCCACATTCTGATTTGTTTGAAGATGAAGATCACGATGGCCGCTCGGCTTTGATAAAGATTGTCTGCGGCTTCTTGCCAAACGCAAGGCGGCGAGACCACGTGCTTGGAATGGCTTTCATCGCTTCGGGACCAAGGTATCTTCGCTCGCTAATCATAATTCCGGCGGCAGCATACCGCGGCTGTAGGGTTGCATTTATGTAGTCGATAGTCATTTCTGGCAACTCGGCAACGTCAACGGGGACGGGCTCGGAAAAGACCGCGTAGTTGATATAAATCTCCAGTGTTGCGTCTGGCGCGGCTACGCTGGCAATATTGGCCAACACGCGAGCATCACCAAGAACAAGGCCATCGAGCAGGCTCCCCCAAGGGAAGTTGATAAAGATATCGTTCGCGAGACCATGCAATTCCGCCGGAAGCTGCTCGACATTGGCGATAACATACAACACATTCGCCAGACCGCCTTTTGCCGGTTTCTTGAGGATTTTCGCAGCGTACTCGGTTAGGTTTGCCGGTGAGGCGTCTAGGCCGATGAAAAACGCATCAGGATGGGTCTGGGCCTGTCGATAAACAAACTTACCATCGCCAGCGCCAATGTCGAGCGCGACCCTGCGGTAGGGCGCTACCCGCTCCTGCAATTCGGGCGCTGTCATCTCGACGATCGATTTACCACGGAGTACCTTCACGCGCAATAAACTGTTGTTCTCTGCGATGATCCGAAACCGATACATCATACCACACCCCGCCGCAATGATTTTAAAGTTTGTCTGAAAAACCTCGCTTGAAGACTGCTGGGGAGACGTAAAGCGTTACTTGTGCTGAACCTCAGGTCTGGAGATTTAGCGAATTTCTGCGCTCATTTGCGCCATCTGCGTGCTATTGCAGGACGCGGTTGACATCTTTGCCAGCAGATTGTTAGCTAATTGCCGCAGGACTACTCCTGGTGCTTTTGCGCTACATGGAGTACATTACAGGGTATCGAACATGGGAGCAATCGCTCCAACTTGATCATATCGTGATTTTCGGTTCTCTTTACGGGTGAGAATAGCGATGGCATCATCGACGAAATCAGAATCGTACCTCACGGTCCAAATCCAACGGCTGCTGCCGTTTGGCATGCTTGTACACCTTGACGATGGGCGTACCGGCATTATCCGCGAACGCGAAATCGCCTGGGATCGTGACGAGCGCCGGCATTGGCGCGAATATTACAAGCCTGGCGATACAATTCCGGCAGTTGTGCTTGGAGAGAGACACAACCAGCGCCTGGAGTTGAGTCTGCGTCTGGCGCAGAACGATCCGTGGCTCGACTTACCCCAACGCTATAGACTCGGCCAGATTGTCACCGGCATGGTGACCGGCATCCAACCCTATGGCGTTTTCGTGGAGATCGAAGCAGGGGTTGTCGGGCTCCTCCACCACTCGCGCCTGCCACCCTGGACCCAACCGCAAAGCACCGAAGATCTTTTCTGGCTAGGCGATAGGATTAAAGTCGTGATTGAGCTGATCGATCCAGCCCGTCGCCGGCTTGGCCTTAACCTGACGAGAACCCTGAGCGAACGTTGGATCCGCCTAGATACACAGCTAGAGGATGCTGCTCTGACGCCTATCACACCGGTTCCCATCGAGGAATGGGAAGTCGCACCGCCGAGCGAAACGCTCCAACCGTCATTGGAACTAATCGCTCGCCAGCATGCACCCTGGACTATTCTCGTTGTTGAGGACGACCCGGCCCAATGTGAAGCTGTGGCAAAATGGCTGCGCCAGGCTGGGCAACGCTCGCTAAGCGCCGGCAGCGCCGAAGAGGGGTTGGCCCTGATCGAACAGGAACGTCCTACCTTGATCCTGATGGATCTTGGCTTGCCAGGCATGAACGGCATCGCAGCCATCCAGCAGATCCATGTGCGTTGGCCGGGCATCCACTGTGTGCTCATGACCGACTGGGCGCGCGCTGACGAGCATATGGTCGATCTGGAAGCGCTTCAGCGCGATGGAATCCGGCTGCTGATCAAGCCCCTGCTTCCCGAAGATCTGTCGGGCGTCTTACTCGACCGCCTCGAAGATGGGGGCGGACTGGCCACAGGAGCATCCAGAATTGACCTCCCGCTGGCCAACAATCCACATCTCTCCCCCATCACCCGCGATCCCCGCCTCACAGATTTGTTGCTGCAACTTCGGGCAAGGACGCACGCAACCAAGGTTGTGCTCTTTGCGCTTGACCCAGCCCAAGGCAATGTACAGGTTGTCGCCGAGGCCGGCGCCAGACCGCTCAATCTAGAAGCGCTCCTCGATCTGATTTACAGCCCCGTACGCAACGTCGCCGTCGAGCGCTGGATCGTACGCATCGCAGACGCTCGCCTAGTCGAGGCCCGGATTCGCTACTTGCGGCCTTTGCTTTCCTTTCAATCGTGCCTGGGAGTTCCGTTGCCAGGCGATCTCCCGGAAGACTACGCCCTCTTTGTGTTTTTCGCACAGCTCCATGCTGTTCAGGATATCCACGAACAACACGCCTTCGCCACTGCGCTCGCCGCCAGCGCGTTGCTTGAACGTCAGCGCTTTCAGATCCGCGCCGCAGAGATTCAGCGTCTGGCCTTACTTGGCCAATTGAGCCGCGCGCTGGTCCATGAGTTAAATCATCAACTGAGCCCGATCAATTTCGCACTGACCGATCTCCAACAGCAGTGTACCCAAGTCAACCAGCTTTTTCACGACGACATACAGGCGCTTGAGCGCCATATCCATGAGGCCCATGAAACTCTGGGAAATTTGGCCACCGGAGTCCGCCGTTTGACCGAGACCGCCCGCCTCTTTGGCCGGGTCACTATCCAGAGTCGAGAGCAAGTCCTCGATCCAGCAGTTATTATCGGCGAGGCAGTACACTTGGCGCGCGACATGGCCGACCGCGCGCACGTTACGATGGTTGTTGTTCCATCACCCATCGACGTACCGCTGCGTATGCAGGCCGCGCAATTTCAGCAAATCGTGCTGAATGTCGTGATCAACGCCATCCAGCAGATTGCCCTGCTGCGTCCAAGCGAGGGCGGGCGCGTTCAGATCAGTATGGAGCAAACACAGCAGGAAACGCACACCATTCTACGCATCACCGTCGAGGACGACGGCCCAGGTATTCATTATCATCTCTGGGAGCGCATTTTCGAGTTGGGATTTACCACTCGCCGCGATGGCGGCAGCGGCCTGGGATTGTATGTGACCCGCAGTTTGGTCGAGTCGCTCGGTGGACGCGCTTTTGTCGCGCAGAGCCATATGCTCTGGGGGACAACCATGGTCGTCGAAGTGCCGCTCACGACATAAACGGAGGTGGGACTATGATCCGCGTGTTGATACTGGACGACGATGAACTCTTCTGTCGTACTCTGGCCGACAGCTTGCGCCGCAACCAAGAACCGACATTCGCGATCGTCGAAGCGACCACTGCCAAAGCGGCGCAACGCGAGGTCACTGCGGCGCCGCAGCCATTCGACGTGTTCTTGATCGATCAACGCCTAGGGCCAGGGGCGGATGGCATCGATGTGTTCCAAATGTTGCGTTGCATCAGCCCCAACACCGAAGCAATCATCTTTACCGGGATCGATGACCCAGATACTGGATTGCGGGCCTATCAGCACGGCGCCTATCGCTATCTGCCCAAACCGTTCGACACCCGCGAGTTGATCTGGATTTTGCGTTCGCTGAGCAAATGGCGGGACACGCGCTATGAGCGGGATTGGCTCAAAGTGCTAAACGAAGTTGCAGAGCAAACCCAACGCGCGCTCATGGTGTGCGAGGTCGTGGAGATTGTTGTGCAGGGCGGGCGCCGGTTAGGCTTCGAGCGGGTCCGTTTGTGGCAAATGGATGCGGATGAGCAAACCCTGGTCGGCGTATACCAGATCGGCAGCACCGGGCTTGAGGGGTTTGCCGGCTTTCACATGGCCATCTCGGACTCACCCTATATGCAACAGACGTTGCAACAACGCGAAGCCGTCTTTTTCCAAGGTCAGGCCTTGGGCGCGTCCTATCTCTATCATCATTTTGCAGCGCATGGCTTCGAGGCGCCTATCGGTGAATGGGCGAGTATTCCGCTGTGGAGCAACGACCGCCTCTGGGGCGTTCTTTCCCTCGACAATTCAAGCCAGTCACGACCGCTCTTACCCGATCAGCGCCATCAGTTGCAACTGTATGGTCGCCACGCGGTAGCAGCGCTGGAACAGGCCAGACTCTATGAATTGGAAACCCGCAAGAGTAAGGAACTGGAAATTCTCAACCAGTTAGGCCGCCACATCGTGGCGCGCGCCGCCCGCGATGACCTGGAGATGCTGCTGCGGGAAGTTCGCGCTCAGGTCGGCAAGCTGATTGATGTGCACAATTTTATGGTTGTTTTGTTTGATGCAGTGGAAGGCCAGCTCGATTTCCGGCTCCACGTCGAGAACACCAAGGATCGACCGTACCAACGTCGTCCAATCGGCGTGGGTCTGGTGAGCCACGTCATTACTCAAAACGAGCCGTTCTTTTTGCCGCGTGATGTGCAAGAGTATTGCAAAGCGCATGGGATCAGGCCCTATCGCCCTTGGGCCCGCTGCTGGCTGGGCGTACCGCTACGCTTAGAAGGCGTGGCCATTGGCGCCATCGTTGTCCAGGACTACGAGCGTGAAGGCGCCTACACCAACGAGGATCGCCGCTTGCTGATGGCCGTAGCCGATCAGGTGGCAGGAGCAATCCAGATGGCCCGCCTGAAGGAGCAAGAAGCCGAGAATCGTCGTCGCCTGGCCGCGCTCAATCGCGCGAGTATGTTGATGATGAGTCTGGCGGAAGAGCGTGAATCCTGGTTTTGGCATGCCACGCTGACAGCGATCACGGCTGGCTATGCGCTTGGCTTTAATCGAGCGGCGCTCTTCCTCGCTGAAGAAAACGGCAAGCTGCTTCGCGGAAAGATCGGCATTGGCTATTTCAATCACAACCGATCACGCCAAAGCTGGAACCGACAACGCCGCTACGATCTCACGTTCGATGGTTATCTACAACAACTTCGGGCGGGAGAACTCCAGGCAACGCCTGTCGAGCAGCTTCTACCCCAACTCGTAATCGATCTGAGCCAAGACAGCGGCGCTTTTAGCCAAGCGCTCAAAGAGGGAAAGCGGGTTATCGTGCGCGCCTCCGATGTCAAACACAGCCTGCCGCCATTGTTTGTCGCGACCTTCGGCATCACCGATTATGCCATAACCCCCTTTCGCACCGGCAGCGGAATCCTTGGCCTGCTGGTCGTCGACAATGCCGACAACCGTCTGCCGCTCCAAGCTGCGCTGTTAGATCAACTGGAAACATTGTTGACCCAGGCGGCGCTGATCTACGCCAACCTACGTCAACGCCAGACCCGCGATAATCTGATCATGCTCAACCATACGATCATGTCGGAAGCCAATAATCGCCCGCTGGGGGAAACGCTCTCGCAGATCTGTCAGGCCGCACAAGCGGTCGTCGGCGCTGATTGTGTGCTAATCTATCCGCTGAATCCCGATTGCGACAAACACTGCATTGATAAGCCGGAATTTGACCACGATTACACAAACCTTGGCCGCGCCGGTTTGCTGAGTGAACCAACGATCTGGGCCGATCCGAGCAAAACAGGCCTGACCATACGTATCATACAGCTTGGTCCGCTGGTGATATCCGACACTGCTATCCCTCAAGTATGGTTCGATCACAAGCCGTTGAGCGAACACACCTTCCTCAAACGCGAGCGTATTCAAGCGCTCGTCGGCGTTCCCGTGCGCGACGTTGTCACCAATGAGTTCACAGGCGTGCTGTATCTGAACTATCGCACCGCCCAAGAATTTACTGAACAAGACGTTTACCACGCAGAAGCCTTTGCCAACCTGGCAAGCGTCGCGATTCGGACCGGGCGGTATGGGCAGGAAGTGCAACGAAGCCTGGATGTTGCTGAAACACAACGCCAGGCCCGCCAGCGAGAGTTGGAAATTTTAGGTCAGGTTCTCCAAAAAGCATTGACTGCCGAGACTGGTGAGGAGCAGATCGCCAAGGCGCTGCTCGATTCCATCCAGCAACTCCTTGACCGACCGCAAACAGTGCTCGGCCTCTTGCTACGCAAGTGGGAAAAACCAGAATGCCCAGACGAGACTCCGCACGAAGTACGTCACCAGTATCATCTTCACCCCAGTGGTCGATTTATCAAAAATATTGAAAAACAACTCTATAGAGGAATGAGCGGGTTGGCCCTTCGCACCGGACGATCACAACTCGCCGCCGATGTGAAAACTGCGGAGTGGTCCGATTGGTTCTATGTAGGCCAAAGCGCCGAAACGCGGAGCGAGTTGGATGTTCCGATCCGGCTCGATGGGCGAATTCTTGGCGTCCTCAACGCCGAGTCACCAGCCATCGAAGCCTTCGATGCCAGCCACAGCGATATGATGGAGCGAATGGCAGCGACGGCTGCGCTTGCGTTCGACAACATCCAGCGCCTCGAAAATATGCGTAATGTGCTCGACGCCGTTGGGGCCGTGGTCGCACCCTCGACCCTGCAAAACATCCTGGTTGCCGTCTCCGATGTGGCCCGCCGGGTTGCACCGGGCATCTCCGCCCTGACAATCTGGTATCAGGAGCCAGAGAGCAAACGGATTCGGCTTGGCCCCCATTTTGGTGTGCATAACCAGATGAACAATGAAGCTTCGCCGCAGCGCAGCGTCGTTTGGGCGATCATGAGCGCATCAGAACCGATCTGGGCGGTCGTTGCGCGGGAAGAGTCACGCCTGCTTGGACCTTTTATCACAACGGAGCAGATCGAGTCGGTCGCCGCATTGCCGCTCCGCGCCGACGATGAAGTCATCGGCGCTCTCTTCTTCAACTATCGCGAACGTCACGAGTTTAGCGATGAAGAGCGGGTGCTCTTTCCAATCATTGCGGCGATTACTGCGGCCAGTGTACGCGATGCTGCCCGACTTGAGGCGATGAGCAGGGAGAGTAAACGGCTTAAAGCCGCCATGACAATTACTGAAGCGGTGGGGGCTGGTCTGGATATTGGCTCAACCTTGCGCACAATCATGAGCAAGCTGCAAGAATTGCTGCCTCACGCCGTGCCAGGGATATTGATCTACAATAGCGACGACCGCATGCTTATGTTTCACTCCGAGTCTTTGGCCTTTTACCGTATCGATAATCCGGACTATTGCGGGCTAACCCATTTTGATCTGGATGAACTGGGGCTTGCCACTGCAGCGGCGCGCGAGTCACTGGCAACCAAGCAGATTGCTGAGCGCAACGCCGGTAATACGTCTCAAGCGAAGGACTATTTATCACTGATCACGAACACCAATTCGGAATTTTGCATGACCCTGATGAGCAGCGACCGGCTTATGGGCGTACTGATCCTGGAGAGTTCAAAGCTTAACGCCTTCGATACCGACGATGTCGCGTTGATCCGTAGCGTTGGACAGCAAGTCAGTATCGCCCTGGATCGCGCCTATCAAACGGCTGAATTACGCTTCAAGACAGCCGCCTCGTTGACTACGACCTGGGCTGCCGATATCGCCCACGACATCAATCGCGAAGTGAGCCTGATTCGCAGCCGCGCCTACTGGATCAGTGAAGAAGCGGAACTCTCGGAAAAAGGCCGACAATATATTCAACAGATTGACGAAAGCGCAGATCGGCTGTCTGGCGCCTTCCCCAATAGCACAGTGCGCCAGTTGGTGTCACCCCGCGTCGTGCATCTCGACGAACAACTGGCCCACTGGGTCGGCGAAATCGTTGCCAAACGCGGGGCGGCGGTCACGGTAGCCTTTGAGTCGACGTGTCGTGATGCTTGTGTCCAGGCGTCACCCGCCGCTCTCCAGCGTGTGCTGCGACATCTGGTGCATAATGCGCTGGAAGCAATGGCCGACAACGGTCAACTGACGGTACGGATCCAGCGTCTGGCAGACAACAGGATCGAAGTTCAGGTCGAAGATAGCGGACCGGGCGTTCCTGATTACCTCCACTCATTCATTTTTCAACAACAGGTGACAACCAAGAAAAATGGAGGGCTTGGGCTGATCCTGGTGCGTTTGTTGCTCGAAGAAATGGGCGGTTCGATTCGTTTGTTACCGGCAGAGCCAAGCAGGGGCGCGGTGTTTGCCTTCAGGCTGCCCATACAGGAGAATTAGACGATGGGAAACGCAGTTTTTACTGAATATTGTCCGGGCTGTTGTCCACGGGTGCTGGTTGTCGAAAACGATATCACGGTACGTTCTGACCACATTGAGCACCTGCGCCGCTGGGGCTATGAACCGTTTGCAGCCGAAGGAACCGGAGCGCAATTGCTCGACGATGCAGCGCAAAAGGCCGCGAAACATCGTTGCCACATTGCGCTCGTCGATATGCGTTTGCTCGATGATTATAACCGTCAAGATACCAGCGGCCTCGCCCTTGTCCCCCAATTGAAGCCAACCATTGCCATCATTGTGAGCGGCTACGGTGATCGGGCCGCGGTCCGCGAGGCGCTCAAAGCCAAGCAGGCCTTTGATTTCGTCGGTAAAGAAGAAGGCCCAAGCCGCTTGCGCCAGGCGGTCCGCGAGGCGCTGCGGCAGCGTTGCAACTGCCTAATGCAGATCCAGTGGCGCCCCGGCTACGAGCCGCCCGATATCGTCCGGAAATTGCTGCCCGAGTTTGTGAATGCCCCGATTGATGAGCCTTCGTGTATTATTAGCCGGCTCTACGCCGATGAGGAGGTCACCCAAATCGATCTGAATCATATCACCGATTACTATGGCGCGATCATCGATCTACCCGCTCGCGAACGATCCGTGGTGATGATTGCGCGCGCCCAAGGCGCCGACCAACATTGGCGTCAGGCCGAGATTGTCAAACTGACCCAAAGGAAACCGATTGAAGACGAGGTGAGTAATTATCATCGCTATGTTTCACCACATCTTTCGCCACAACGCACGGCTCGGCTCGAAGATCGCGCCCACGCGGTCACGCTCTGGGATCTCGGCGGCCTGCGCTATACCAATGTCGCCACCGAGCAGCGCAAACCATTCCGCCAATGGTATGCCCAGGCCACAACCGAGCAGGTCATCGAAACGATAACCGATCTGTTTGAGGAAACGCTTCAACCTTGGTATCAACTGGTATCTCCTCAACAGGTTAACACGGTCTATGATTATTATGTCAATACATTTCCGAAACTAGAGCGACGTCTTGCTGCCAATGCTGATCAACCTGGCGAACTGAACATTCCCGGCTTGGACATACCCTTGACCAACCCGGTGTCCTGGAGCTGTACCCACAGTCGCAAGAGCCGCTTTCTCTCGCATTGGGAGGCATACACGCACGGCGATCTGCATGGCGGCAACATTTTTGTCGATCAGTTCAGGCGAACCGCTGTGATTGATTATGAACGTTCCGGGCCTGGCTACTTCCTGCGTGACATTGTGGAGCTCGAGATTGATATCCGTCTCCGCATGCTCATCGTAACACGGAACGAACTACCGCTGACATACGAATTCGATACCATACTTCTGACGCCCGAACATCCCGATCACGCGCCCCAATGGCGTACCATCCCAACGGCAAACCCAGAAACCCTGGCGAATCTACGCAAGGCCTTTGATGTCATTGTTGAGCTGCGTCGTCTGGCCAAGCATATCACTCGCTTCGAGCGGATGGACGAATATTATTGGGCATTGTTGATGGAGTCGCTCTTCTCGGTGTTGCGCGACTATGCCAAATGGAGCGATCAAACAGAGGCAAACCTGGCACGGGATCGCGCACTTCTGTCTGCTTCCCTCATCTGCGACCGGCTGGAACAGTGGGGAAAAGAGTGGCCAGTCTCACCACACTCTGCAGACGATAAAAGGCGACAACCCCAAGCGCCGCCGGGTGAAAAGTCAAACTCCTTTCCTCATTGAATATCATTCGCATCACCTATTCGTAAGGAGCCCCGTTATGCCCGAAATTGGACCCGAACATCTGCTCACCTACCGCCAGGAAATCGCGGCGCCGCTCTTTGCGGCGATCCGGGCCGGCGACTCGTCGGCTATCGCCGGTTCGGCGAGCATGGGCAAATCACGGCTGCTCCAGTTCATGCTGCGTCCCGACGTACAGCAGCACTACTTGGGCGAACAGACTGCAAACACGTTGTTGATCCTGGTTGATAGCAATCGCCTGGCTGCCGTCTCTGAGTGGGGCTTTTATGAGTTGCTGCTCACCGTCTTAACCGAGGCCAGCGGGCGGCATGCCAAGTCGCAGCCCCTACGCGCCGAACTCAACGTGCTGCGCCGTGAGGCCATAACGAGCCGCGACGCGATCCTCGCCCGGCGGCATAGCGAGCTTGCATTCCATATGCTCTGCCAAGAGCAGCAACTCAGCCTGTGCCTCATCCTCGATGAGTTCGATGAGGCCTACCGAGTATTGCCGGCGCTGGCCCTGGCCAACCTGCGCGCGCTGCGTGACGCCAACAAATACCAACTCTGCTATACGCTGATGCTGCGCGATCACCCGGCGCGCCTGCGCTCGCCCGCCGATTGCGAAGGATTCTACGAGCTATTCTCGCGTTGCGTGCTGGGTCTCCGACCGTATGCCGCCGAAGATGTTATGAGCATCCTTGCCCAACTCGAAGCCCGCAAAGGTCAGACCCTGCAGCCCGCTGACTGCGACCAGTTGCGGGCGTTAAGCGGCGGTCACCCCGGCTTGCTTGTAGCCCTCTTCGACTGCATGCGCAGTCAGGGCGTCTCCGTAGCGGATGACATGTTCGATCAGCCAACGATTCGCGAGGAGTGTCGGAAGCTCTGGGAAGGCTTGGCCAACGATGAACGATTGGCGCTCAGCCACCTTGCTGATGGCCGATCGATACCAGATGCCCCCCGTGCAATACTCGAGCTCAAAGGCTTAATCCACACCCAACACGATCGTCTGACCATGTTCAGTCCCATTTTTACCCGCTACGTGCAGACCGAAGCCGCGCCGATTGATTTGCCGCTTTGGGTCGACGAAACGGCAAGGGTTGTTTGGCAGGGCGGACAAGCGATTAGAGACCTAACGGCGCGCGAGTTCGATATGCTGGCCTTCCTCTATCGACGGACAGGGCAGGTCTGCACCCGCGACGAGATACTGGCTTACCTTTATCCCGACGAGAGCAAGCGTTTTGAAAATGATCTTAGCGATGGTCGTGTAGACACCTTGGTCAAGCGCATCCGCGAGAAGGTCGAACCGATCCGTGAACGGCCACGCTATATCATGACCATTCGGGGCAAGGGGTACAAACTGATTACGGCGCCCGAGGGTACGGAGCCAAGCAGGGAGTAAGGCGGCAAAGGCTTTTAGAACAGCGAAGATCGTAGTGGTTAGAGCGCTTGGTGCGTGAATTCTACTTCAGGTCTCTCTGGACTCCCAATCCCGGATTTCAATAGTCACGATCAGCAACACCCGACCGATGGGCCAATATTTCACCGCATAGATGACATGCATATTCGCACCAGTCATTTGGAGCAATCGCGTGTTGTCCAGCGCCAGCGCATAGAATTTACAGTCCTCCGGGGCGTTCTTGATAACCGCTATAATCCGACCGAGACGCGACCCATTCGGCGTCGTTCATCTGTCGATAAACAGCGTCAGCGCGCGGGCTGAACGCCACTCTGGCCCAGATGAATTGTATTGCAACCATGTAATCGGCGGATCACTTGCGCAAGTTTATACCGGCATCAACGATAATCTGGCAACCGTATGTTCCTCCACCCGCGCGCGGCTCCAGAGCATCGGATGATAGCTGCCGTTACGCCAAGAGGCGGCCATATCGTTGTAGTGTAAGCTCCCCGGATGCCCGCTCTGTCCGGCGGGTAGAATGCTCAGGCTGTTGTCCCAATCGCCGGTATCACAGATTTGGCGTTGCGACGGGGCGATGTAGACTGGACCAGTCGCTGTATCACGGGGCAGATAGCCCATACATACTGTATCCACGTCCCCGCCGGTTGGCCACGGCCCACGATTGAAGATCGGCGCCAGCGCCGGAGCGCTGCCCAAGGTGTGCCGCAGTGTCAAGCTGTGGACCCGGCTATAGTTCCATGTCGTCGGATCGTTGCCAAGGCTTGCGCGCAGCTCGGCGATGGTCAGGGCCAAGCTCTCTTGAAGCACGCTATTCCAGGTGCGCCCCGCGCCCAACCAGGGGTCGCGCCGCTTGGGGCCTTCTGCTGCGGCAATCCGCGCCACGATGTTGGGGAAAGCCCGCCCTAAATAGTCTCGCGAAGGAATGACTCCAAACACTCCCAGCCCCGTCTGCGCCTGCAGCAGATCGCCCAATTCGGCATACGTGCGCCGTTCCAGATGATAGCGCAGCGTCGCATAGATCGTACCACCGACACACTCCGTCGTCAGGTCGCCATCCCAGGCCACCAGCAGATCGCGGGCTTGAATCTTGAGTGGGTCAGTCAGGGGCAGATCGGCAAGCAGGCGGGCCAGCTCGATCCCTGGCAAACTGAGTACGTCAGTTTGGATACGGGCAAAGCTCTCGGCGTTGTGCCGAAACGTGTAATCAAGCAATTGGCGAATTCGTGCCGCCCGATAGCCGTTCAGCCAGTCGCCATGCAGTGTTCCGCCATACACATAAGCGCCGCCAGCAATACGATTATTCGCCGTGACCACCAAACCCTCAGGCGGATCATAGGCGGCGGGAAGGGCTGCTGCTGGAATATAGCCCTGCCACTCGTATTCCCCGGTCCAACCGGGTACGGGCAGCCGCCCATCACCTTTGGGACGGATGGGAATATAACCGCCGAGCGCGTGGCCATAGTGTCCATCCACATCGACATAGACGAAGTTCTGCGCCGGCGAGTTCCAGTCGGCCAGCGCGGCGCGGAACTCGTCCCAATCGCGCGCGTGGTTGATTTGCAGCACAGATTGAACGATGCGCGCCGTGTCGAAGGCGTTCCAGCGCAACGCTAATTCTTCGACGATCGGCGGTGCGTCGATGCCATTGCCCTGTGGGTCAGCAGTTTGCGCTACTGGCGAGCTGTAGCGTAGGGGACTCTCATCCGGGCCGGTAATCGCAGAAATAATTGGTCCGTGGCGCGTCACCCGCACCTCCTCGATGACAGAGGAAAACGGCGCTTCGCCGCGCTTTTGCCCTTTGACCGTGATCTCCTCGCGCACCAGTTCGGCCTCTTCCCAAGCGCCGCACCACTCGTAGCGCAACGGATCGTCAGCCCGAAACCGCTCGATGTAGATATCCTGGTCGGAGGTCAACGAGTTGGTTGTGCCCCAAGCAATCCGCTCGTTGTGGCCAATCACCACGCCGGGCACGCCAGGGAAGGTAAAGCCGGCGACACGGTAATCGCCGCCGACGAGATGCACCTCGAACCAGACCCCTGGAATGGTCAGGCCCAGGTGCGTATCATTGGCCAGCAGCGGCTTCTCGCTGATACTGCGCTCACCGCTGACAACCCAGCCGTTACTGCCATGCCCGCTGATGGCTTGGTTCAGGAATGGCGCCGCTTCGGCAGCAGCCCGTAGCGCGCCTTCGCCAATGTTTTGATTGTAGTGGATGCCTGCCGGTACCGTAATGGGGTGGGTTTCGGGATAGCACGGCATTAACTCGCGCGCCCGCTCCTCGCCGACCGCCGCAACGATCCGTGCATTTAGGAGCGCCGTCGTCCAATTGGTGTTCAGGCTCAAGGCCATCACTCGCGCCCAGACCAGCACATCCGCCGCTTCCCAGGGTCGTGGGGTGCGGCGTAGCAGGGTAAATTCAAGCGGCAAGGGGCTGCGACTGAATTCGACAAAGGCATTGACGCCATGCACATAGGCCTCAAGAGTCGCGCGGGTGTCGTCGTCAATAAGCTCGACATCGCGGTGGGCCAAGCGACCGAAGCCTAGGGTGCGCACAAAACGATCCGAACTGAGCGCAATCGGGCCAAAAAGCTCGGCAAGCTGACCATGACCGGTCCGTCGGTTCACCTCCATCTGCCACAGCCGCTCTTGAGCGTGAATATAGCCGAGCGCGGCGAACAGGTCTTCGTTGCAATCGGCATAGATATGGGGGATGCCCCAACGATCACGCAACACCTGAACTCGGCTGCGTAGGCCAGGGACAGGAAGCGTGCCGGTGGTGCGAGGCAACGGTCGGCGCAGCGCCACCAATGCGCTCACGCCGGCTAATCCCGCAGCAGCCCCGATCGTTAGGCCAGTAGCCCGACCCAACCGCGACAGGTTGATCATGTTGGCTCTCCTTATGTAAGTTCGAATCGTACGCCTATTCTAGCAACCGCTACGACCCACGTCAATGGATAGTATAATATTGATTGTTAGGACCGCGTCAACCTGGAACATCGAGCGCAGAATCTGGGTGCTCGTGCGAGGCTTTAACGTAGCCCTGCCTCGATCTGTTTCAAAATCTGCGAGTCTGCGCCAATAGTTGACATGACTTACGTGGTCACCAGTCGGCAGGGAGGGTTGGAGAGCTTGCCGCCCTCCTTCTTGCCGTGGCAGCGGCGGCAGCGCCGCCGCTGCCACGGCAAGAAGGAGTTTTCGGGGAAGCTTCACCTCCCCGATCCCCACCACCGCGCAAGTCCTGTAGTTGACATCCCCAGCAAGATAGGGTATCTTAACCGGATATAGTAGCAGATTTCACAAGATCTTACGAGCTTGCTGGATAGCGCTGTGCCAATGAAACAATTAAACTTTCCTCCCGCGCTCCTCACCGATCTGCAGGAGGTCGATCGCGTTGTTCTCGAACGAGCCAGTTCGCGTTCGTCAGTCGTGATCAGCGCTGCCGGGAAGTATATTCTCAGTTCGGGAGGAAAACGATTGCGCGCAGCATTAGCATTGCTCGCCGCGCAGTTCGGCGTCTACCGCCTGAGCGATGTCTTGCACGCTGCAACCTCTGTCGAGCTCATCCATGCTGCTTCATTAGTTCACGATGATCTGATTGACGAAGCTGAACGCCGTCGTGGTGCGGTCACTGTTCACACCCGCTGGGACCACGGTGTTGCACTCATGGTCGGCGACTACCTCTTTGCGCTGGCTGCCGGCGAGATGGCATTAGCCCCGGATCCGCGGATTATCACCTATTTCTCGCAAGCGGTGATGACCATCTGCGAAGGCGAGTTGGCCCCGGTGATGAACGTCATACCGTTCGCGACGGCGCGCAATCAATATTATTACAAAATCGGCTGCAAAACTGCGGCGCTCTTCGCTGCCGCTTGCAAAGCGGGTATGGCGAGTGGTCAGGGCACGCAAGAGCAAATTGACGCTCTCGGGAGTTTTGGCTACGACCTAGGACTGGCTTTCCAAATTATCGACGATATCCTCGACTTTATCGGCGATGAGAAGTTGTTGGGCAAACCGGCGGGCAGCGACCTGCGCAATGGCACCATTACCCTGCCCCTGATCTATGCGGTTGCGGCAGACGATGATGCAACGCTAGCTGCTTCCATCGACTCGCGCGACGAAGACCACCTCGCCTGGGCCATCGCCGAAGTGCAACGTCTGGGGATCGAACCGGCCTATGCGACGGCTCGCCAGCATATCGATCTGGCACTCAGTCACCTCGATATTTTCCCCGACAGTCCGGCGCGTCAGCACCTAGGCGAAATTGCTGCCTTTGTCCTCGAGCGTGAGCAATAAACCTTCCGTCTGGTTAGCGTCGTCGACCTTGTCCCATACGACCAACGGCCCAAGCGAATACGAGCGCCAGCGCCGCTAACAGGCCCAGGCTGATCATGCCCCCGATCACAAGATAGCGCCAATCGAACAGCCCGCCGGACCACCACCAAACCAACAGCGTTGGACCAAGCAGTAATGCCAGTGCAACCCCAATCAGCGGGATGGCTCCGCGTACGAACAAGCAGCCCTGCTGGATGAAGTTTTGAGTATCGCGTGCTGACATAACACATGCAACAGAGCAGGAAGCGATGCGATGAAAACACGTCGACATCGCATCCCGCATTCGCAGATCACTTACTGCTGATCATTGCTACGACCAGCAGTTCGCGTGCCAATCTATTCTTATCAGGTCGAGCTGTCCGACAAGGATTGCAAATCTGCAATTTGCTTTAATTGCTCGGCCAGGGCGGCAACGAGTTCTGGGTCATATGGGCCGATAACTTGTCGCGCCAGATTGTGCAGGAGCGTCGCCATTTCTTGCCGTTGCGTTTCCTGTTGCAACATCGCTGCCACAGCCTCTATCGCAGTTGTATCGTCGCTCGTCAACGCAGCATCAACTCGCTCGCGCACCGGATCGTTAATCGCGGCGGCGCCCAGCGCAGCGCGAAGTTGCGGCATCATATCCTCGCCAGCCGAGCCCAACACGCCCGGCATCGACGTCTGCATAGCCTGTTTCATCCGAGACATTGCATTCATAGTGGTTGCTGCCGCATCAAAACGGATTTGCGGCTGATCGTGGAGCGACGTACATTCAATCTGGTAGTACAATTCAGTTCCAGACGCGACCTGTCCGCGGGTAGTGCGTATCTTGGTCGGAGCCATTTCAGGCTCCGCGGCAGATGACGACGCACCTTCTGTCGTCCCCAAAACCAGCGGCGTTTCCGTAGGTCCGATCATCATGGCCCCCATCGCAAAGCACCCTGTTGTCGTCCCAGCGAGTTGGATGTTGTAGACGCCCAATTCGGGCTGGGGAACAACCATGATTCCCAACCGCTTTCCCTCATGCCCGTACCGATAGGATTGCATCCGCCTGGTTCGGGCAGGCGGTGGCGGAGGCTCAGCCGCGCCCAATACCCCAGGAGTTGGCGCGGGCTTGGGCGGCTCGACCGTCATGTTGATTGGCGAGGCGGTCATGATCACCAAGCGTGACTCGGGCTCTGCAACCTGCAGCTCCGGCGCAGCTATACCAATTGCGCTCATGACCTGGGCCGCGGCTTCGTCGACAAGCCGGTGGTGTTGCACCACAACGGGAGGTAGGTTGTTCACGCGGGGATCGTCGAGACGAGCGCTACGCAGCGCTACCGTGCCATCGCCATCACCGTCAGTCTGGTCGCCGACTGGTTCGCCATCCGGGAAACGCAGCGGATCGCTCGGCGGTGACGGGGCTGGGCCAACGATAATCGATTGTACAGTCGGGAAACCCGAGCCGCTAATCGTCGTCACCGGCACGCGGTCAAACAGCGTCGCAATATTTTCAGGCGCGTTGAGCAGTTCGACCCAGGCATTGCGTTCATGCATCTGATCTTCGGGCTTGGATTGGAGCGGGACGTCTTGGTCGAACAGATAGTCATCAATCGGCAGTAAATCACGCACCCCCATCACCTGAGTGCGAATTGTCTGAAGCCGATCCAAGCTGGTCTGGAAGGGATGAAAATGTTCGAGAAACCAGAGGTAGACATTGAACACAGCGCGAACCGTCGGGTCAGAGCGCAGTTCGCCGCCGCCCCAGGGATAGTAGGCATCTGCCGAGCCGCGGTGCGGCGTGCCCAGGGTTATCAATCGTTCCACATCATTGCGGTACTGTCGACTCTGAATATAACTTCGCGCCACCAGCCCACCCATACTGTGACAGACCAGGATGACCTTATCGTGGTTGGTTTTCTCCCGGGCGCGGTCAATCCAGGGTATCAGATAATCACGCGCGATATCCTTCACCGACTTGCGCCAATCATAAAAGGCCACAAACAGATCGGTGTTCCGTTTGTAACCGACCTGACGGAATCCCTCGAGAAAGGTTTGAGCGAAATCGACAAAGGGTGGAAAATTCCAACCACTCAGCGTGGGGCCGCGAATATCCAACAGTACAAGGAGATTAAACGAACTGCTGAACCCAGGTACAAAGACGATGGGTGTTCTTGACACGAAGCCACCTCCTCAACACAGCTTACTTTTGCAATACATCTTGATGGTGCAGCTACAGTATACGCGAGAGTGGAGACATCGTCTATAATAGCGGTGTGCCGATGAGCGGATGAGGCGAGGAGCAGATGGTCCCCGCGTACGTGGGGATGGGGCGAGAAGGCGGTGTAGGGCCGCTTCGTGAAGAATCCTCACTCTATCGACATTATCGGGGGTTATGACAATTGAAAGCGATCTTGCAACATACCAATGCCTAAGCGAAACCTGTTTGTTCTCCTCTTTTTCTCGTGCATCTTTGGCTCTCTGGCCTGCACACCGCAACTTCCTGAACCAGATCTCGACCACGACCGACAGGTCGTTAACCCGCTTCCTGAACCAGATCTCGACCACGACCGACAGG
>JAKSDJ010000116.1 GCA_022360155.1 Chloroflexales bacterium | reverse complement strand
TGGCTGCCGCACTCCATACCCCTTTTCAGACAGCCTCTGAGAGATCGAGCCCTGCGACCGCTTCGTCCTGTGCAACCAACCCATCACGGATGTGAATAATCCGCTGTGCGGATTGTGCGACGACCAACTCGTGGGTCACCAGGATCACCGTGATCCCTTGCTCCTGGTTCAGTTGCTGAATAACGGTCATAAGCTCCTTGCCCGTCTTTGTATCCAGCGCCCCCGTTGGCTCGTCAGCCAGAATGATGCGTGGGTTATTCACCAAGGCCCGTGCAATCGCGACCCGCTGTTGCTGACCGCCCGATAGTTCGTTCGGTTTGTGATACAACCGATCCCCCAGACCAACTGCTTCAAGCGCTGTACGGGCGCGTTCAGCAGCCAAGCTACTATCGCTGTAGAGCAGTGGCAGTTCGACATTTTGCAACGCATTCGTGCGCTGGAGCAACATATACTGCTGAAACACAAAGCCAATTTTGCGATTGCGGATGTCCGCCAGTTGGTTATCGTTCAGGCCGCCAACATCCACGCCATCGAGGCAGTAGCTTCCCGCTGTTGGCTGATCCAGGCAGCCAAGAATATTCATCAGTGTGCTTTTTCCGCTTCCCGATGGCCCCATAATCGCGACCATCTCACCTTCCGCGATAGTGAATGATACGCCACGTAACGCCTGGACCGCGATGTCGCCCATCTGGTACGCTTTTGTAACGCTTTGAACATCAATGAGCGGCATAGATCCCTCCCCAAATTGCAGCTGATCCGTTGACGTAGTGCAAGGGTCTGCAGGAACTAGTCCTGGCGACTCCCCGAGGGTCGCCCTACTCATAGCGAAGCGCCTCGATGGGGCGCAGCCGGGCCGCGCGTTGGGCTGGGTAGATACCGAAGAACAGCCCGACGGCGAGCGAAAAGCTCAATGCCAGCAAGATCGAAGGGAGTGTGATAATTGGCGTAAACACACCGGTTATTTCGAGCACCAACGCGATACTGACACCGAGCACGACCCCAATAATTCCCCCAAGCACACTCACCAACAGCGCCTCGGTCAGAAATTGCTGCAGAATGTCGCTGCGGCGTGCGCCGACCGCCTTGCGCAACCCAATCTCTTTCGTCCGTTCAGTCACTGATACGAGCATAATATTCATAACTCCAATCCCGCCGACAAGGAGCGAGATCCCAGCAATTGCGCCAAGAAACGCGGTCATAATGCCTGTCACTTCAGTGAGTGACTCCAGGACGTCGACCTGGTTGAAGACGTTGAAGTCGTCTTCGCTGCCATCGCGACTCAATCCACGCAGCTCACGCATTGTCGCCCGCACAAGAGCAGCGACCGTATCAACCTGGTCAGCTGATTCCACTTGGAGGCTGATACTTGAAACGCGCAAACTGCCGCTGCCGGGCGCCTGCGCGCCAAAGAGCTTCAACTGCGCCACGCCAATCGGAATAAATACCTGCTCGTCACTTGATGCACCCTGCCCAGAGATGCCGCTCTGCTCCAGGACGCCAACGACCTGGAAAATCTGATCATTGATGCGGATGACAGCGCCAATCGGATCCTGGTTTCCAAACAAGTTTTGGGCAACAACACTCCCGAGCACCGCCACCGATTCCATCTCTGCTATTTGTGCTGCGTTAAGAATCGTCCCCTGGGCAATCGTCAAATTCACAACTGTAAAATATGGCTCGGTCACGCCTACAACCGTCGATTGGGCGTTGTTCGCGCCAGCGATAACCTGGGCGCTGCCCTGAAACGCTGGTGCGACAGCAGCTACACCTGGTAACTCAACCAGTACCGCTGCGTCCGCCAGGGTCAGCGATTGAGCCTGGGCGCTGGCCTGACCCCCACTGCCCCGCGATTGGCCAGGCGAGATCGAAAGCAAGTTGCTGCCAATACTGGCGATACGCTCCGTTACCGATGCTGATGCACCCTGGCCAATGGCCAGCAGCGCTACGACCGATGCTACACCGATAATGATCCCCAGCATAGTTAAGGCAGTGCGCAACTTATTGGAGCGCAAGCCATTTAACGCGATACGGAAGCTTTCACCAGTAGCACGACCGAAGCGCAACCGCGGGAGGGTTATACTCACCTGTTGTTTTGTCTGTTCCATAGGCTCTTCCCTGCTTGTTTGGCGGCTCGATCAAGGCGATGTTTGCATGATTACGCTTTTTGCGAACGGCAACGCTCAAAACGTTATTGGCGAACCTTGTTTTATTGGCCGCTGCCGCCGCTGTTCCCGCCAGGGCCGCCGGGCCTGCCGCCCCCGCCGCCCCCGCCCCCAGGAAAGAAGCCGCCGCCGGGCACTCTGTTGTTGCTGGCGCTATCCCCTTCAACGGTGACGACAACAATGTCACCTTCCTGTAGTCCGGTCACAACTTCGGTTTGGGTCTGGCCGACCAGCCCGATTTCGATCGGCGTTGGCACGCTCCGGTCGCCCTGCTGAAGCATAACCTGTGCTGTGTTGCGAGACTGCCGGATCGCAATGTTCGGCACCAGAAGAACATCACCGCGTTGTTCGGCAATAATCGTGACCAATGCACTCATGCCGACGCGCAGGGTGAGATCCGTTGGCGCCAGATCGATCCGCGCCGCGTACGTGGTGACATTCTGATCAATCGTTGGAGTCAGCGCAATGTAGTTCAACGTGCCGGTTAGCTGGGCGCCTGACAGTGACTCAATAGTGACTTCCGCTGTCTGCCCCATTTCGAGAGAATCCAGATCCACCTCGCTGATTTGCACATTCACGTGGAACGTCGACGTATCGATGAGATAGATGGCGGCGCTGTCGACGTCATTGCCAGCGGCATTCCCTTCGCTGCTAGTATCGCCCGGTGTGATGTTGACCGCCGCAACGATTCCGTTGAATGGGGCCGCCAGTTCGGCATTCGCTCGATTCTGCAGCGCCTGGGCTAGTGCAACCTCTGCCTGGGCCAACTGCGCTTCTTCTTGCGCTAGTTCGGACTCTGTGGGTGGGGATTGCAACGCATCCAGAGTGATCTGGCGCTGCTCGACTGTCTCCTGGGCAAGCGCGATATCGGTCTGTGTGCCGCTGGTCTGTTGGGCTAGCTGGGCTTCTGCCTGGGCGACCTGAGCCCTTGCCTGGGCAATAGCCTCTGCACTTGGATCCAACAGCGCCTCAAGCTGCCGCTGCGCCTCGGCAAGCTGGTTCTCGGCAAACCGAATATCGCTTATTTCCTGCTGTCGTGCGTTGTCGTAGGCCACTTGCGCCTGGTGCAACGATTCCTCGGCGTCCTGTACCGCCCGCAGTGCAGCAGCTTCCTGGTTTTTATTCTCTTGGGGCAATTCGGCGCCACGCCTGGCCAGGTTGCCCTCCAATTCGCGATTCTCCCAGTAGATCTGAGCGTATGCATCTTGGGCGTCGCGCAATGTATTCGCCGCTTGATCGAGCTGCGATTCGGCCTTCGTTTTGTTGGCGGATGTAGTATCACGTACCGACTGCAGGTTCGTCTGCGCACTCTGCACATCCAGTTCGGCGGCGCGTTGGTCGATCGCGGATGGGTTCAGTAACGCCTCTAGCGCGGCGCGGGCGCTCTCAAGCTGCGCCTGAGCGTTGGCGATATCGCTTGGACGGGCGTTGCCATTCGCCGTCTGACTGAGTTGCAGCCGGGCGGAATCGAGTTGGGACTGGGCAGTCAAAACATCGGTCTCGATCGGACCAGCCTGCAGTTCAGCCAGGTTCGCTTGCGCACTCTTGAGGTCTGCCTCGGCCTGTCGGATGTGTTGATCCAGATCGTCAGTGTCCAGCACCGCCAATAGGTTACCGGCCTGCACTTCTTGACCTTCAGTCACGAACACCTCGGCAACAGTGCCGCTGGCAGCAAAGTTCAGATAACTCTCGCGGAGCGGTTGGATCTGCCCGCTGCCGCTTACGCTTTGCACTAAGTTCCCGCGCTGAACTGGCATTGTGATAGTCTGGGTCGTTGGTTGGGCATTCCCACAGGCGGTAATGAGCGGGAGGAGCAACAACGCGATGAGCCACTGTGTAGGGGGCGCACGTTGTGTCCGTACTGTACTGCTGGCGCATTTGAACATGTTGATCTGTTTCGTGTTTGTGTGTTGTTTCTCTTTCATGGAACAGCCGCCCTCCTGATGTGCAGATGCATCTTTGAAGAGCTACACAGTTGAAATGACATTACTCTCCTATTCCCGTTGCACACGACCCGTGACTGGGTCGTCTAAGTGGCCTCATACCAATTCGACATGAAAACCACGCATGTCATGCTTCGCTTCGCTCAGCATCTCGGCTCACTGCTGCTGAGACCCTTCGCTTCGCTCAGAGTGACACGATGCGGAATGTCTCAATCGAATTGGTCTCATACCTCATACATTGTTGATCGGCGCAACCCTAGCACTGCTTGAGCCGCTGGCGTGCGTTCACCACTGCTCTTCGTTGCGATTGCCTAGTACTACAACGAGCCATGTCATTCTGAACGCAGTGAAGAATCTCCTTGCCCACGGGTGCAAGACCCTTCGCGCAGCCGGCCCTGAGCGCAGCCGAAGGGCCCAGGGTGACATTGACAAGTCCGTTCCGATGCGGTGCAGGATGAAGTCTCGTTGTAATACTAGCTCAGCCTCAAGTGGTTCACTCGCCGCTTGGGGCATCCTGAAGAACGCATACGCGCAGCTGCCAGCAACGCTGATAATACTGGCAAAGCCGATCGCGCTGCTATTTCACAGCCTGTGCATACCCTCCGTATCTTGCACGGTACGGCTATGGTTATGCTGTGTTCACCTGGTTTATCAATGCCTTATCCTGCCCAATATAGAACAAAGATGTTCAGAAATTGTGTAGAATTGATGAGTATTGTATGTAGAAAAGGGCTGGCAACGATGTTCCGGGGCGGAACATCCGTTTTGTGCATCACTGGGCGTCATCGTTCGATAGTCGTCCAGATGTCCTCATTCTGCGCCTGCAGCAGGGGATGCGCCCCCTGCTTCGCCCAGCGTATCTGCTGTTTCTGACCATCCGCTTACGCACCACCTAGTTCACAAGAGCCATTGCATTGGCGCGCCGGCTTTCGCCAGTTTGGGGATTGCGGGACGCCGCTGCTTCATCTTCCTGGCGCTTAAACTGCACACTCTGGATCGCTTAGAGCGCACGGAAGCGGAGCAACAGCGCGCAGCTGGTTCACCAACGGAGTCGGCGTGGTCCAACTGCGCTGGCTTGTGGTGAGCCCGCTGCCTCCTGCATCGGCGATCTTCTTGCTTTGCTATGGAGGGCGAAGCGGAAAGCCCGACCCAACGGGTATCCCGGAAGCGTGGATCTGCGCAGAAGGATGCGTAACCCCAGTTTGTCATGGTCTCCCGTATGCGTCTTTGACCATAACCGCACGACCCGGCGCCCCTGACGAGCGCCAGCCCGAGTCGCGGCTTGCGATCCGTTCCCATTCATGCGGCTGATGACCCCAAATGTGGTTCATCAGCCACATTTGGGAGCCACAGAAGCTCGCGGGTGCTGGAGCCGCCGTGCGGAGCCCAGGCCGGCGGGCGCACACACTGCTGCGCGGTATCCGCGGAGCGGCTTGCCCACGAACCATGTGGGCGGCAACCTTCACTGCATGCCCACACGATCTTTACCAATTCTAAACATCGAGTTACTAAACTGCCCTCTGCATAGCGCACAACACAACAATTAGGTCGTTGAGACCAGAAAGGATGATACCATGTTGACTTGCAAAAACCACGAAAACACCATCAGATGGCAAGAGGGCGAACGGCTTGAGCACCTCTTTGAAGAACGATGTGATACCCTCAACAAAAAAAGGGGAAGGGCAGACCGTCCTGCTATTATTGTAAAAAACACCATCGTTACATATCAAGAGCTTGACGAACGCGCAAATCAGTTAGCGCGTTACTTACTCAAACAAGGCATCAAGTCCGGCGATCGCATTGGCATTTTGCTCGATAAATCAATCAACACCTATGTGTCGCTTTTAGCTGTACTCAAAGCAAACGCGGCTTATGTCCCGCTTGATCCCAGTTTTCCCAGCAAGAGAATCTCCTTTATAGCCAAGGACGCTCATCTTGCGACAATCATCACCACATCAAATTTCAGCGATCATCTTGATAGCGCCGCTGTCCCCTTAATCTTTGTAGATAATGCTGCAAATGCTATTAGCACGGAAAGCCCATTTCGTTTGAACGAAAACGAAAAAGGAACGCCTACCGATCAGCTATGTTACATTATCTATACTTCAGGTTCTACTGGGAATCCCAAGGGCGTTGCCATCGATCATCCAAGTATCTGCAATTTCGTCAGGGTTATCGGCAAGGTCTATGGTATCAGAGAAAGCGATCGAGTCTACCAGGGAATAACCATTGCCTTTGACTTTTCAGTCGAAGAGATTTGGGCGCCTCTCATTACTGGTGCAACACTGGTGCCTGGGCAATCGGGGACTTGCCGCTTGGGCGCTGATCTTGCGGATTTTCTGCACCAGCACGAGGTCACGGTGATGTGCTGCGTGCCAACGTTGCTGGCAACGATTGAAAAAGACATCCCATCAATACGGTTGTTGATAGTCGGCGGCGAAGCCTGTCCGCACGATCTGGCGGTCAGATGGCATCGTCCTGGGCGGACGATCCTCAATACCTACGGCCCGACAGAAGCTACGGTAACGGCAACATGGTCAGAGCTACTGCCGGACAAGCCCGTCACCATCGGCCAGCCAATACCCTCTTATACTATTGTCATTCTGGATGAACAACAAAACCCTGTGCCAACAGGAGCGCCTGGCGAGATCTGTATTGCTGGCATTGGTTTGGCCAGAGGGTACGTCAATCGTGAAGATTTGACCCAGGAATATTTCATTCCTGATTTTCTGAATATTCCCAATAATCCATCAAACCGTATTTACCGCACGGGCGATTTGGGGCGTATTAATGATGAAAACGAGATCGAATACCTCGGACGCATCGACACACAGGTGAAAATACGCGGCTACCGAATAGAACTTACCGAGATTGAATCGGTTCTTTTGAACATTCCGCAAGTCGAACAGGCTGTTGTCAGCACCTTTACGCCGGAATCTGGCGTGCCGGAACTTGTGGCGTATTGCAAGCTTAAAAAAGGCGTATCTGATCTGTCGGAAAACATTCGCAAAGTGCTCGGTGAGCGTCTGCCAGGCTATATGATACCCGCCTTTATCGAAAAGATTTCTGAGATCCCGATGCTGCCAAGCGATAAGGCGGATCGTAAAAGATTGCCGCCGCCAACAGGACCAAGGCTTGCAACGACGAATAGTGCTTTTGTGGAAGCGGAAAATGAAACAGAAAGAATCATCTCCCGTGCCATTGCAAAAGCGTTGAATATTGAGCAGGTATCGGTGGAGGATAATTTATTTGATGATTTGGGCGGGCATTCGCTGGCCGTGGCACGAGCTGCTTCACAACTTAGAAAGGAGACGGGATTATCAATTGGACTAAGCGATTTCTACGCATATCCGACGGTCAGAACATTGGCGGCTTATGTAAGGCAAAAAGTGGAAAGTAATGGGGTGAACGTTTCAGCAATACGGAATGCAGCGCAACCAAAAGATGGCGTTTATCGGCCATCACATAAAAAGGTCTGGTTGAGCGGTGTTGTCCAACTGCTTTTTTTGCTCATCTATATCGGAGCATTATCCATTCCTCCAATTTTACTGCTCAATTGGATCACGCATCAGCTGAGTTGGAGTCTATCCGATTTTGCTGAATTGTTTGGCTATACTGCCGTAACGATAGGCGCAATGTTTGTTCTTTCGCTTGTATTGCCGGTTGCGCTTAAATGGATGCTGCTTGGGCGGGTCAAAGAGGGGCGGCATAAACTGTGGGGTTCTTTTTTTCTGCGGTGGTGGATGGTTCAAAAGGCTATTTCTCTTTCACCACACACTATGTTTAAGGGCACACCGCTGATTAATTGCTATTACCGGCTTATGGGGGCGAAAATCGGACAGGACGCCATGATCCATACTCCGTTTTTTCACGTACCCGACCTCATCACAGTGGGCAGCGAGAGCAGTATCGGGCACAGCAGCCAAATTTTCGGATATGAAGTACAGAACGGCTTCCTGCATCTCAAACAAGTCACCATAGGCAACCACTGTTTTATCGGTTCCAATTCTATCATGATGCCCGGAGCAAGAATGGAGGACGCGAGCTGGCTTGGCGATCAGTCCCTGCTGCCCCTCAATGGCGTTATTCCCCAAGATGAAAGCTGGTCAGGTTCGCCCGCCGTCAAAGAAACAGAAACCAATCGCCATATTCTGGAACTGAAAGAGGCAAGGGAACACAGGGGGACGAAGTCAACATGCACGCCGAATTTTCTGGTCACTCTGGGAATTACAGCATCTTTACCGCTCCTTTTGCTGATCACCTCTTTGGCTTCACTGGGCGCAATAACGGTCATGATAGCTACGTATTGGGTTTGGGGCGGATACTGGTATCTGTTAAGTTCACCCTTAGCAGGGTTCGTCTTCGTACTCATACTTTCCCTGTGTATTGTGTTGACAAAACGAATCGTCATGCCAGAAATCAGGGAGGGCATCTATGAGGTCAACAGCTTGATGTATGTTCGAAAATGGATTGCTGATGAGCTGATGGAGATGAGCCTAACCCTGACCAACGCGCTCTATGCGACCCTGTACCTGCCTCCATTTTTGCGGATGCTTGGCGCCAAAATAGGAAAACGTTCGGAAATATCAACCATATCGCACATTACGCCGGGCTTGCTGGGGATCGGTGATGAGAGTTTTTTGGCCGACATTGCCCATGTGGGACCATCGTATATTTACAGAGGTCTTTTCGGGGTTAAACCCGTAAAAATTGGGCGTCGATCGTTTGTGGGCAATGCGGCTTTTGTTCCAGGGGGCAACGCGATCATGGATGAATCCCTGATCGGGGTATTGTCCATCCCTTCCGCTACAAAGATGTCAAAAGGCTCTGTATGGCTTGGTTCTCCAGCTTTCTACCTGCCAAGACGGCAGCTCAGCCAGTCTTTTGATGAATCGCTTACGTATATCCCGTCGCGAGAACTCTATATCAAGCGCCTAGCATATGAATTTTTCCGAATTATCCTCCCTCCGACTCTCTTTTCGTTAGCAGGTGGGATCCTATGGATTGTCTTTTCTTACCTGCTCATGAACTATTCGGTGGCGGTCGCTATTGCCCTCTCGCCCTGGCTGATGTTACTGTCTGGTGTCGGGATAACGGCTATTGTCATTGCGATCAAAAAAACGCTCATCGGCAGATACACACCGAAGGTCAAGCCTTTGTGGGATATATTTGTCAGGCGGACGGAACTGGTAACAGGGTTGTATGAAAATGCAGTCGTTCCTGCAATCTTGGATTTTTTTACTGGTACGCCTTTTGCAGCGCCGATATTGCGCGCGCTTGGGGTAAAAGTAGGCAGGAGATGCTACATCGAAACCACCTTTATAACCGAGTTTGATCTGGTTGAAATCGGCGCTGATTCCTCGATCGGCGCGATGTGTTCGCTACAAACCCATCTTTTTGAAGATCGGGTGATGAAAATGTCGTATGTCAAAATCGGCAATGGCTGTTCCATCGGCCCCAGATCAGTGGTTTTGTATGACTCTGTGCTGGAAGACGAGGTGCGGCTCGATGGACTTTCGCTTGTTATGAAGGGAGAAGTATTGCCTCACAATACAAGATGGCGCGGATCGCCGTCGGCCAAGGCTGCTTAGTTAGGAGCGAATATCCTGGGCGGCAGGCTGTTGGGTCAAAGCACACGGAGTCGAAGTCATCCCATAATTACATCAACTATAGGCCTATAACTGGTCCGACAATCCGCTCTTCTCTATCGCTCCTTTGTGAGATATGACGCCGCTGGGCGCACCATGTGTGCATCCAGCGGCGCAGCAGCAGCAGCGAAAGCTGGTATGCTACTGGACGCCGATTTCCGTCAATACCTCGGTCATGGGCAGATCTATATGGCTCTATGTATACTTTGTATACCCTAATTGTAGCAAAAGCACTCGTTTTTGTTAATCTGTATACAACATTGCGTTGTATCTTCGCCTTATATCAGCCACACTTTGGACGAAGAACCACGATCGGAGATTTGAATGGCCGTTGCAAACATCCAACGAATCCAGATCCTTGCCGCCGAGTATGTAGCTCTCGTCGACATGATGCGCGAAGGGCGCTATACCGATGATGCAGAATGGCGGCAGCTAGCAAGCGCGCGCACGCTTGTGCATAACGAGTTGATCGCCCTCACGGGCATCACTGAACGAAAGGCGATGTATGCCCACTGCCGCAATCTTCTAGCCCGATGCCCGCAGGGGTAAGCTGTGCGCTACGGCTATGGGCGCAACTACCTGCCGGACTTGATGCTTCCCAATATGTTGATTGTGGGGTGACAGCCTGGGGCGAAGTTGTCGGGCATCGAGGTAGGCAAGGAGCGAACGCAGCGGGAAGATCTATGCCTTTGCGTTCGCTTCCTCGATCTTGACTCTGCCCAACAGCTTGGCACAATCCCGCTCGCACAGGTTTGACTCCTACGGGGGATTTCTGCACTTCAGGGCAGCGACTCGGCGATCTGGACCAGCTCATGCAAGGGCAGGTTTTGCCCGCTCAGGTGGTACACCATGTCGTCCTGCTGCCAGATCAGCGAAAGCCATGTCTCATCATCGATCCATTGACCGGAGGCTGCCCAAGCGCCCGTATACCAATGCGCCTGCCCGCCGTTGACCGTCGTTTCATGCTTCATGGCCGATCCCACCAAGATCGCCGGCTCGGTTCGGTCTTGCGCCGGTTGCAGAACCACACCGATCTCGGCTTGCATCACCGGTGCGCCCAAAACGGGCGTGGGGGTTGGCAGGACGCCTTCTGCCGGCTGCGGTGACGATGCCGGCCGCAGCGGGAGGTGCTGCGGCGACCCCGTGACATAGTACATGCGCACATGCACTCTCTGGTCGATGTGCGCCTTCATTTGCGCCAAGAGCAGGAGATCATCGGCCTGATTGCCGCCAATCAGAAAGTTCACAAGGTGCGGATCGGTGGCCGGCATAGGCGGACCACCGCCGACAAAACTCTTCGCAGCCGATACCGCGAAGAGCGAAGGGCCTGCCGCACTCGTGATCGTCGTGCCTTGCCACAGATACCCTTCAGGGAGGTAGGTCGAAACGGGTAGTGTCCGCCCATCAGGAATAGCAATCGTACTTCCGGGTTGAGGTATTGGCAAGCTCGTGTCCATAACACCGCTCCAGCGCGCGGCGGGGATCTCAAACCGGCGGATCTCATAGCTCACATCGCCGCCAGTACTCCATCCAGCCTGATCAATGACGAGATACTGGGGGGGCGTGAAAGCGTCACCAGTCGGCGGACCAGCCGATGGCGGCTCAGGGGGCGGTGCGCCGATCAGCGGCCAGAGGACGGCGCGCTCCTCGAATGAAAACCCGAACCAATGCGCCAAAGCCGTACGGGTTTGGGGGTATAGCAACAGGAAACTCAGCAAAAAAAGCACGGCTGCACTCAGCACCAACCGTCGTGATCTTAGCCGAGATGGAATCATTATCCACACTCCTTTCAATGGCTGTTCAACCAGCCCGTGACCCTGCGCGGGCGGCTGATGTGAATTATTCGTTGTGGGATGTGGCGTCGGCACTACCTGCGTCTGCTGCTGGTGCAGAGCCTGCCGCACCCGCGCCTGCACGCGCTGCTGCACATCATCGGCAGCCTGTGGTCTCGCGCTAGCAAGCAGATCACAAAAGCCAGCGAGCGTTTCCGGGGGCTGCCCGGACGCACCCGGCTGCGTGCATGCGGCCTCGATCATGTCCAACAGATACTGATCGTCATCGTTCCAGGAATGGCGCTTATCCATCACTCTGCCTCGTCTTTGCTCCGGAGGAGCGCCCGCTGGTACTTGCCGTGGAGGTTCTCGATTCCCCGACAGAGGTACGCCGCAACGGTACGCTCATCCACATTGAGAATAGTGCTAATTTCCCGATTCCGCAGCCCGCCGAAGAACTTCAGCGTAATCACATCCTGATGGCGCGGCGCCAGCGTGCCGATCAATTGCCAGATTTCCTCGGACTGCTCCTGCCGCAATACGTGCGCTTCCGGC
>JAKSDJ010000824.1 GCA_022360155.1 Chloroflexales bacterium | reverse complement strand
GTACTCCACGCCAACGGCTGTTGGGGTATGCATTCGATTGCGATGATGGTGCCGGGTAGTACGATGATGGTATTGTAGATAGGTGGTTGGTTTGGTGAGGAATACGCTGTCTATCTGTGACGTACAGCGTGGCAACGCTCACACACAGCAGCCGGGATACAGTCTGGATATTACTGTATTGTAGCTCCTGCACCACACCTGCCCAGAAGCGTAGTGATGGGAACCTAACCTATACTGGATCCCATGAACTGCACAGCGAGGTCAGCCAAGATAGGGTAGACTACAAGCATGAAAACATCTTACACTCCCGCCTTCAAAGCTCGGCTCGTCCAGGAGCTGTTGAAGGAAACCAAGACCATCCGCCAACTCGCTACTGAGCACGGTGTGCATCCAAATGTGTTGCGTGAGTGGCGTGCGACCGCACGCCATGGTTTGCCCAGCTTGTTCGCGAAAGGCGACTCGGTTGCCACGCTTCGCACTGCCTATGAGCAGCCGATCGAGGATCTCTATGCCCAGATTGGCCGCCTGACTACCCAGGTGGCCTGGCTCAAAAAAAATCTGGCCTCGACCCTGACCAGGGTGCAACGGATGGCGCTGGTGGACCGCCACGACGCTGAGGCGCCGCTGAAAGCGCAGGCTGCGTTGTTGACCCTGAGCCGACGCAGCCTGTACTACCGGCCCGCGCCGCCCTCCGCCGCGGCGGTGGCGATCAAGCATGCGATCGATCGCAGCGCCCCCGATCAGCCCTCATATGGGTCGCGGCGGATTGCGGTGGTCCTGGAACGTGACCACGGCTTGATCGTCAATCGGAAAGCGGTGCAGCGCCCCATGCGCGAGATGGGCATTGCTGGCATCAGCCCAGGCCCCAATCCGAGCCAGCGCAACCCGGCGCATCGGATCTATCCCTAGTTGCGGCGCGGCGTCACGGCAGCCTCCCCCAATCATGTCTGGTCGATTGACAGCACATACATCCGCTTGGTGGCGGGCTGGATGTACCTGGTTGCCGGACTGGATCTGTATGCCCGCTCTGGGGTGAGCTGGGCGTTGGATGCTAGGCTGGAACAGCCGTTTGTCCTGGATGCAGTCGGCCGCGCATTGACGCGAGCGCGGCCACAGATCGGGAACAGCGATCACGGCAGCCATTTGACCAGTCCCCAGGACACACGGCTGCTGGAGGAAGCCGGAGTACAGATCAGCATGGATGGCAAAGGTCGCGCGCGACACCATCGTCATTGAACGGCTATGGCGGACGGTGAAGTACGAAGACGTGTCTTTGCGGGACTACACCTCGCCGCGGGACACGCGCACCGGGCTTGGGCAGTATCTGCTGCATGACCACGAGCAGCGGCCGCATTCAGCGCTGGACTACTGCACACCAGCAGCGGTCTATTTGGGAAAGGAGCATCTGACGAGCGCTGCGTGAGGGGTGGCTGCCCCCAGCCAGCGGTGCTGCGGGGCAGTTCCTCTGCACCTGTCAATCGTTTCGGGTTCTCAAGCATCTGATGATGCACGGATAATCGGTGAATCTCGTGTGCTTGACAAAGGGTACACTATAGCCGCTCCTGGAACCAGTACCCGAGGGTGACGGATATCAAAGACCGATCCCCTTACCCCCTGGCACACTCACACCTGAGCCGGGATCGACACTCATAAGCATTCCGGGCGGCAATCCGTACCCGCCAAGGCGAAGAAACAGACCATAAAGTAATGTTGGGCCGATCGTGCCGCAACACGTTTCCCTACGGTACGATCGGCCTGGAGCACGGGAGTGAATGCATGAACGATTTAACCGAACTTGTAGCTATGGCCCAGCGATATCCGGATCTGCTCGCCAGCACGATTCATCAATATCAAATCCAACATCACCTCGATGATCATGCAATGCTTGAGTACCTCGGTCTAGCGAACATGCATCGATTGCATCTTCTCTGTCTCTGTGAACGACCGTCCAACGAAATATACGCCCTGTTCATCAATCAAATTGAAAGGATTGCAAGTTACGTCGGGTGTCAGTTCAGATCTTTAGCACGGGTTGTAATCGGCTCGCCGGTCCATTTTGCCTGGTGCAAGGACCAACACCAAGAGCTGTGGACTTGCACGGCGACCTGCCAAACGTTCGCCTTCCAAGCACGTGTTGCGCGAATTGATAATGGCTCCTACACGGGATACATTGATGGACCACAGGGCCGCACATGGCTTAATGAACAATGGCAGAGCTCTGAAAGAGCGCTCTATCAGTGTGAAAGGCTGTTGGATGCACTCATGATCGCGCAGTCTTCTGAGGATACTAGCAACAGACTGTTTACCTAAGAAGCCACCCGTGCGACATCTGATTTGGTTGCACGGCCAGCGCTACGAATCGCACAATCTGTGCTTTATCGGGAGGTGTATTTCTACTAATACAGGGGTTCACAAACCAGCGCGCCACCCACCGCGACCAGCGTGCCGCCCACATCCACCGCCACACCCGTGCCGGGCGGCGCGTTCGCCCTGGCCTTCGACGGGAGCGGTGACCGCGCCAGCGGCCCACGGATTGTCGGCAGCGGCGGCGGCGCCCTGACTATCGAGCTGTGGGTGCGGCCCCGCGCCGCAGGCGCAACCGGCGTCCTGATTACCACTATCTTGCCGCTGCGGGGTTGCACCATCCGCATATCTTGCAACACGCGGCCAACCCTGTCGTCGGCTACAATGACACGATTTATCAAACCATCCATCCGCAACTACCATCCTGGTCCTTGCTTTGTGATCCGAAGCTGTGTTGCCCAAAAGAGACGATTATCTAAATTTGACAGCTTTATTAAGGAGTATTCTTGATGGTTCGGTCCTGGCGGTCATGGGATTGGGTGGTCTGGATTAGTTGGAGTATCACCATCAGTATTGGGTGGGGCATCTGTCATCTATGGCTCTTTGTTATGGCTCTAGGAGCTGATCCCGACCAATCGACGCCCATCTTACCAACGACACCCTTGGCTCTCCTGTCACTCATACAGGATTTGGGATGTATCTGGGGAGTTATGAGTGTCATCCAAGCCGGTCTGCTTTTGGGCTATATCCGGCGCATCTCTTGGTGGATGCTCGGCTGGAGCCTGGTAACCGTGATTGGCTGGACCGGCTTGTGGTTACTCTTTTTTGCTGCCGAATGGCGTTGGCTCCCGAGTATAGCAGGTTCGCTTATAGGTAGTCTTGGGCTGGGTATTATGCAATGGCTCGTACTCCGCCTTCTTATCCTTGAGCCGGGCCGTAGACGTCTGTATTGGTGGCTCCTCGTCTACGGCGGGGCAGCGCTGGCAAGCGGAGGGGTTTTTCTGGCGATGGTGTATCTGATCGACTTTGTTTTCGTTATCCCAGGCATCGTTTATGGCATAATGACGGGCCTCGCCCTGGTGTCGCTCTTTCAATCTCCACACACTACATCCTTACTACATGTTACAGAAGCGAGACTGCTCTTGGGTTCTATTCGATACATCTTTTGGTGGTTGCTCAGCTGGGGTTGATGATGGTGGCGGGTTGGATTTGTTGGCAGCTCTTCTTTTTTACCACTGAGTGGTATCGGCTCTTAAGTATCGCAGGACTGTTAGGTGGCGGTTTGGGATGTGGTTTTGTGCAGTGGTGGATGTTGCTCCGGCCCAACACCACCCATCTGGACCGTAGACAACAAAGCTGGGGGTTCCTCGTTTTTGCTGGCGCAGCGCTGGCAAGCATAGGAATCTTTCTCGCGATAGTCTATCTCTCTAACTTTCTCGACTTGCTCATATTCGTTGTTCCAGGTATCGTTTATGGCATGCTAACAGGCTTTGCGCTGGTGTCGCTTTTTCAACGCCCGCCTCCTTTGTCTTCAACACATAGTCCAATGGCAGGGCATTGATACCGTAAGAGTCACTACCAATACACTCGGCATAGTCCCTATCTGCAACATATAGAACAGCGCCAATGGTATACTGGTCCAGCGCGGCGTGGCCCCGTATACCCAGGATCTGGCTGCGCCGCTGAGCCAGGTGCTGAATGCCGGCAGCACCAACGCCATCTACGGCATGGATCGCCTGCTCACCGCCGATGGCAGCGCACAGACCTGGTACCTGGGTGATGCGTTAGGCTCCGTCCGCGCAACCCTGGACGGTGCAGGGCACGGTGGGCTATGACCCGTGGGGCGCGCCGCAATCCCCCCTTGGTCCCCCGCACGCGGGGGAAATGACCTGCTCGGCGCCTTCGGCTTCACCGGCGAGCTGCAGGACAGCGCGAGCGGGCGGGTGCATTTACGCGCGCGGTGGTATGATCCGGGGAGTGGGACGTTGACGACGCGCGATCCGTTTGGGGGCTTTGCGAAGATGCCGTATTCGCTGCACCCGTATCAGTATGCGTATAGCAATCCGGTGTTGTGGACGGATCCGACGGGGGAGGTCATTTACATGTTCGAAGGTGGTTGGCATGAGCCTGGGCCTGGAACACGAATGACGGTACTTCGAGATTACCTCGAGCAAAAGGGCGTGCCTCGTGAATCAATGCAGCTTAAGCGTGCGCATGAAGATTCTATCAGAGAGACGACTGATGAGGTGCGACAACTTTTTGACGGTCAATACCCGGCGGAACCCGTTATCCTTATTGGCTATAGTCGCGGTGGAATGCATGCGCAGGCCGTCGCATTCCGGCTCAATATCCTTGAACGCAGTACACAATGGGGCATAACCATCGCGCTAGTGATTACGATTGCTCCAGTTGAAGCATTGCAGCCAGGATGGACGCCGACAGAAAAGCAGCCGATTGTGCGACGACATATCAACATCTTATCGGAACAAGGCACAGCTGCTGCTCTTCCATCTGACCCAGATACCATGTGGCCTATGTCGTATCCTCTCCCGGAAGCAAGCATCTCCGGGACGGAAGAACAGGTGGAGCTGGGCACTAGCCATTTTACCGTTGCACGCAATCCGATGCAACGGTTCAAGGTTGTTGTATGGGCGCGTGATAGCCCTGAAATAAAGATTTGGGCGCCTGATGGCCCTCCCATGAATCCTAGTCCCGTCTTCGAAGCTATTGAGACGGCGATCCAAGCAGTGCTCGCAAGGAGATGACCTCATGACGCAGAACGGCAGGCGCAGGCGTCATTGGATACAGTTTGGCCTAGTCAGTGTTGGGCTGGCAGGTATCGTGGGGATCATCATTCTCGTGCTCGGGCGCGAATCAACACCTGCGCCCGACCCGCATTTACGCCTAACGCTGCAGGCGCAAGAGGCGGTGCATGTCGTTGCCATCGATCCCCAAGCGACCTTAGTGGCGAGCGGCTCGTTCTCTGGTACGATTTCTGTGTGGCACACGGCGGATGGGACGCTTCTCCGTCATTGGCAAGCTCATCCCCAGAAAGTCACGGCGCTACGCTTTAGCAACAATGGCGCGCTCCTCCTATCCGGAGGTGATGATGGTCAGGTCATTGCCTGGGACATAGCTAGCGGCAACCCGCGGTATACATTATCTCCAATTGCCACTGAGGCATCTAGTTTCGGCATCGAGGCCATTGCCATCCATCCACAGCGGTCTCTAGCGGCAGCTGGCGGCTGGCAGGGGCAGTTGCTGCTTTTCGAGGTGGAAACGGGGCAGTTTATCCGGAGGTGGCGAGGACATCCGCTCTTTAATGCGCCCGGACGGTTTGAAACCATCACAGCGCTGACCTTTAGTGCCGATGGCATCTCTGTAGCGTCGGGCTCCTCATCTGGTGGTCCCATTATTTGGAATATCACCAATGCGGACTATGTGCAAACCAGTGATGTACCGGCAGTTGATGTGCTTGCCTTACAGTTTATCGCAACAGATCAACAGATCCGGGCGATCTTTCGGTCCCAGGCATTACCGACATGGATGGTTGCGGACGGGAGTATAGTGCGCAATCAGAGACTGCCGGGGCGTGAATTTCTCACCGCCGTCTTTGACCAAACCGGAACCTATCTCATCCACGGAGGCCCAAGCTATCGAGACGCACCGGCTGTTTTGCCATTCCTGCAGCCGGAACCAGACCCACACATATATGTGAATGACGTACGGAGCGGGGCAACCGTCCTTTCGTTAGAAGGGCATAAGGCACTAGTGAATGCCTTGGCGCTCAGTGCCGACGATACTGTCTTGGTGTCGGGCGACGAAGATGCAACTGTCCGAGTCTGGCAGTTGACGCTGCCTGTAGAGTAATGTGCGCCGGACCTATTGGCAAACGAATCTAACTGTTGCCCAAGAGACAGATGTAATGAGCAGTGACCCATCGCGTATGCAGGCAAACAAATGCTAAACTATATATCCTTCTTCTGTGCATGTATGACTTCACCTCTACGCTATCTCAGGTGCTGAACGACGGCACGGCCAACGCCATCTACGGCATGGATCGCCTGCTCACCGCCGACGGCAGCGCACAAACCTGGTATCTGGGTGATGCGCTGGGCTCGGTCCGCGCAACCCTGGACGGCGCAGGGACGGTGCAGGGTACCGTTGGATATGATCCGTGGGGCGCGCCGCAAGGCGACCTGCTTGGCGCCTTCGGCTTCACCGGCGAGTTGCAGGACGATACGAGCGGGTTGGTGCATTTGCGCGCGCGGTGGTATGATCCGGGGAGTGCGCGTTTTACCACAAGAGATCCGTTTGCGGGCTTTCCCGAAACGCCCTACAGCCTGCACCCGTATCAGTACGCCTACAGCAATCCGGTGATGTATAGGGATCCGACGGGTAAAGCCGTACAGGGTTCCTCTGTACAACTCAAATTTGAAAGATCTTCCTCGGCTTCGCCCTCGCCAATTCTGCC
>JAKSDJ010000934.1 GCA_022360155.1 Chloroflexales bacterium | reverse complement strand
GTTCCGCGCCTCAGTCCACGCGAAGTTACGATCCTCAGCTATGTGTCACGTGGCATGCGCAATGCCGAGATTGCGCATTACTTAGGCATTGGAAGCGGTACAGTAAAGTGGCATCTCGAACAAGTCTATCGCAAGCTGCACGTGTCGAATCGCATGGAAGCGGTTCATCGGGCGCGGGTCTTGAAGCTCCTGGATGAGGTGTAGTTGTAACACTCAACCCCACCCAGGCAACCTGTGCCAATCGAGTAATTTGGCCTATGATGTGTCAACCGTACTGCGGTACCATCAATCATCCGCAGACTCATGTTGCGCTTCGATCACCTTGATGGCCGAGGCGTCGGCAACCATGGCTTCGAGTGTAGCCAGTAGATCCGCCGGTGCATAGATCTTTATCTCGTTGGCTGGTTCGTCGATCATGATGTCAATGCGCCGCGCATCTGCCGCAGCTAAGCTGTTCCGTTGGTCGATCGTCTGTTGATACAGCGCCCGGAGTTCGCTATAGCTTCGCGCCGCAGCGACCCCCTGTAGCAGTTCAGGATACGGAAAATCGGCTCGCAAGAGCGCCAACTCTGCGTCCAGATTGTCCTTGAACGCCACCATCACCCGCTGGGTTTCGGGGCTCGTCCCCGTCACCCAGAGCCCGGCGAAATTGTCATCATCGCGTGCGACCAGCTTCGCACGCAGCTCCCCGATGGCGGGTTGACGCGCCAGCATTGTGGCGGCTTCCATAGGTGTGATGTTCTGGCGTTGCGCCAACATTTCAGCGTCGTAGCGCTCGACTTGAGGGATGATCCAATCGACGCCTTCCGGCGCTTCGGGCTGGGCGACGGCGCTATTAGGCTGACTTGCTACTCCTGCAAGCAGCAGCGCACAGCACGCTAACGCGGCGAAGATCAACGTGGGCTTGGGCATCAGGCATCCTCCTTCTGTTATGCTAGCTCTTGACGCTTTCGTGGATACTATAGCATTGGACACAAGATCTGAATACCTGCCACATGGCAGGCTGAGAAGAGCATATGGCTATTGAGTCCCCTGCCATTCGGCAGGTTACCTTATGAAATTCGCCAATCAACATAGGTCGTTTGACGTAGTGCCGCCTTTAGGCGGTTTTTATAGCAGTACAACCATCTGAAGGCGGCACTACATCGGCTTCACAACTCACATAGGGTTGCTATCGTGTAAAATTGCGAGAGCGCAAGGGGTTCTCATAGGCTTCGCAAAACCAAGAATCCTGTAGTCGAATGTTGCACACTGACTGCAGATGAGTTGGACTGTTATATCACAGCATTTTAGCGAAAGGACTGCTGCTATGTCTATCCTGCCGAAACTGCCATCCATGGCATCCCGCGTAACCGTGCTTGGCGTGATCCTGGGGCTGATCGGCGCTTGCGCCGCGCCTGACAATACCTCACCTCCGATGACAGGCGTTGTTGGCCAACCTCTCATTGCGGCATCATTTAAGGATCTCGCCGATCGTTCTACCCATATCGTTGTTGGTCAGATTGTGAGCAAGGATGACACCATCAATATGGCGCGCGACGTCAACGATATAAATCAAGCCGCCTCGGATGTGTTGGGACTGGGGCAAAAGTATACGGTCGAAGTCGAACGCTATGTAAAAGGCCAAGGCGACAACACTCTGATCATGGTGCAACCCGAAGCGTTTCTGAGCAGCCGCATGCCCAAAACCGCCGCCGCGATCGCCCAAGCGCGCGCTGCCTATCCATACATCGAACCAGACCCGAAGAAAACATATCTGTTCTTTTTAGATCCATTAGGCGGTTTTGCAGCACAACAATACTTTGGTGGCGTGGCGCATCCATCGCGATTCGAGATCACCAGCACCGCTGAGGTGATCCCCGAAACAGCCGTCGACGGAGCGGTCCGCGTATTTCCATCGCGGCCACTGGCTGAGGTATTGACAGAGATCGGCGCCCAGTGATATGAGTGATGAGTGGCGAGTGACAAGCTGCACATTCCGCATCGCAGTGAGGAGCAGCTCCAACTCATTTCGCAATGGTTCACCCGAATTTGGTATGACACATTCTATGAATAAGCTGTTTGAAAAGCCCCAAAAAGACCTGACAGGTGCGGCGCCCTGATCGTCCGCCCCTCACGAAAAGCTCTCAAGCGCCGCACCTGTCAGGTCTGGGGACAGGGAGTCCACCTTTCCAGACAGACTCGCAGACAGATCGCTTCGATCACTACTCCTGTACATCGAAGATATCACGCAGCGCATCGCCAAGAAAGTTGACACTAAGCACCGTAACGGTAATCGTCAGGCCAGGAAAGATCGCCAGCCACCAGGCCCGCGACACAAACGACCGTGCATCGCTCAGAATCGCGCCCCAGGTCGGCGTCGCCGGATCGACGCCTAGACCGAGAAAGGACAGGCTCGCCTCGGCCAAGATAGCCGAAGCGACACAGACCGTCGCTTGCACAATAATGGGGGCCGCACTGTTGGGCAGAATTTGCCGGAACAGGATGGCGTGATCGGGATAGCCTACTGCACGCGCGGCTAGCACATACTCCTTCTCGCGGATCGAGAGAACCATGCCGCGCGTGATCCGGGCAAAGTCATCCAAGAAGGCCAGGGTGATGGCAATGATCACATTGTACAACCCCGCCCCGAAAATAGCGACCAGGTAGACGGCGATAATGAAGTTGGGAAAGGCCCATTGCAGGTCGATATAGCGCATAATCACGGTGTCGACCCAGCCGCCGTAATACCCGGCCAGCAGCCCCATAATCACCCCCAGGATCAACGCCAACAGCGGGGCCGCGATCCCCACCAAAAGCGAGATCTGCGCGCCGTACATCAGGCGGCTGAGGAGATCGCGCCCCAGATCATCCGTGCCGGCCCAGTGGTCCACGGACGGGGGTTGGAGGATTCGGAAGTCCTGCGCATTCGGATCATAGGGAGCGATGACTGGGGCCAGGATTGCCGTGATCACGAACACCACTAACACGGTCATACTCGCCAGCGCCTTGGCGTCGTTTCGGAGAATTCGCAGCCAACGCAGCTCGCGTTGCCGCCTGACCGGCGATCCGGCAAAGCCACGATGCGCGCTGTCTGCACTGGCGTCAACAGATGAGGTCATAGCTCACGCTCCAAGCTTGATCCGCGGATCGACCAGCGGATAGACCAGGTCGACCAGGACGTTGATAAAGACAAAAATCACCGACACCACCAGAATAGCGCCCTGAACAACGGGATAATCGCGATTGAGAATACTCTGGATAAGCACCCGGCCCAAGCCCTGGATCGCAAACACGTTCTCGATAATCACCGCCCCCGCCATCAAGAGCGCAAAGGCGATCCCCATCACCGTGATCACCGGAATCAGCGCGTTGCGCAGGGCATGGCGGTAGACGACACCCCGCTCGCTCAAGCCCTTGGAGCGGGCCACCGTGATGTAATCGGCCTTCATGACCTCCAGCATCGCCGAACGCATCATGCGTGCGATGATCGCCGCGAACGCGGTTCCCGCAGCAATAGAAGGTAAGATCAGGTGGGAGAGCCAGGGCCAGAACCCGGCGGAGAGCGGCTCGTACCCAATAGCGGGCAACCATTGGAGCTGGACTGCAAAAATGAGGATGAGCAGCATCGCCAACCAGAAGTCTGGCATGCTGAGGCCCAGGAAAGCGACCGAAGTAACCGCGTGATCTAGCCACGAGTTGCGCTTGACTGCAGAGATAATCCCGGCGGGAATCGCAATGATCAGGGCTACCACGAACGAGAGGAACGCCAGCGACAGCGTGCGGGGCAGGGCCGCGCCGATGATCTGTCCAACAGGCGTATTGCTGCCATAGATCGAGTTTCCCAGATCGCCGCGAAAGAGATTGCCGACCCAGATCAGGTACTGGACATAGATCGGCTGGTCTAAGCCCAGGCGCTGGCGCACAGCATCCGCGGCGCTAGGGTCGACGCTGGACAGCATGGCGTTGATCGGATCGCCCGGCACCACGCGCAGCAAGAAAAAAACCAGCGTGACAACCGCCCAGATCACCAGCAGCGCCTGAATGATCCGCTTGACAATATAGTTGAACATGCGGCCCGCTCCTGTTCAGCTTGCAATGCTTACCTGGTCCAGATCAACCAGCCCTGGAATCCGCGCTGTATCGGGAACCGTAACCTCTTTGCGATAGACCAGGATATCCTGGGGGTGATACAGGAAGATGGTGACGACCTTGTTCGAGGTCATGAGGTTGGCCTCTTGAACCAGACGCTTGCGTTCTTCTTGATCACTCGTTGTGGCCTGCTGATTGATCAGCGCATCCGCCTCCTGGTCGGAATAATAGCCGAAGGATAGGGACGGATCGCGGTTGGGGCCGTTGAATCGGGCTTCCGTGATCATCCAGTCGACCAGCGCATCGTCGGGGTCATAGTCGCCGCCGCTGCCGTAACGCGCCATGTCGAAGTCCATCGCGATGATGGAGTCAAGAACAATGGTGAGGTCTTTGACTTCCAACTGGACATCGATATTGAGGTTGTTCTTGAGCATGTTGACAATGATCTCGCCTTCCCGCCGCGTGGTTGGCGCGACGAGCAGCTTGACCGGCGGAAAGCCTTGCCCGTCCGGGTAGCCGGCCTCCGCCAATGACTGCTGCGCCGCAGCGCGATCAAAGCGCTGGAGGCTTTTGGCGTCAATGTCGGGGTCGAAGAAGAAGCGCATGGCGGGATTGATCGAGCCATACGCAGGCATGCCGCGCCCGAACAGGCCACGCTCGATCAGATCCTGGCGATCGATTGCCTGGGCAATCGCCAATCGGGTCTTGTAGCCGGGTTCTTGTTTCAGTTCCTCGACCGTCCGGTTGAAGTCGGGCGTCGTGAACGGCTCGCGATGGGGGTTTATCCACAAGGCCTGAAAGCCAGGGCCGGTAATCTCCGAAACGATCAGGTCGGGATTGCTGAGAAAACGGTCGATCAGCTCTGGTGCGGGCGGGTTGCCGCCGATCAGTTGAATATCGCCCGCTTCGAGCGCGGCGGCCAGGGGTTCTGGTTCGGGGATGGGCAGAATGGTGACTTGGTCGAGTTTGGGCCGCGCCGGGTCGTAGTAGTTCTCAAATCGTTCGAGAACGAGCTTCTGGCCGATCTGATGCTCGACGACCTTGAACGGTCCTGTGCCAACCGGAGTAAGCCCGTATTGCGACGTTCCCATCGTTTCCAGCGCGCCCTGGCTCACAATCGTCATTGCTCGACCGCTGGAGCGCTCCAGCGTCTTGATCAGGAGCGACGCCTGCGGTTGCGAAAGCAGGATCGTGACCGTGTAATCGTCATCCTTCCGGACATCGGCAACATTCGCAAGAATAGTGGTCTGGATAGACTGCGCCGGATCGCGGGATCGCTGGAAGGTATAGACCACGTCATCAGCGCTGAAGGGGTCGCCATTGTGAAAGGTTACGCCTTGGCGCAGGGAAAACGTCCACTCCAGGCCATCCGCCGACACATCCCAGTCGGTGGCGAGATCGCCCTCTGCGACGAGATCGGCGTTGATGTGGGTCAGGCCGCCGAAGATATTCGATGAGATCTGGAACAACTGGATCGAGTTGATCTGGGCTGGATCGAGTGTCGTGAACTCCTTCACTCCCGCCCAACCGGCGCCTAATACGCCCCCGGTTGGCGTGTTCGCTTGAGAATCCATCGCTGGCTGGGGCGCCGCGCCCGATTCTGTGGTGTTGGCAGCCGTACATGCCGCCATGACGCCGGGGAGCGTCAGCGTGCCGGCTGCGGCCATCAAGCGGAAGACCGCCCGGCGACTCATCCGCGGACCGCGCAAGTCCGCCCGACTCAGGCCAAACAAGGGGTCGCGGCGGTCAAAATCGTAGGCTCGCCTGAATTCTTCGCGAATCCAATCCTGCACATCTTTGTCGCGTGAGTTGGCCATCGTTTCTTCCCTTCTTCATAGAGATAATTCGGGGTGCATGACGAACCGTCAAGCAACAATCACGTGTCTCGTGCGTGCTTGCAACAGTGTTGTGTTTCCCGCTAACGCTCTCCGGGCAGGCTATGACGTCTATGGTCCGTGATGTATCGATGTCGCGGAGCTGTTCTTGGGAAGATACGAATGAAGATCTTGATTTTTATCACGCTAATATACCAGAAATATACCAATTGGGATCAGGTTTCTTGTATCGTCTTGTGCAGGAGTGAGGAAGGTATTGTGGGAGACTCAGGTGTGTTTGTTGCTGCACCGTCGTATTGGCGTGTAACTAGGCCATGCAGGCGCCGGTGTCAAGCAAATAGCTGATGATTATAAATCCGGTCGTTCAGACCGAGAGCCAATACTTTGTAAATGGTCTCGATGATGGTTTCCGCCGGCGTCTCATCCTGCCACGCTCCGAACGACGCCCAGCAGCGGCTTAGATCCGGCTCGTCAGTTTTGCCGGCCGTAACTGGTGCGACAAAGGTCGCCACTACGCGGTATGGCTCGCTGCATGGTACGGATTCAAGCAGTCGAAGCTCCTTCCCATCATATATGGCAGGGCTCGAAAGCAGGGGCATAGTCCAGCCTCCGTCAACATATATAGCACCCCTTTTGGAGTTGTGAAGCCGATGGAGTGCCGCCTTCAGGCGGCACTACGTGAAATGGACGAATGAGATAGGATTGCTATGTTGAGAATTGCATGAAATCGCCGTTTACTTGATCAAATTGTATGTAGATCTGTCGCTCTATACAGAAGGATGAACGAAAACGTTAGGGGGTTAGTCATGAGACGACGTTGTGTGTTCTGACCCCAGCGCCTACTGACCAAACTCCTCGTTCGTATTGTCGAATCTGTGTGGTGTAATCAGAACCGCATTCAGAACCTCTCCCCGCCTGAAGCGATAGAACTGTATGGCCGACGTGTGATCGTATTTTCCTACCATATGGAGGATTGCTGTAATGACCTACGACACCACGGACCAACTCACTGATCAGGCCCGTGCCGGGGTGCGCCGCGCCGCATGGCGCTCCGTCGCCTTGCGGGCGTCGAGGGCGTCGACCATCGGCCTGCTCGGGGCGGCAGGGCTAGCCCCGCTGCTGGCGGCGGTTAGCGCCGGGACGTTGACCCAGTGCGCGCTCGCCCAGTGGCTCGTCAGTATGGGCGGCAATGCGCTGGCCGGCTGGGCGGGCGATCTGGCGCTGTGGGCGGCGGGCCAACCCCTAGCCAGTGCTGACCCGGTTGAGACCGCACAAGCCCATAAAGAACTGGCGATCAAGCTCGATGAGCTGCTGTCCCGCGATGCGCAGAGCGCGGCAGCTTTCACCAGCCTCCTCCGGGTGATCGATGCGGCGCCACAGAGTATGGAGGCGCTCCAGGAGGAGATTGGAGCGCAGAGCGACCTGATACTGGAGCAGTATGAGCTGCTCCAGCACATCAGCGCCGACACCCAGCGCTGGAACCTTGCCGGCGCCGCCCTCGGACCAGTGGTCGTTACCGAATCCAATCGGGTGATTACCGCGCTGGAAGACCGCATCGACCATCGTGATGCACAGCTCGCCCAGAGGATTACTGAGCTGCGGGCGCTGTGCGATACTGAGCGACAGGGGCTACTAAATTTTGGTCAGGGCAGCCAGTTTGACGATCTCAGTATCGGCGATGTCGCCGGGCGCGACATCATCAAGCATATGGTAGTATCGCAGCCCTTCACCCCTGGTCCGGTCGCCGCTACGCCGAAGGAGATCGCCGCCGCCGCTGCCCGCCTCGCCGACCTGCCCGCCGATACCATCCCGGAACCGGCGGATGTTCTGCCAGCCGGCTCGTGGCTGGGCCAACTCAGCCGCAACCGCCAGTTCGTCGGGCGTGAGGCTGACCTGCGAGCCCTGGCCCGGCTGCTCAAGGGCGCGACTCCCGTCGTGGTCGACCGGGCCCAGACCGTGGTGATCAGTGGCATGGGCGGTGTCGGCAAAACCCAACTGGCGGTCGAGTTCGCCTATCGCTATGGCCGCTACTTCGCCGGGGTCTTCTGGCTGAGCTTTGCCCAGCCGGAGGCGATTGCGGCCGAGATTGCATACTGCGGCGGGGCGGGTTACTTGCAGCTCTTCACCGAGGCGGCCGGCCTTGAGTTGGCGGAGCAGGTCAACTTGGTTCGTGCGCGGTGGACCTGCGGGCTGCCCTATCTGCTGATCTGTGACAACTGCGAAGATCCTGAACTACTCCGCCAATTCAATCCCGGCGGTGCAACACGGGTGTTGGTGACCAGTCGCACCCCAGAATGGCCGGGCGATCTGGGCGTGCAGCGCCATCCGTTGGATGTACTCGACCGCCTTGAGAGCAAAACGTTGCTGCGTCAGCAGCGTTCCGACCTGTGTGATGCCGACGCTGGGGCATTGGCAGCCGAGTTGGGCGACCTGCCGCTGGCCTTGCACCTGGCCGGGCGTTTTCTCGCTGGCCCGGGCAAAGGGCTCACGATGGAATACTATCTGGCCGAGCTGCGCAGCTCGCGGATCTTCGAGCGGCTATCGCAAGAGGCTACGGGTGGCAGATTGCCAACCGGTCACGACCGCGACGTGGTCCGTACCTTCGCGTTGAGTTACGAGCGGCTTGATCCCAACGATGCCACGGACGGATTGGCGCTCCTGTTGTTAGCGCGAGCGGCGCACCTCGTGCCAGGCGAGGTCATCCCGGCCTGGCTGCTGCGCGCGATACTCGTGATACATGGCAATGATCAGACCGTCGACGTCAATGGCGTGGATGTGAAGTTGACCGCGGAGACGGTGTTGCAGCGGCTGATTGGCCTCGGCCTCCTCGATCGCACCGACGCCGACCTGCGTATGCACCGCCTGGTTGGGGCCTACATCCGCCAGATCAGTACCGATACCGCTGCTCAGGCTGATGTGGAACGTATGGTATTAGCAGTTGCGCGCCATCTGGGTGATGCCCGCACATTCAGTTCACTGATGGTCTTCATGCCCATCCTACGCGGGGTAACTGACATGGCCCTGCCACGAGAAGATCTGGGCGGGGCGAGATTGGGTCATTGGCTGGCCAACCATCTGCGACGGCTGGGGGACTATGCGACGGCCCGACACTATGCTGAGCGGGCCTTGGTCATCCGCGAGCGGCTGTTAGGGCCAACGCACCCTGACACGGCGAGTAGCTTGCACATCGTGGCTGCACTGCTCAAAAATCAGGGCGATTACGCTGCCGCCCGACCCATGCTGGAGCGCGCGCTGGCCATCCGTGAGCAGGAATTAGGACCGGACCATCCTGATACGGCAAGTAGCCTGAATAACCTGGCTGCGCTGCTGCGGAGTCAGGGCGACTATGCCGCTGCCCGACCCGTGTTGGAACGGGCAGTGGCCATCCGCAAGCAAACGCTGGGACTGCAACATCCCGCTCTGGCGCGCAGCCTGAACAACCTGGCCGAACTGCTGGCTGAACAGGGGCGCTACGCTGAGGCGCAGCCGCTGTATGAACGGGCGCTGGCGATCAAGCAGCAGGTGTTAGGGCGCTGGCATCCGGAGACGGCGCGCAGCCTGAATGACCTGGCCAGTCTGTTGTATCGCTTGGGCGACTACGCGGCAGCGCAGCCCATATATGAACAGGCGCTGGCCATCCGTGAGCAGAAACTAGGACCAGACCATCCCGCCACGGCAGAAAGCCTGAACAACCTGGCCGAACTGTTGCGGCGCCAGGGCGACTATGCGGCAGCACAGCCGTTGTATAAACGGGCGCTGGCCATCCGTGAGCAGGCGCTCGGGCCGCAGCATCCTGCCACGGCGGAAAGCCTCGACAACCTGGCCGAACTGCTGCATAGCCGGGGGGATTACGATACGGCGCGGTCTCTGTATGAACGGGCGCTGGCTATCTGTGAGCAGAAGCTGGGACCGCAGCATCCCGCCACAGCGGAAAGCCTGAACAACCTGGCTGAACTGCTGACCGATATTGACGACGACGCGGCGGCGCGCCCGTTGTATGAGCGAGCGCTGACGATCTATGAGCGAGTACTGGGACCACAGCATCCCAATACCGCGGAAAGCCTGCATAATCTAGCCCTGTTGTCGAAGCGCCAGGAGGACTATAGTGCGGCGCGCCCGTTGTATGAGCGAGCGCTGGTGATCTATGAGCGAGCACTGGGGCCAGACCACCCCAATACCCAAACAGTACGGCGCAATCTGACGACGCTGGACGAAGCAGCAACGGGGTAATGCCTCTCGCAGAACCACCCATTGGTGAGAACATTGGCGCCAGTGCTGTTCTCGGCACGGGCGGTGAAGCGGGAATGGCGGGCGGTTTGAAGTTTGTGTTCCGGCGTATGCCTGAAAGGTGGCACTCTCCTTATGTAGCTTTAAGGGTGGACAGAACATCGGGGCGAAGATATGGTTTGGGGCATTGGGAAGTGCCGTTTCCCCTTTTTCCTAACCCTCTCTCCCGCTCCCCTTGATCCCCGGCACGCGGGGGTTGTGGGAGAGGGAGAACCGGTCGCACCAGGATGCGGCAAACCTCGCTCCGAACATGGGTTCTGTCCGCCCCTGAACTTTGACAGTGGATGGGTAGAAACTTGTTGAAGTCTTCGTGAATAGGACATACCCCCAACCTTTTCCAGCGCTCAGGGATAATATATATAGACGTGGTTTTAGGGACTAGACTGTTCGGATTGGCTCTGTAGGCGCGGCTTGCAGCCGCGCTAGCTCAATTGCGGTAGAGCCACGTCAGTGTGGGACATCAGCCGCAGATGCGCTCTGCGAGTTATTGCAGGGCATGACCTTGCTATTGCGGAGAGCGACATGGCACAGCTAATACATGTTGACGATCAAAACGGTGCAAAGAAACGATCGCCGTAATGCCGCCTGAAGGTTGCTGTGCTGCCGTAAAACCGCCTAAAGGCGATACTACCTCAGACGACCGCAGTTGATTGTCACATTTCATTAGGTCACACCTGCATTGCTCATAGAGCAACGAACCATGTCATAGCAACCATCAACGACCACCGGAGAAGTTTTCAGTGGAAGATCAAGAAGCTGTTAGGCGTCTCAGGCAAGGCGATATTGGCGGACTGGAAAGCCTGGTGCAGCGCTATCAGTTGCAAGCGGTGCATGTGGCCTACTTGATTACTCGCGAGCAGGCAATTGCCGAGGATGTCGTTCAGGATGCCTTTCTCCAGGCATACCGCCGTATCGAGCAGTTCGATATGAACCGGCCCTTTGGCCCGTGGTTCCTGCGCATCGTCGCGAACAACGCCGTTAAAGCGATGCGCCGCGACAAGAAGCAGATCGCGCTCTCGCAGCATAACGGCGACCGCCAGCCCGATCGAGCTGACACACTGGCCACCCAGTGCATCGACAATCCCGAGTTACTCTTTGAACGGGCGGAGACAAGCGAAGCCGTTCTGTCTGCGCTGGATGGTCTCTCGCCGGCGCAGCGAGCCGTGATTGTGCAGAAATACTACCTGGACATGAGCGAGGCGGAAATGGTTGCGGCGTCGGGATCGGCGCCCGGAACGATTAAATGGCATCTGCATCGGGCGCGCAAGCGGCTCCAGGCGCTCCTTGGCGGCCTCAATCCCCAGGATCAGCGCTAAGGGTTCATCAAAGAATACCTTCACCTGGTTGTTGTCATCCTGAGCCCTTCGGCGTCGATCAGGATACATTCCGCGAAGGATCGCTGCACCGATAGAAGCCGAGATGCTTCGCTGCGCTCAGCATGACCATATGCTGGTGGGGAAATAATTATTGCATGAACCCCGACGTTTCATCAACTTAGCCATTACAGACGGAGGAAGAATCCATGAACAAGCATGATATCAAAAGGGTTTTGCACGACCATGCTGCGCGTAACATCGCGCGCGTTGATCTCTGGCCTGCGATCGAGCGCCAGTTGCCTCCCAAGCTGGAGTCGCGCCTGCGCCAACGCATGCGGGTGCGGCGTGTTTCTATCCGGCTGGCTGCTGTTGGCCTTGCTGTGCTCTTGTGTCTGGGCGCCATTGCGTTGAGCCCGGCTGTGGCAGGCACGTTGTTCGATCAGACGATCCAGCGCTTTGGTCTGGTGGTGTTGGTAAGTGAAGCGCCAGACGAGCCGGTTCAGAGCTCACCTTCAGGGGTGTCACAAGTGCCAGTAGGCCCCAAGCTTGCGCCGAAGTCGAATCTTAGCCTAGCCGAGGCCCAGCAACAGACGCCGTTCCCCATTCTTCAGCCGGCGTATCTCCCCGACAATGTCGAACTGACCAAAGTATGGGTTGGCGGAAGCAATTCTACGTTTGAACTTCCGCCCTCGATCCAAGTCTCGCTCACCTACCGGCCCACGATCGCAGTTCCGGGTAAAGAGAGGGCGAATGTTATGCTTAATATTATTCAAGGAACAGAAGACCGAGGCGGCTATGAAGTTTCTGCTTCTGAAGTGCGAGAAACAACTGTCAATGGCCATCCGGCAGTCTATGCCGATCGTCAAGGGGATTCTGGTATGCTGTCATGGCAGGCCGATGGCTTCACCTATGTGTTGCACGCCTATAACTTGGGGCTACAGCAGGACGATTTCGTGCGCATTGCCGAGTCGTTGGAATGAGGGCTGGCCCGGTTGGTAGCAGAACATCAAGATATAAACCAATGAACCTCCTCCTCTGCATCTGTTTGAAACCGTTCAATTCCTAACAGCCGGCGAATAGGCTCCAAACCCAGCCCTTGGCAAGATTTGCCGGGGGCTTTTCAGATAGTCTTCCCAGCGGTTCGCGCCAAAAGGCGCGAACCGCTGGGCTTGTCGCATATTGCAGTATTTTGACGCCGCCGTGGTTACTATAAGCAGAAGGCAAAACATACATCGTGAAGCAATAGAGAATCGAGTAGAGGATGAATGAGGAAGCGGACCAGCCGACTGGAGAGTATGCGCAGCTTGATCTGGAAACGTTCGAGCAGATCTGTGACGACCTCTTTCCTCGGCTCTATGCCTATGTGCGCTCCCGTGTGCCGCATCCCCAGGATGCCGAAGACCTCGTTGCCGACACCTTCCTGAAGGCTACTGTGGGGCTGCATCGCTTCGAGTGGCGGCACGAGGGGTCGGTCGCTGCGTGGATCTTCCGCATCGCGCATAATCTGATCTGCACTTTCTATCAACAACGCCAGCGTCAAGTTGCTGCGTTATCTTTGGGGGCTATCACTCAGGTTCCCACGTCCACGCCGC
>JAKSDJ010000158.1 GCA_022360155.1 Chloroflexales bacterium | reverse complement strand
TGTGCAATACAGCGTGTTCGAGTGTTATCTCAGTACGGCACAACTCGCCTCCATCGGGCGCGAACTGCGGGCGATCATCAACCTCGATACCGATAGTGTGCGCTGCTATGTACTTGATGCTATCGCTGTCCAACATATTCAGATCATCGGGATCGGGCGGGTGAGTAGCGACGAGCCTTACTATCTTGTAGGCAAGGGTCGATGAGTGTTGACAGGCGGGAACGTTTTCACCGTCTGCTAAATCACCTCCTTCCAACCGCCCCGGGGCGCTCCGACAGGGCGTTCAGACGGGCGCGACATCCCGCAGCGGCGGGCATGGCAAACGCCGCCCCAACGCCATGCCCAGCCGGCGTCGCGCTGGGGCGCTACCCTTCGTCCAGCCAAACCCGTACCAGCGGACTGCCTGGCGGGGGTGGCGGGGGCAACGGGCAGAAGCCGGTGGCTGGCCCCGCCGCGGGACGCGCCGTTGGGGCGGGACGGATCGGTTCAGCCATTGGGAGCGCGGGACCAGCGGCTGGCAGCGGCATAACTCGCGCGCGGCGGCCGCCGCCGCGCCGCGCCCGGCGGCCCACCACCGTGATCGGCCCCATCCGATCTACCCGAAACACACGCTCGGCCTGGCGCACGGTGCAGTAGGCGTGCAGATACCAGGTCGCGCCATGGCGTTCCAGCCGCAGCGGGCGGATGGTGCGGGTGGTGGTGGCGCCCACCGCTGTGGTGTAGGTCATGGTGACCACAGCGCGCCGCGCCAGCGCGTGGCGAAGGAGTTGCACCGTGGTGCGCGCCGCGCCGGATGGCTCAGATGGCGGGTGATCACTGGCGGCTGCGGGGCATGCGGCAGCGGGCGCCGCGGGTCTAGCCGGGGCTGCGGCGGTTCCAGGTTGATCGCGCTCGGCCCGGACGCGCGCCGCATCCCCGGCAGCGGATCGGCTGGAGGGCAGGGCCGGCAGCGCGCGTCGGTGCGTCCTGGCCAGGGCCATGGTCCAGAGGGTGACCCAGGTCAGGAGCAGCCAGCCCAGGCACATTCCACCGACGGTACCGGCGCAGCGGCGCAGGGCGGGCGCCCACGGCGCTGCAGTGCCGCTGCGCCGCCCGGTGGCGCTGACCGGTGGCAGCACTTGGTCCAAGGACGAGGAAGGTACGGATGGCGGCGGCGGCGCCAGCGCGTCCGGGGTCGACTCCGGGTCGGCCCCGGTCTGGTCGGCCAGCAGCGGCGGACCGCCTGCCGCCACGGTGGGGCGCAACGCCGGCGGCAGGGCCGCCCGCAGGCGCGCTTCGAGGGGGCCGGTTGGCAGGCTGGGATTGTCCGGCGGTGCGTGGCGGCGATAGTACGCACAGGCGGCCAACAGCGTGGCGCATTCGGCCGCACTGAGTCCGGCGGGGGCGGCGGACGGTGCTGCAGTGGTCACAGCCACCGCCAGATCCTGCCGCGCCAGCGCGCGCGTGAACGGGGTGACGTGCTCCGGCGCGACGAGGGCGACCCCAGGCGCCAGGTGCGCCGCCACATGCCGGCGCACCTGGCGCTGTTGGGCGGCCCGATCCAGCAGCGCCGGTGCATCAGCCACGGCGACGGCGGCATGGACAATCCGGATCGGCGACTGGCACGCCAGCTCCAGCCCGGCGCCCCAGTCCGGCGGCAGCGGCCCGGCCTGCCGTTCCAGCAGCGCCCAGAGCTGACTGGAACTATCACCATGCGTGTGGGCCTGCGCCAGCCGCTGCGGCGTGATCCGGTAGACGCTGGTCGCCGCATCCGCGGCCTGCCACGTCGCAAACGGCAGTAGGCGCAGTACGGTCGCATCCAGCGCAGCATGAGGGATAATCAGGGCGCCGGGGGCGCCGTAGCGCCAGGGGGTGGGTGCGGGCGCCTGCCCCAGTATGGGTTCGATGTGGGTCGCGGTGGCGGGCAGGTCCGCTTCGGCCGCCGTGTGCGCCCAGGGCGTGGCAAAGCAGCAGCATCCCGCCGGTGGCGGTGCGGCGGGCGCATCCCCGGCAGTGGGATCCGCGTTGGCGATGGGCGGGTCGGCCCACGCCACGAGTCCCAGCCAGGTCAGCGGCCCGTGCAAGGCGGCATCCCAGATAGCCGCCGCGCGGCGGGGCTGCCACGGCGCGCGGTCGACCGTCCGCAAGCCGTGGGTCTGGGCGTCGGCCAGTGGGCCAAACGTTGTGGCCAAGCGGTCATACAGCCCATGGGGATCGAGGAGCTGGCCCACCGGCAAGGCGGCGGCCCAGGCGCAGAGCCGGCGACGGATGACAGGCCAATCGAGACCGCGCCGGTTCGGTACGAGCGGTGTCAGCCAGGCATCGGGCTGGGGCGTCGCGATCCAGGACTGCTGCAGACGGGCCAACTGTATAGCCGGAGGCAACGCGAGAAAGCGCGCCCCGGCGGGCGCCAGAGCGACGCCTGCGCCATGGGGCGCGAGGAGCCCCAGATGCTGCACCAGCGGGAGTAGGAAGTGGAGCACGGGGATGGCGTCGTCCAGGGCCATGGGCGCCAGGCGCGGAAGAATCTGCCGCAGACCAGCGATCGGCAGGAGGCCATCGCGGCGGAGGGGGAGCGGTTGTTCAGCCGCAGCCAGCAAGAGTGTGGTCGCGGCGCGGAGCAGCGGCGGATCGGGCGGATCGGACGCAACCCCCTGCGCCGGCAGGGTCAACGGTTGGGGCAGCCAGCGGCGGAGTTCCGGCGGCAGCATATAGCGCATCGGGTGGCGCGGGGTGGCTGGGCGGGGCAGCAACCAGCCCAAGAGGATGAGTTGCTCACTCAGACTCTGTGGGTGGGGGTCCGCCGCCAGTTGGGTCCAGGAGCGCACCGGACCATAGCGCGCGTGCAGGTCATCTGGGCGAAGGCCGCGGCGCGGCGCGGCCAGATCGTGCAGCGCCTGCTGAAGCTCCGGCGCCAAGCCATGATAGGTCGCCTGCACAGTGCGGGCATGACAGAGTGCGTGGCGGAGGCGCTGCTGGCGTTCGGCGGCGCTGCAGCCGCGCGGAAGGGAAATACGCTGGTGGCGTGCGATCAGCCGCTGGAGCGTGGCGGGGAGCGCAGTCAGCCAGTGGGCCCAGACATTCATAGATTGACCTCCAACCAAGAACCTGCTACAATAGGGACGGTTCCCCCATGATAGCCCTATTCGTCGCAATCGACAAGTCGATGGCAACAAGGGCGTGGTTGGTCAACGGGATGGCGCGCACCAGCATGCTGCAGAAGCAAGCAACCCTGGTGCGAGGGAGTGAGGATCATTGCCCCGCTCTGAAGGGGATTGAAACATAGCGTTGCCAATTTTCTCACCCCCTTTCATGGAGGTGAGGATCATTGCCCCGCTCTGAAGGGGATTGAAACGCGCAAAGGTGGCTGGACTCGATCCTGTCACGGACAGGTGAGGATC
>JAKSDJ010000564.1 GCA_022360155.1 Chloroflexales bacterium | reverse complement strand
GTGATCTCAATGCGGCCTATAACATGTTGAGACGGGGACTGCCGTCTCAGGGGCTACGGCCTCAAGAAGCCGCTCCCTTAAGGGGTGCGGAGTAGTCACATACCAGAGATTTCGGGCAAGATGCACCTGCCCCGCCCCTCTGCTGCATCTGCTTTAACCAATGAAAGGAGTCACGACAATGGCGTCAACCTCTGATCCACTCGATCTCCATGGAATCGATTATGTCGAGTTCTATGTGAGTAATGCACGCCAGGCCGCGCACTTTTATCGCACAGCGCTAGGCCTGACGCCGGTAGCCTACACTGGTCTCGAAACAGGCGTTCGTGACCGGGTGTCCTACCTGTTGGTCCGCCGGAATGTACGTTTCCTCATAACTGCCCCGCTCTTGCCCAACCACGCCATCGCCGCCCACGTCGCCCGCCACGGCGACGGTGTGAAAGACATTGCCCTGCACGTGCGCAATGCCGTCGCCGCCTACGAAGCCGCCCTCTGCAATGGGGCGCACGGGGTGATGGAGCCGACCGTGTCGGAAGATGAGCACGGGCGCATCGTCAAAGCGACTATCGCCACCTATGGCGATACAGTTCACTCCTTTGTCGAACGTGACAGGTACGAGGGGCCGTTTATGCCTGGTTTTCAGGTGATCAAGCCGCGACCAGAAGCGCCAGAGACAGGACTCGCCGCAATCGATCACATTGTCGGCAACGTCGAAGAGGGCGCGATGGAGCAATGGGTGGCGTTCTATCGTGATGTCTTGGGCTTCAAACAGCTCATCCACTTCGATGACAAAGACATCAGCACCGAATACAGCGCCCTGATGAGTAAAGTCATGCAAAACGGCACAGGCCGGATCAAATTCCCCATCAACGAGCCGGCTGATGGCCGCCGGAAGAGTCAGATCGAAGAGTTTCTGGATTATTACGGCGGACCAGGCGTGCAGCATATCGCCCTGGCAACCGGCGATATCTGCGCGACGGTAGATGCCCTGCGCTCGGCGGGTATTCCCTTTATCAATGTGCCAGGCGCCTACTACGACGACCTAGAGCAGCGCGTCGGCGCCATCGACGAGAGTATCGAGACTCTGCGCGAGCGCCACATTCTGGTTGACCGCGACGAGGAAGGATATCTCTTGCAGATCTTCTCGCAGCCGCTGGTCGACCGGCCCACGCTCTTCATCGAGATCATCCAGCGCAAGGGCAGCCGCGGCTTTGGCAAAGGCAACTTCAAGGCGCTGTTCGAGGCGATTGAACGAGAACAGGCCCGCCGAGGCAATTTGTAGACGTCTGTGGAATTCAAATCGCACCCCTCACCTCACAAAAGGACTGGGCATAGCAGCTAGCTACGCCCATCCATGACACCGCTTCTCTCGCTAACACCCACTGGTTCAAGCCATATCTGCGCTCGTTTCACGGTCGATGAGTCGATCCACAGATGCCACAGATAATGCATCAATCGGCCAACCTCCCAACCCCGGTCCTGAGCTCAGCCGACGGATGCCAACTTAGCGCATCGATTGCACCGGCTCATTTGTCAAGCTCAGATTTAGCGGTATGATAGCGGCGAGTTTTGAAGAGAGAGTCGACGTGCATGACAACAGACATTGCGATTGTTTTCGGTATTCTTGGCGCTACTATCCTGCTTTTCCTCAGCGACCGACTGCGCCTCGATCTGGTGGCTATTCTGGCCGTACTGGCGCTGTTATTGACCGGCATTTTGACGGTCGACGAAGCATTAGCCGGTTTCTCCGATCCGATTGTGTTGATTATCGCCGGGTTATTCGTGGTTGGCGGCGGCCTCTTCCAAACTGGCGTCGCCGACATGATGGGACAATGGTTGGCGCGATTGGCCGGTAAAAGTGAGACGCGCCTGATCGTGATAATCATGGTTGTCGTCGCGCTGCTATCGGCGTTCATCAGTTCGACCGGCACGGTCGCAGTCTTTTTGCCGGTGGTGGTCAGTCTCGCGCTCAACGCACGCCTCAGCCCCGCCAAATTACTCATTCCGCTGGCCTACGCCTCGCTGATCGGCGGCATGCTCACCCTGATTGGCACGCCGCCCAACATCGTTGTCAGCAATCAGCTTCAGGCGGCGGGCATGCAACCATTCGGCTTTTTCGCCTTCACACCGATTGGGCTCATCGCGCTTGTCATCGGTTTGGCGTACATGCTTGTGATCGGGCGACGTTTATTGCCAGAGCACACGCGCCCAATTGGCGCCGCCGATCTTGCCGAGGAAGCACCGACGCCACTGGAGCTTGCAGCGATCTATCGTTTGCCCGATAATCTGTTTCGGGTACGGGTGCGACGTGGTTCGCCCATGGTCGGACAAACGCTGGCCCAGACGAAGCTGCGTACCAAATATTACGTGAATGTGCTTGAAATTCAGTCTGGGAACGAGCAGAAGCCGCAGGCCAATAAGCGTAGCATTGCAACGCCGGAAACTGTGCTCCAGATTGACGATGTGTTATACGTCAAAGGGCGCGCTGAGGATGTAGCCCACCTTGCAAACGAGCAAGTGCTGGGGATTATGCCGAGCGATGATGGCGCTCATCCGCTGTCACAGGAGCTTGGCGTGGTCGAAGCGCTGCTCACTCTTCGCTCGCAACTCATCGGGCGTACGCTGCAAGAGACGCGCTTTCGCGATACATACGGCGTCACGGTGTTGGCCATTTTGCGCCTCGGCAAGCCAATCGAAGGACGCACATCGCAAACCGAACTACGCTTTGGCGACACACTTTTGGTGCAAGGCGCTTGGGAACAAATTGCGCAACTGCGCGAGGAGCGCAACAACTTCGTGGTTGTCGGACAACAGCGCGAACTCACCGCTACTCGCTACGAAACGCGGCGCGCGTCGATTGCCATCATGAGCATGCTCGGCATGCTCGTGCTCATTACGTTCAATCTGCTGCCAACCGTCACCGCTGTGCTGCTAGCAGCAGCGGCGATGGTGCTGACACGCTGCATTACCATGGAAGAGGTGTATCGCACGATGAACTGGGAAAGTATCGTGCTCATTGCGGGCATGCTGCCGATGGCGACCGCGCTTGAAAAAACCGGCGGCATGCAACTGATTGCCACTGCGTTGACCGAGAGCCTTGGCGCTTTCGGCCCAATAGCGCTGATGGCCGGACTCTTTGTGCTGACCTCGCTTTTCAGCCAGTTCATCTCCAACACAGCAACCACAGTGTTGATGGCGCCAATCGCACTGCAGGCCGCCGCAGGCCTTGACGCTGCACCCGAAGCATTTCTGATGGCGGTCGCAATTGCGGCATCGACGGCTTTTGCAACGCCCATTGCGTCGCCGGTGAACACTCTCGTACTTGGTCCCGGCGGCTATCGTTTCCTCGATTTTGCTAGAGTTGGCGTGCCGCTCCAGCTTTTACTTATGATTGTAGCTTTGGCGACGCTGCCGCTGTTCTTCCCATTGTAAGAACATACCCGCAGCATCACTAGTTACTGGGCCTGAATTATCAGAAAGATAAGGTATGCCGCCACCACGCAAACCAAGCAAGTCCGATCTTGCGGCTGCGATGAACAAGACCATCAGCGATGTCATCGCGCCGGATTTGAACATTCTCTTCTGTGGCATCAACCCTGGCCTGTACTCGGGCTATACCGGCTTTCACTTCGCCCGACCCGGCAATCGGTTCTGGCCTACGCTGCACAATGCCGGCTTCACGCCGCGGCGGCTTGCGCCCGCCGAAGAGCAAGAACTGCTCCAATATGGCTACGGCATCACCAACCTGGTGGAACGGGCGACCGCAAGCGCGGCGGAACTTGCGCCCGAAGAATTGGTAGCGGGCGGACAACGACTGATCCAAAAGATCGAACAGTATTGCCCGCGCGTGCTAGCTGTGCTCGGCGTAAGCGCTTACCGGCTGGCGTTTGGAGAGCCGCGCGCCGCGCTGGGACGCCAGCCGGAACGAATCGGCGGCGCGCTGCTGTGGGTGCTGCCCAACCCCAGCGGGCTGAACGCCCATTACACGCCTGCCACGCTCGCAGAAGTCTACCGTGCGTTTCGGATCGAGGCAGAACACGAGAGGAGTCGGTGAATTATGCGACAATTCGAGCGCTCATTCAAACCACACATTACACTACGCATTGTGAGCATCCTGGCTATCATTGTTCTCTGCACAGCGTGCAGCGCAAGCGACACACCTTCTGACCAAGCGGTAAACCCACTGCCAGCCACTACGTCCATTGTGCCACAACCAAAAGACGCCTCATCACCAAGCGCTATCGCAATGACGCCTGCTGCACCCGAAACAGCCGCTCCATCTGACACCGCAGCAGTGACAACGGACATCGCACTCTTCCTTAACCAGGAAACGATCAGCCTGGTACAAGGCACGCAACGCATCCAAATCGCACAAAGCCGCTATCTCTCGGCCGCGAATCCTCTTCACTGTTCTAGCGGTGTAGAGCTCACCTGGTCGCCCGATGGGCACCGCTTGGCAACCTGGGACGGCGTTCTGACGTTAGGAAGCGCACCGAGCGAAACGGCGCAACTTGCGCCAATCGCCGGGAGCCATTTTCAGTGGAGCCCGAACGGTCAACGGCTGGCCTACATTGCCGGTGTTGGGGAAGATTCCGATCTGCTCATGGTGAGCGAGGTTGATGGGCTCAACGCACAGGAAAGGGCAAGCGGTCACTGGAGTCAAACTGGTTGGCCAGCTTGGTCGCCGGATAGCGGACTGGTGACCGCTGGGCCCGGGATGTATACGCAACTGACGGCCACAACACCCTATACCGTACCGCAAGACGTTGGACGCAACGCTGCGTGGTCGCCTAATGGCGATCTACTGGCTTGGACGCTAACCGACGCTGCTGGTGACGAGGGCAATATGCGGCTGTCGGTATATCTTTGGGACGGCGCCCAACAATCAGAGCTCGTCGTACAGGAATTCCTCCGCCAGCCCGATTTTTCTGATAACGAGCAGTGGTGGCGCGCACCCGCCTGGTCAGATCCGCGATTGTTCTGGCTGCCCGATAGCAGTGGCATACTCATTCCCATCTCGCACACCGGCCTGCGCAACAGCGGCACCTATCTGGTGCGACTCGACAGCTCCATCGAGCGTATTGCAACTGACGAGATATGCGACTTGTCACCCGATGGGAGACAGATGTTGGCGCGTACCGCTCAGGGTAAAATTGTAGCTATCCGCGTGGCATATGGCGTGACTATCGCCGATTTTGGACCGGCCCTCACGGCAAAGTGGCGACCGACGGTACGTGGCCCAACACCGCCTGCACCACTCGCCGCAGCCAGCCCAACCATTTTCCTTGCCAATCCACGGATGGAAGGCGCTCTCGTTCGCGAAGCGCAGCAGCGATTAGCCGATCTCAGATACGATGTTGGTGACATCGACGGCATCTTCGGCCCGCAAACCGAAGCAGCTATCCGCGTCTTCCAAAGAAAAAGCGGGCTTGAGGTCGACGTCATCGTTGGCCCGCAAACCTGGGCGGCGCTGCGCAATCCCGGCGCGTGCCCGGCTGGCGAAATTGACGAACTGTGTTAGGCCCAATACTTCTTGGATAAGCGCGTTGGAAGACCTTTAAGGTCTTGGGGAAGGCGTCCGAAAGCATCTATGCAAGCCCTTAAAGGCCTTATTTGAAAAGCATTGATGTTAGGGCGCAGTTCAGATCAATTCCTTCCAGCTTGCTACTATTCTGCAGAAGCGGGAGGCGCTGAGGTGCGATCAGCGCCTCTGTACATTAGGCCACACAGTTGTGATACGATACCCGCAGATAGTCCGACGATACTGTTCTGTTGCAAACATCCATGCTCGACGATCTGATCAGCAAGCTCACCCACGCCTCGGTCGCATCAGACGCGACCAATCAATACGCCGACGATAGCGCCCCCGGCAACGCCATCCGCCGCGCCAATTTGCGCCTTGCCCTGGAACAGGCCCTGGAGCGCGGCCCTGCGCTGCTGCTCGTCGGCGAGGCGCCCGGCTACCTTGGCGCACGGCGGACGGGCGTCCCCTTTACCAGCGAACGCTTGCTGTTGGAGGGGATTGATCCGCCGGGCCTGTTTGGGCGAGCGCGGGGCTTTGTACAGGCAACGGATGACGGCTATACCTCGGCAGAACAGACCGCGACCATCGTCTACCGCCAATTGCAAGCCTTGAATCTCTTCGCTGTCGGCTGGAACGCCTATCCCTTTCACCCGCACCGCACTGGCAATCCGCAGAGCAACCGCCCGCCCCGCGCCGCCGAGATTCGGCAGGGTCAGCTCTTTCTTGATCACATTCGAGCGCTCTTCCCCAGCATTCCGGTCGTTGCGATGGGCAACGTCGCCGCGCGATCCCTCACGACGCTTACCATCGACCACCGCAAAGTGCGCCACCCGGCGCAAGGCGGGGCCAAGCTCTTCGCAGCAGGACTGCGTGCGTTGTTTGATACTGCGCAGCCGTAAGGAGGTGAGGAGACGAAGAGACGCGAAGGGGCGCACCAGCGTGTGCGCCCGGCGTATGTGCCGCCCGTAGGGGCGCGCCAATGTGTGCGTCCGTAGAGATGCACCGGCGTGAAAGTCGCCTGAAGATAGGAGAAATGTTTGTGCATCACCCTGAATACGACCCGCGACGGATTGACAGCCGGATCACCATCAGGTATGCTGATACGAACGGTAAAGAAAGTATTGTCAGTTCGGATCAGATTAGCACGCGCCATTGAAGAGGCTGATGGACCCAGGCCATCGGCTCTTTTGTGTTGCGCTTCAATGGAGGGGACAATGCATATTGGTTTAGACTTTGGCACGACAAACTCCAGCGCTGCAATCTATGACGGCGACACCTTAAAGCTGCTCTCGCTTGATCCCGTCAATACAAGCCACAGTATCTTACGCTCGACGCTATTCGTCACCCGCGAGGGCGCGCCCTTCATTGGGCGCGAGGCAATCAATCGCTTTACCGAGGGCAACGTAGGCCGCGAGATCGAGTACGAGTGGAAATATATTGGCGACGCCGAGATCACCTTCGCCGAGTTTGGTACGGTTGTCCAAGCGCTCTACGTTACGGTAGACGCCAACGCGCCTGGCCGTCTCTTCCAGTCGCTCAAGACCGGTCTCCGCGATAAATCATTCACCAAAACCAATGTATTCGGTAAGCAGTACACCCTCGAGTCGCTGATCGCAGTGGTTTTGCGCCTCATCCTGGAGCGAATCCAAGATGTGCTTGGCCAGCCAGTCACCAGCATGGTCATTGGCCGACCGGTCCACTATGCTAGCAACCCGAAAGCCGACACCCTCGCCTTCCAACGCATGCAGGCCGCTTGTGAACTCGCCGAACTGCCCAATGTGACGTTTTTGGAGGAGCCAAGCGCCGCAGCGCTTTCCTACGCACATAGCGCACAAGGACGGCAACATGTGTTAGTATTTGACTTCGGCGGCGGTACGCTGGACGTTACGGTGATGCAACTGGACGGAAAGGGCGGACGGCTTGTGCTTGCCACCGATGGTGTTCCCGTCGGCGGTGACTTGCTCGACCAGCGCCTGGTGATGGGGCGAATGCTGCCCCACTTTGGCGCCGGTGCAACGCTGGGACCGCGACGCTTGCCTTTGCCGACACACTTGCTGGAGAATTTGAGTCAGTGGCAGACCATCACCGACCTGACCCAGCCCAAATACCTGGCCATTATCGATGAGGCGATTGCAATTGGCGATAAGCCGCAAGAGCTGCGAGCCCTGCGCTCTCTGGTACGCCAGAATTACGGCCTGCCGATGTATGAAGAAGTCGAACGAGCCAAAGTGCGACTCAGTGAGGCAGACGAGACCATTCTCGCGATGCACATGGGCGATATCGACTTCGCGGAACGAATCCCGCGCTGGGACTTCGAGCGGCTGATCGGTCCCGATGTTCGTGAGGTCGAACGCTGCATCGACCGGGCGCTGGAACAAGCCGGGCTAGCAGCAGCTGATATTGATGTGATCTTGCGCACCGGCGGATCGTCGCGGATACCGCGCTTTGTGCGGATGCTCGCCGACAAATTCGGCGCGGAGAAGTTGCAGGAGATGGATGTTTTCACCGGCGTAGCATCGGGGCTAGCCTTGGCTGCCTGGGAGCGCAGCCGTGAGTTAACAGCATAGGTATTGTCTATGACTTCTTTTCGTGATCAACTCGACGAAGCGCTGGCAGTATTGCACGCCCTGGAAGCGCAAGTCAAAACGATTGAACAGATTACAGCGCTTGTCGCCGCCACCGTACTGGATGGTCAAACCCTATTCACCTGCGGTAACGGCGGCAGCGCCACCGATGCACTCCACCTGGCCGAAGAACTGCTTGGGCGCTATCGGAGCAATCGCCGTCCCCTGCCCGCAGTCTGTTTGAATGCTGATGTTGGCGCAATGACCTGTATTGCCAATGATTTTGGCTTCGAGCAGATCTTTGCCCGCCAACTGATTGCGCTGGCCCATCCCGGTGATATACTGGTCTGTTTCAGCACGAGCGGCAACTCGCCAAACATTCTAGCCGCCTTACACGCCGCCCAAGAACGCCAAGTCATCAGCATTGCGCTGCTCGGCAATACTGGCGGCGCCGCCCGCGCGCTTGCAACCCATACGTTGGTCGTTCCAAGCACGAATAGCGCACGTATTCAGGAAACGCATACACTCTTGTTGCACGCAATGTGTGAGGAGTTCGAGTTTAGAACCAAGCAGTGAGCTTTATTATGAGCTCTTGAACGTTGGTTTCAGCGAGAGGAGGAAACTAGAACGTGGATCGCATTCTCGTAACCGAAAAAATCGCCCCTGAGGGCCTGGCGACACTGCAAGCGGCAGCGGAAGTAGATGTCAAGCTTGACCTAGACACAGCAGCCCTCAATAATGCAATACGCGACTACGACGCCCTTGTCGTGCGCAGCGCGACAAAAGTCACAGCGGATGTTATCGCGGCTGGCGAGCGCTTGCGGGTGATTGGGCGCGCTGGCACCGGCGTTGATAACATCGATGTGGAAGCTGCAACACGGCTGGGTATTATCGTTGTCAACGCACCCGCCTCGAACAATGTCGCCGTGGCCGAGTTGGCGATTGGGCTCTTGCTCGATCTCTCGCGCCAGATAACGCAGTCCCACCAGTCAGTCCAGGCGAACAAATGGGAACGCAGCAAATTCATGGGTTGGGAAGTGCGCGGCAAGACCCTAGGACTCGTTGGGTTGGGGCGAATCGGCTCGGAGGTGGCGCGCCGCGCCCGCGGTCTCGAGATGCACATCCTGGCCTACGACCCGGTGGTCTCCTTCGACCGGGCCGCCCAAATTGGCGTTGAGATCGTTACAATCGAGGAATTATTGGTCCGCAGCGATGTTGTATCCATCCACGTTCCCCTTATCGACAGCACCCGCAATCTCTTCGACGCCGCCCGGATCAGCCAGATGAAACGCGGCGCGTACCTGGTCAATGCGAGCCGTGGCGGGATCGTCGATGAAAGCGCGCTTCTGGCGGCGCTGGAGAGCAACCATTTGGGCGGGGCTGCTACGGACGTGTACAATACAGAGCCGCCATCGGGCAACGTGTTGATTGGGCATCCGAAAGTCATAACCACGCCGCATATTGGCGCCTCGACCGCCGAAGCCCAGATGCAGACCGGCACCGATGTAGCCGAAGGCATACTGGCCGCCCTGTCTGGAGGGACGCCGCGCTATGCGGTCAACGCTCCTTTTGTTGCGCCGGAAGCCTGGAACGTTTTAGGACCATACATTCGCCTGGGGCAGCAGATGGGCGCCCTCTGTATGCAACTGATTCAGGGGCCGGTGCGAAGTTATGAGCTTGAATACTGCGGCGAGTTGGCCGAGCTAGACACGCATCCAGTGCGCCTAGCCGTGTTGCAGGGACTGCTGACCGCTACTAGCGTTGAGCGGATTACGCCCGTCAACGCACCGCTGATTGCGCGCGAACGCGGACTACGCATCAATGAGCGCACCTGTCCTGAAGCAGAAGATTATGCGGGGTTGTTGATTATCCGGGTCAACACGGCTGACGAGCAGCGCGTTTTTTGCGGCGCCGTGCTGCGTGACGAGCCGCATATCATCCAGGCTGACGGCTATTGGGTGGATTTTATACCAAGCGGCGAATTGCTTTTCACCTATCATCGCGACCGCCCTGGCATGATCGGGAGGGTCGGGGCCATTCTCGGCGCTGCTGATGTCAACATCTCGGGGATGTACGTTGGTCGTCTCGCCCCGCGTGAACAGGCGATGATGGTACTCACCTTGGACGAAACGCTCTCTCCCGTAGTACTGGACCAAATCCGAGCTGAGCCGGATATCGAAAAAGCCTATGCGGTCAGCCTCATCAAATTCAATCAGTAGTAACGGTCATCCGACTCTGTGCTGCACGTCAGCGCAATGCCATCATCACAACAGTGCATGTGCAGCACGGCGGTAATTGGTCAGGCGGTGTCTACTGAACGATAGCCACGCCCATTCGGGGCGAAAAGCTCAGTCAGACCATGGATGATTGTGCTCACCAGTTGCGCCTCAGTGCGCATCAGGTTGTGCAGCGTATGCAGATCGCGGTTAGCCCACTGGTCCGACAAGTCGGTGAGGTTGGTGCTGACCAAATGCGAATAGACTGAACGCAAGCGTTGCCCGTCGTCCTGATAGATACGCCGTACTTCAACAGCGATGGGTTCCATTGTTTCGGCTTCAGCCGGATAAAAGCGCTGGAACGCCGCATGCACAACCCGTTGAAACATGCGGACAAGTTCGTTGTCGCTGCGATCGATCATACCACGCACCGGGACATTGTAGATCCAGATCAGATCAAGGGGCTCGGGCGCAAAGTCGCGGCCTTCTGAATAAAGCTGGTGCAGGGCCGACCAGGTAAAAGAGAGTTCAACCCAAGGCGGCATATTCTCTTCGGTCAACGGTTCAGGATGATCGGGAAATAACTCCACTTTAACATTGCGATCATGCGAAGCAGGGATCACGCTCTCGATCAGCGCATGTTCGTGCAGACCCGCAGCAATCCACGCATCTTCCAGCCCTGCTATTAAGTCATCGTAGGTCAGCATTGTCGTACCTCGGCTTTCGTACTGCAATCAGCGCCAATCTTCCTCCAACCTGTGACGCTGGATTGCGCTAGAAGATATTGTACTGCCTCTCGTTATTACCAGCAACTCGATTCTTTATGTAGACTGGCACTCGATCAAAAAGAGTGCTAGAATAGCCCTTGACAAAAGTGCAACCTTTCGTTACTATATGGGCGGCTAGCACTCTCAACCAGAGAGTGCTAGCCGCCCTACAATTATGTGGAGAACTTTGATACACAGGGAGGTATATGTACTATGTCTGACTTCCGTATCCGCCCGCTGGGCGACCGGGTCGTAGTCAAACCTATGGAGCGCGAAGAAAAGACCAAAGGAGGGATTTTCCTTCCCGATACGGCCACCAAAGAACGTCCGATGGAAGGCACCATCCTGGCGATTGGTGAAGGTCGTCGCGACGACAACGGCAAGCTGATACCGATGAGCGTCAAGGTTGGGGACAAGGTGCTCTTTGCCAAATACAGCGGCACCGAGTTCAAAGTAGACGAAGTAGAATACCTTATTCTTGCCGAAAAAGACATCTTGGGCATTGTCCAGGATTAGTACAGCGTATAGCACAAAGAACGAGCGCCGAGTGGACTTTGCGAACTCGCAACTTAACCTAAATATTGTAGAGGAGGGATTGCACTCTTATGCCGAAGCAGTTACATTTCGATGAAGAGGCCCGTCGCGCACTCAAGCGCGGTGTTGATACTGTCGCCGATGCGGTAAAAACCACGCTCGGACCGCGTGGACGCAATGTGGCGCTTGATAAGAAATTTGGTTCGCCAACCGTGACCCACGACGGTGTCACGGTTGCCAAAGAGATCGAACTGAAAGACCCCTTCGAGAATATGGGCGCG
>JAKSDJ010000787.1 GCA_022360155.1 Chloroflexales bacterium | reverse complement strand
GCGCCGCGTGCTCGATCCCCCAATGCCCGCGGACGGTCCTACCGAACGTCCGGGCGTTGCCAGCAAGGCGACTGATAGAGAAGCGCGCCTCGCTGCTGGTTTTCCCGTTCAGCGTGCGCTCGGCACGCACCATCTGCAGCACTGGGTTGGGCGGCGTTACATTCTGATAACTAGCCTCGAATGGGCTCACTATACTTCCCATAGATGACCTGCATATCCGGCGCTTCTGTGCAATACATATGGACCCAAATATAGGCATGTTGGAACAAAGCAGCCGCAAGCGCTGCTCTTGAACCGGTCAACAGAGCGATCGCCCAGAACAGCAAGAACGCAAATGTATACATGGCGTTTGAACTATACTTGAAGGCGCCCTCTTTGACGAGCGGCATTTCGCGATATTGCGGTCGAAAGTGGTCGCCACCTAAAGCGCGTGGTACACCGAAGTATCTTTCGATAGACCACCCGGTATAAACAACCGGAACAAGTAAGATCAGCCCAAGCACGATCTGAAGACCACGGAGCGGTTCGAGAGAACCGAAATCGGCTAGGCCGAGCGCCGTCACCGAAATTGGCCGCAGTATGAAAAGCAGAAAGAAGATGCCTCCCCACACCGCCAGATCGTACCTTCCGAAGAGCCTTGTGAACAAAGAAAAGACCAGCTGCATGCGTAATACAAACCAGCCGACGATCTGGTGAACGACCGCGACAAGGATCGCAACATAGAACCAAGTCGAGTCGGTAATTCCCAGCCACGTGGCGCCATCAAGCGCTGGAAGCGCTAGATAGATGCCCCCTGGAAGCAGACATGCCAAGAGTATAATGTGTTGGAGCTGACCTGCAAAGAGAAATCTCATCGGCGACTTGATGTCGTATTGTATTCCTCGGTCTTCTTGGCGACGTGGTCGCGCTATCGTTTCCATGACACTGCTCCCGCCTCAGAACTATGTACGGCCCGCTCGTCGTTGGGTGTGTGGCGGCTCTCGGACGACGTGGCCGATGATGCTGAAATAGTCACTGCATCCACCGGGATATGATACTGTGGCGCGTGAGGATTGCCCTTAAAGCGTTGCCGCACCTTTGCATAGCCGACCTGGCTAAACGGGCATACTGCAAGACAAACTGCACAGCCATAATGAGATTGGAAATAATCACGACATGTCGCATGATCGATGCACTGCATCCCGCCATTACCCCGCAACTGCGGCTGCTCAAAGATCGCACTGACCGGACACTTGCGAATACACTTCTTGCACATCGCACAGAAGTCCCGCACCCACTGATGCTCGTTTTCCTCCTGCATTGGCAGGTTCTCAATATTGGTATAGATCGTGTTAATGCGTAGGCGCGCCCCATTTTCTGGTGCAATTAACAAACCGTGATAGCCAATCGCACCTAACCCCGCCAACTCGGCAAGATGCGGATAGTCGCTCAGTCCTCCGACCGCAGTTCCCGGATAAGCGCCATATCCATGCCTTCGCAAGAAGCGTGTGAGTTTGTTCGAGATGATCGCCAGATTTTTGTACCCTTTGACCACCTCTTTCATCGCTTCGAAACTCGGCGCAGTTTCTGTCGGATCTTTGGCCATCTCGACAGTGAACACGATCGCATACTGGCAGGGAACACCTTTGTGCTGAAAAATAGCATCGGTTGGCACTTTGACATAGCGCATTGCCGCCGCACCTAAACGATACGCCAGAAACTCTAGTTCTTGTACGAACGCGGCTGAGGCATGCTGGCGCATCAGTTGAAAGGCGCCATTGTAGAAGCTCGCACTACGTCGCATATGAAACTGAAGGGGGGCCATAATAGGCAAAAGCTTGATTATTTGTCGAGAGCTTAAGTTCGCCATTGAGATCTCTTCACGCGGGAGATAAGTATCAAAAGGTGTGCGAGGTTTGGCAGTAGGCGCAGGGCGCACCATATGGTGCAAGTTTTCTAGCTTGCGATCCATTTGATCGAGCATGGAATCCAGCGATGGGCCATTCCTGCCGGTTTTACCGGAGCTAATGATGGTTTGAAAAATACGATTCAGCATTTGTATGTTGCGCTCCTTTGAAGTTGGCTTTCATTTTGTCGTATCCAGCTCTGCTAAAGGGACAGATAGACCTGCAGAATGGAGCAGGTGTAATTGGCGTATCTAAACCCTTCGCTCGATTTTCGACATACGCAAAAACATTGGACAGTATCTCAGGAACGTGCTCCAGAATCTTTTTATAGGCCTGTTTGAACATGCAATGCTCCTGATTGCTCTATCCTATAGCAGTCAGTATAGGAGCATTGATGTATTAGTTCAAATCAAATTACTTATACAATAAATCAATAATATTCATATATTATTAGGTAAGAACCCATGAGTTTTTGTCCAGTGATTGGCGAGGCGCAGAAAGGCATTGGCAGCCGGCGAGTCAACACGAGCAGCCAAATACGACTGCATCATCAATGTGGGATGCAAAGGTCGCGACGTTATGCCTTCAGTGTCAGCATCAATCAACATGCTTGGTAAGATAGAAAAACCCATACCCTCGCGAATCATGGCGTAAATAGTACTGGTTTCATTGACCTGGTAGCGAATATCCAGCTTCGATTTCTCGGTGACGCGAAGCAAAGCTGTCAGCCTGCTTATCTCTCTTTTGAACCCAATAAACGGCTCGCCGATCAAATCGTTGATGCTAATTGTAGCTTGCTCGGCAAGGCGATGCTCTTGTGGTAGTACCGCGTGTATCTCATTTTCAACGAGTGGCGTCGAGATTGGATAAGGGGCGGGATCGACCACGGTACCGACATCTATTGTGTGATGGTCCAACCATTCCACAATTTCTGAACTGCTGCCTTGAAAGAGGACAACCTGTATACCGGGATACTGGCGCTGAAAGTTGCGAATAATGCCAGTCAGGAAACGCGCCGGTACTTGCGAGACACAGCCAAACCGCACTTTCCCAACAGCGATTCCGCGTTCCCGTGCGGTTTTTTGACGAATGATATCGATCTGACTCACAATGTTTCGCGCGTGTTGGAGCACGTCGTCGCCAATCCGCGTCACTGCAATTCCTTGCCGGCCCCGTTCCAATAACGTAACGCCAAGTTCCGCTTCTAATTTGGACAGGGAGTAACTGACGGCTGACTGGGTTAAGCCAACGGCTTCGCCTGCTTCCGTTAAACTGCCGGTATCGACAATCGCAATCAATACTTCCAATTGACTTAACAGCATATCCATACTCTCTCTATCGAAATCGAATAGATAAACATCCTACGTTTTGATCGATGGATGACTATTGCCGCGCGACGATGACCCGCAGATGCAGGAGGCGATGGATCGATAAGACATTGCGGCGATGAGGTGTATCTTCGGCTTAGTGCATTATATCAACCGGTGGAGTTGCACGGAGTCTTGTCATAATACTCAAAGAGCCTATAGCTGAGCGACTCTACGTCAGCGCCATCATTCCACGCCAGTCCGGCGCATCCACGTCGACTTCAGTAAGGAAAATACTGCAGTGTCGGTAAACTGAGCCTCGACCGGATCGTAGTAATTCTCGTGGAAGTAGCCTTCCTGGACAAAGCCAAGCTTTTCCAATACCCGGCGCGATCCTGTGTTCCCTGGATGGATCTGCGCTTCTACGCTGTGCAGGCCCATCCGCACGAAGCCAAAGGCCAAGATAGCGCTGAGCGCTTCTGGCATTACTCCACGCCCCCACCATTCCGGCGCAAGCTCATATCCAATTTCAGCCCGAAAATGGGACTTGACCAAGCGCCAAAAACCGCAGGTACCCAAGAACTGTGCGCTCTTTCGATGCGTAATCGCCCACCGCACCCCGCTCTGCTCTTGAAAGGCGACATGTATGCGTTTCACACGTTGCACTGCTTCATACAGCGAGTTCATTGGCAATTGACCAAAATAACGAATGACTTTCGGATCGTGCATGATCCGAAAGATTGCAACCGCATCGGCGCTGCTCACCGCACGCAGCACCAAGCGCTTAGTTTCGAGAATCGGGAAGTTGGCAAAGGCTGTAGTGAGATCAAGCATACATCCCCCGTTAAATGGCGCACATCGTTCATGCATCAATGATACGACCAAAACCTAGTCTCGTGGTCCATCAACAGACCTGTTTGCAGTAAATAACAACAATTTCACATACAGAACCCGTATTCGGCGCACATGTTGACGATAGCCGCCGAGCATTGGGACGATAGCCGCCGCGCATTGGGCTGTAACTATCGTCTGTTCTGATGCTTCAGTCGGTGAAACAGCAAAACTTAAGCGCTCACTGTCTATGGTAGAATGCAGGCGGGTACAAGTTCTCCGCAGTCCTTTGCAAAGCTTCAGGTTGCAGGCAGGATCTGAGCGCAGTTATGTGCTCTTGTTCAAGCTTCCTTAAAATCCAGGGCGGGTTGTGTGGCGCTCATGCGCTGACACGCTGACGCGATATGGCCGCGCCTCGTCGCTTCTGCCTTGCCGCGCCTCGTCGCCTCCTTACATTGGCCAACCTGCCATGGTATTCCGGCGAGCAGCCTGTGCCTGTTGCGGCTTCTAGAACCGAAAGCGAGCATGCGTCTATGATCCTCTGGCTGCAATTCGTTATCTGTGCAACGGTCATCCTCTTTGCAGGCGCCAATCTATCGCGCTACGGTGATATCATCGCCGAAAAAACCGGCATGGGCCGCACCTGGATCGGCGTGGTCCTGATGGCCTCGGTTACGTCTCTTCCAGAACTGATCACCGGTGTCAGCTCTGTTGTCATTTTTGATGTGCCGGATATCGCCGCAGGTGACGTATTGGGCAGTTGTATGTTCAACATCCTGATTATTGCATTTTTGGATCTCATTTGCGGCCCCGCGCCGCTCTCAGCCCAAGTTCACCAAGGCCAGACCCTAACGGCCGCCTTTGGCATGCTGCTGTTGGGGATAGTCACGATGAGCCTGCTTGCCAGCGCCTACCTCCCGACCATTGGTTGGATAGGCGCTTCGAGTCTCGTCTTAATCGCCATCTATTTCGTATCGATGCGGGCGGTCTTCTTGTACGAGCAGCGGCGGATCACAGAGGTTGTCGAAGATACGGCGGAAGAAGCGCAGTATGACTATGTTTCTACCCAGAAAGCCTCTGTCATGTATGGTCTGAACGCTTTGATTATCATTGCAGCCGCGACCTATCTGCCCTATATTGGCGAGGAGATCGCCGTTGTAACCGGTCTGGGCCAGAGCTTTGTCGGCAATGTGCTGATTGCCCTGTCGACGTCACTGCCCGAGTTGGTTGTGTCAATTGCTGCGCTGCGCCTTAACGCTGTTGATATGGCTGTCGGCAATCTGTTTGGCAGCAATCTGTTCAACATCTTCATCTTGGCGCTCGACGATATCGCCTATACCAAGGGACCGCTGCTTTCGACAATCGCTACAAACAACACCGTCACTGCTGTTGCCGCAATGACCATGACCACAATCGCCGTTATTGGCCTAACCTATCGAGTCAACAAGAAAGTCTGGCTTGTCGCCTGGGACTCGATGGGTATCGCAGCGACCTATATCCTGGCGACGTTTGTGCTGTATTTGACACGCGGCAGCGGTTAGCAATCAGCGGTTAGTGTTCAGCTATCAGGTCGCCATACGCTCTGCACACACAGTTTAGATGAACATGACGGCAATCGGCCTGACGCGAAGGAACCACCGATGCACACCGATACACGCCGATTGGATGTTTACTGCGGTGCTGCTCATACCATGATGCGCAACCTGTGGTATGACGCTGACCGATAACGTACGAACCTATCAACGTTCCAACGTTCTAACCTGCTCATGTTCCTCGCCATCAGGCTAGGTGAAAAGCTAGCCACCTGACTGTGCGCTATTCTCCTCTATTGCCCGAAGCAATCTCTCATATATGGAGGTAGTTTGTAAGTGGCTTAAAACACAGAGAGGAGAACGAACATGACCACCCGCACACAGATCGACACCTTCCTGGGATTGTATCGCCTGGCAGTTGTCGGCGTCTCACACGAGCCGCAAGATTTCACCCGCCAACTCTTCCGCGAGTTGCATCAACGCGGCTACGACGTGGTTCCAGTAAACCCCAAAGCGATCAAGGTTGAAGGATTGCGCTGCTTTGCCCGCGTGCAAGAGATCATGCCGCCCGTCGAGGGCGCGCTGCTGATGACCTCGCCCGATATCACCGAGCAAGTCGTACGCGACTGCCACGCAGCAGGCATTAAGCATGTCTGGATGCATCGGGGCGTAGGGGACGGCGCAGTTAGCCAGGCGGCGATCGCGTATTGCAATGAGCACGGCATCGCTGTGGTCGCAGGGTTCTGCCTGTATATGTTTCTGCCCGATACAGGTTTCATCCATCGCACCCATGGCTTTATCTTAAAACTCACCGGCGCGTACCCGGCATAGCGATCACCATTTTAAGGAGGCTTTCCAATGCAACGGCAACCGATAATCGCATACTGGCTCACCGGCTTGATCATTGTACTCACCGTTGCCGCCGCGCTGTCCGGGCTGCTCTGGCCGGGAATCTATAACGACCCGGCCCCAGTGCTGCCTCAGGCCTATGGCCAGGATATGGTCACCCTGGTCGTTGGCGTGCCGCTCTTGGTTATCGCAACGGTGTTTGCCGTACGCGGCTCCCTACGCGGGCGCTTGATCTGGCTAGGCGCCCTGGGCTATATTCTCTATACATACGCGTCATTTGCCTTTGGGGCGGTCTACAACAATCTCTTCCTACTCTACGTCGCCCTCTTCTCGCTCTCGCTATTCGCCATGATGCTGGGCATGATGTCACTTGATGTCGGACAGATTGGAGACATGTTTGCGCCTGACACGCCAGTGCGCCCCCTGGCCGGCTATTTTGGATTGGTCGGGTTCCTCGTCGGCTTGATGTGGCTCTCCGAAATTGTTCTCGCGCTGATGACGGGAACCCTCCCGCCAACGCTGGTGGAATCACAAGTACACACCCTGTTCATTCAAGTGCTCGATCTGGCTGTGGTCGTACCGTTATCATTGTTGGCTGCGGTTTTGCTCTGGCAACGCCGGCCCTGGGGATATACGCTCGCGAGTGTGCTGCTGGTCAAGGCGGCGACGCTGGGCTTGGCGGTGCTGGCAATGATCGTCTTTATGGCCCAGGCGGGTCTGGCGGTGAACTGGGGTGTCGTGGCGCTATTCCTGGGCATAACGCTGGCTCCAATTGTACTGGCAGTCCCGTTCTTGCGCAGTCTCCATGAGAATGAGCAGCCGCCCGCGCTGCGCCCACAATCAGTTTACTTATGGCGTCGATGAAAACAGGCAGGGATTGGCCCTCACCCCACGCCGCCGCGCGTCTTCTCTACCCTAGCATCGGGCGGGGGTGAGGGCGAAAGACTCGTGAAAAGGAGGAACTATCATGCGTACAAAGAAACGCTGGCAAGATTTGAACACAGCGCAGAAAGTCGCTGTCGTATTGTTAGGCATACTACAGTTCTCATTGCTCGGCGCAGCACTCTGGGATCTTCGCCATCGTTCGGAAGACGAGATCCGCGGGAGCAAAGGACTGTGGAAAGCTGTTGTATTTGTCAATTTCATCGGCCCCATCGCCTACTTCGTCTTTGGGCGAAAACGGTCTGAGGAGTTGCAGTTTGATAATGTCTAGCACAATGTTTTTTGCATCAGTGCTACTGAAGGCCTGTCATATCTTATGTGACAGACCTTACTCCACAACGTGCTGGCAAGCAATCGCGTAAACTATGTTATGTGAAAGATATTGAATCCAGACCGGCCAGGCTTTCGCATCCTGGCCGGTCTGGACTCCACTCTAGTTTACGAGTATCTTAATTAGCGCCCCGAAGTGCCGGTGGCACGCTAATCAAGAATGTCGGCCCTTCTGATGGCATTGTCATCAACAACTGCTCGGTTCCATCAGTGAGATCCCATCGATACAATTCTCGCGATGCATCTGGGCCAACGTTCGGGGTGTTGTATGCGGCAAGCGCCACCCCCAATAACGCGAGAATCGCACAGTACCAGAGGACAGAGCCTCGAAAAGGCATCTGTTACGTAGAGGCTATCATACGCGGGTATTTCATCACATCACCCTCATTCCTTTCATGATTCGCTACGCATCACTCGTAATTGTCAACATACAAGCATGACGATTCTGATCTCTCGCATATTTCACGCAGGAGCGAAGAAGCGATGATAGTTGTATGAGAAAGAGGTGAGCGTTATAACCCGCAACCTATCGCCAGCAAGGCGCTTCGATCACGACGCCATCTGCGTGCTATTGCAGAGTGTTGACGCGCTCCCTTCGATCACAGTCGCCGCTACAATCATCGCGATAAGGTGTGGTACTATGGAGAGCGAGAGGCACAATCCTAGCTAGCCCAAAACGATGAGTCAACCTACCTGGCTGCATTTTTTCCAGCGCACCTTTCCCAGCGCAAACATGATCCTGGTGCAGGGCAGCAGCCCTGTGCTGATTGACACCGGGTTCGGCAGCGACCTGGCCGCGACCGAACAGTTGCTGGCCGAAGCCGGAACGCCGCCGGAACGCCTGAGCCTGATCGTCAATACGCACTACCACAGCGACCACGTGGGAGGAAACAGCGGGCTCCAGCGCAAATATGGACTAGCAATTGCGACGCACTGGTGGGACGCCGACCTGATCAACCGGCGCGACCGGGATGCCTGCGCCGCCGAGTGGCTCGATCAGCCCATCGAGCCGTACCAGGTGGATCGTCCGCTGGCCGATGGCGACGAAATCGATGCCGGAGGCGTCAGTTTACAAGTGATCCATGCGCCTGGCCATACCACCGGCCAGATCTGCCTGTACGCCCCCACAGAGCGCGTATTGATCTGCGGTGATACAGTACACGGTGATGACGTCGCCTGGCTCAACCTGTTCCGCGAGGGAGAGGACGCCCTGAAGCAGGCGATACAGAGCATTGAACAGTTGGCTGCGTTACCGATACAACTGGCCTTTTCCGGCCACGGCCCAGCAATCAGCGATCCGCCGCGCGCATTCGACACAGCGTTGCGCCGCTACCGGAAGTGGCAGGAAGAGCCGGAGAAGATCGCCTGGCATGCCTGCAAGCGGATCTTCACCTATCACCTGATGCTCAAGAACGGGATGTTGGATGGGGAAATCGCGCCGTACCTGCAGGGTTGCGGCTGGTTCAACGATTACAGTCGTGCCGTCTTTCAGGTCGAGCCCGCGGATTTCGTACAGCCGCTGCTTGCCGAGTTGCTGCGCTCCCGAGCGGCGGCATGGCAAGGCGGGCGGCTGGTTCCGCTGGGAGCCTACAACCCGCCGCCATCAGGATGGCCTGCCGGTCCTGCACACCCGCAACACTGGCCGCGCTTGCCATACGACTTGCGAAAAGATGAAGGGCCTGATCAAAACTGATCGAAGAGGATCGGATTGCCATCTGGGTCGAGCAGCGTGGCGTGCTCTGATCCGTCGGTTGTCTCGTCGGCTTCACGGACAAACGACACACCCTGCGCCTTGAGCTCGCGCTGGATCGTCCGCACATCCGTGGGATTAAACGTCAGAACATTCTGCTCGAACATCCCCTGAAAGAGGCCGATCTTTGTTGAGCCGCTGCGCAGCATCAGCCAGTTTTCTTCCTCTTTGCCATCGAACACCTCAAAGCCTAACTTTTCGTAAAAGGCGCGTGATGCCTTGAGGTCTTTCACCGCCAGACTAACCGAGAACGCTCCAAGATCCATGCCGCCCTCCTTTGCATAGTATAAGTTTGCAACCCAATCTTTTTGAATGATACCCACAGGCTAGACCGCAACGTATGACAAGCATCGACCGCTACTGTATTCTAGAACATGTATTCTGCTCCATCAACCCCTGAACCAAGCCGCCGTATCATACTGACAACAAAACATGCGGTATAATCCGACGTATGAGAAGAGTAAGTTGTATCCACGTGCGCAAATAATCAATGTTGAGACGGATGGCGAAAAGACTTTGCTCATCCTCTATATCTTCTCGATCTGGTAGCGTAGTGTTACTGCACCAACTGAGGTCGTTTCGTATGTCGTTGCCTCACTGCAAATGGGCAACGAGGGTTTTCTTTCGGGGTACTGTACTCCATGAGAGGTTCAGGAGCACACCAATGACAATCATAACGTTAGGTCCATCTGGCGGTCTCGGCGGGCATTACTTCAGTGATTACACCTTACCCCCTGGCGCCCGGTTAAAAGCAATCCATGTCTTTGCAGAACGTTATATTGACTCCATCCAGTTTGTGTATGTTGACACAGCGGGGCATCAGGGCGATTTACCCAAGGTCGGCGGTCTGGGGGGCAAACATGCTGTCTTTATCCTTGATGATGACGAGTATCTGACAGGAATTAGCGGGCTCTACGATTGGTACATCGACTGCGTTCAGTTTCATACCAATAAACGAGTCTCCGAACGCTATGGCGAACCCAACGCCAAACAAGAATTTCAATATACCGCCCCAGGCGGCTATGAAATCTTCGGTCTGTTTGGACGGGCCAATTGGTATGTCGATGCACTCGGCGTCCTGGCGCGTGAAGCGTCAGGGGCTCCTGCAGTAAAAGAGTCCCCGGTGAAAGCGCCGGCTGCGCGTACGCCCAAACCAAAAGATCTTGCCAAGGTCGAAGGCATTGGCCCTAAAATTGCTAACCTCTTGATCGAAAACGACATTCTCGATCTGGCGGATCTCTCCAAAACGTCTGTAGACAGATTACGCGGCATTCTCAAAGCAGCCGGCTCGCGCTATGCGCTGGCTAATCCCGCAACATGGCCTGAACAGGCGGCATTTGGCGCCGGGGGTGAGTGGGATAAGCTTACGGCATTTCAACAGAAACTCAACAAAGGACGGCGGGCATAAGCTAGAACCACGTCAACGTCCGGTAAGAGCGCGCAGGTGATGCACAGGCGCAGGCGCGGATTCGCCGTAGCATGGCAAAAGGCTTGGCAAGGCGCGAGCCTCGCCAAGCCTTTTCGCAAATAGGCCAAAGGACGAAGCTAGATCACCATCCCCAGCCCGGCAAAAGAAACAATCACGCTTGCGATAATCGCGACGACAAGCATTCGCTCCGCCATTCCCGCCGTCGGCTTGGCGACCGCCGTCGAGTCTGACACAAGTTCCGCCTCATCTTCATCATCCACCACGCTCAAGGCATAATGCCCCATCATAATGCTGATGATCACGAATGCGATCAGGGCCATGAATGGAATATTGATGAACCCCAACCAGTTCACATATGCCGTTGTACAAGGCACGCCCGATGCACAGGGCGGCGGGGGGAACAGATCGGTCTTGATCAGCAGATAGTGGTACAGTGACACCAATCCGCCAAAAAGTGAAAACGGCAAGGCGTAGAGATAGAGCTTCTGGTCGTTCCGCAGAATACCGACCGCAAGGATAATTGCCAGTGGGTACATCAAAATACGCTGGTACCAGCAGAGTTCGCAAGGGATAAAATTCATCACCTCGCTAAAAAAGAGGCTGCCGCACGTCGCAATCCACGCTGCGAGCAATGCAATAGGACGGCAGGAAACATCCAAAAGCCCTAGTGCGCGATCACTCCAGCGATCGACGACTGGTTGCGCATCTTCAGCGAGTAAAACCGTATCTTGAACGTTGGACACACTGACCTCCTTAGCAGTCTTTTGGTCATTGTACCAGTTTGAAATCAAGATGCCAATATGAGTTGATTGACATCATGATCGGGGCTCTTCCTCAATCGGCACTTGAATGACTTCCGCCGACGGCGCTGGGCGTGTCACATTACCAGTCATCCGTACGATCAAGCGCTGAACATCGGCCACATACTGGGTCACGCCCCGCAGATAAGGCGGCATAGACACGAAGCGCGGCCAGGTATTCAGGACATTGAATGGGAAGCGGCTCGCATATTGCAGCGTATTCCAACCCAGATTGTTGAACAAGCGACCAAGCGACTCACCCCGATTACTGCTCATCGGAGGAAAGAACACATTGAAGAATAGGCGTCGAGTCTCTTCTGCACCGGTAATAACCGAGACCGGTCCGTCGCTCTGCAGGATAACTTGGCATGCCAAGCGGCGTCCATCATAGATCTGGGCTCCGCTGAGCCAACTATACTCGAAATTGTTCGGCGGGCTGAGGTACTGCTCGCCACTAAGAACACGGCACTGGCAGGTTGGGCATGCACCGCGCCCATCGCACAGAAAACCAATATGGGCAACATTGCGCCGCGCGATCGCCAGTAAGTCTTCACCGATAGCTGCATTCATAGCTTCATCGTTGATCACAACAGTGGTCATGCTTCTCCTCCTGTTGAAACTTAAACTCTAGCTAACGTCATAGTACCACAGATATACCAGTCATTTTTCAATATTTGGCTTGAATGTTTAAGTATTTCAACTTTTGAATGTCTGGAATTTCCAACGGACAAAAGAGCGACGGCGCAGCTTGTGTTTGCTGCACCGCCGCCCTATTCCAACGCTCGCTCTAGCGCTATAGTTCGCTCTTTAGCGCCTCAACCGCCTCGCGCACCATATCAACAGTGGCATCGTCCTCAATCGTGCTCAGGTCGCCAATCGCGTCGCCCTGGTAGACCGATCGGATCACACGACGCATGATCTTGCCGCTGCGAGTCTTGGGCAGCGTGCTTACGAAGTGAATCGCGTTTGGCGTCGCAATCGGCCCGATCTTATCGCGCACGAGTTGGCGCATCTCCTCTGCAACCCGGTGTTGGGTCATGGGGGCGATATCTTGCTTGAGCACAGCCACAACCAGCACGCCCTCGCCCTTCAACTCGTCCTTCACACCGATCACGCTCACCTCGGCGGCAGCCGGATGCGCCGAAAGCACCTCTTCGATTTCGCGGGTGCCCAACCGGTGCCCAGAGACATTCAGCACCTCATCGGCGCGACCAAGCATCCAGAAATAGCCGTCTGCATCTTCGATGGCATAATCGCCGGACATATAGAGCAGTTTGTCTTTGAAGTGACTCCAGTAGCTCTGGATGTACCGATGATCGTCGCCCCAGAGCGTCAGCAACATACCGGGCGGCAGCGGTCCCTGATCGACCAAAAAGCCTTTCTCACCCTGCGGAAGTGAATTACCGTCCGCATCAACGACCTGCAAGCGGTGTCCAACAGCGGGTTTGGTTGGAGAACCGGGCTTGATGGGGAGCAATTCGAGCCCGGCAGAGTTGGTCAACATCGACCAGCCGCTCTCGGTTTGCCAGTAATGGTCGATCACCGGGACGCCCAGAGTTTGGCCGGCCCACTGATAGGTTGGCTCGTCCAACGGCTCGCCAGCGCAGAAGAAGTAGCGTAACGACGAAATATCACTATCCTTCATCCATTGGTCGGGGAATTTGCGCAGCCCGCGCAGCGCCGTCGGCGCGGAGAACACGCAGGTCACACCGTACTTTTCAATGATCCGCCACCAGACGCCGGGATCGGGGTGATCGGGTCGTCCCTCGTAGACCAGCGTCGTTACCCCTTTGAGCAACGGGCCATAGACAATGTAGCTGTGGCCAACGACCCAGCCAATATCCGACGTGGACCAGTAGACATCACTCTCGTCGACATCGTAGATCTGGCTCATCGAGGCGTAGAGCGCGGTCATATAGCCGCCGGTGTCGCGCACGACGCCCTTGGGTTTGCCAGTCGTCCCCGAGGTATAAAGAATATAGGACGGGTCGGTGCTAGATACGTGGGCTGGCTCAACATAGCGCGCGCCACGTTGCTCCAATTGTTCAGCCCAATCCAGGTCGCGTCCTCGCTTCATCTCGATCTCGACCAAACCTCGATTGAGGACAAGCACATCACGCACACTGTCGACGGTGGCGTTATCCAGGGCTTGATCAAGGATTTCCTTGAGTTTGACCGGGTTGCCTTTCCGCATCCCGGCATCGGCGGTAAGAACCGCAACCGGCGTAGCATCATCGATCCGATTCGCGAGCGACGTGACACTGAAGCCGCCGAAAACGACCGAGTGGATCGCCCCTAGGCGCACACAAGCCAACATGCCGATGATTGCCTCAGGAACCATCGGCATGTAGATCAGCACCCGATCGCCCTTGCGAACACCCAGGTTCTGGAGCACTCCAGCCAGTTTGTTAACCTCGCGATACAACTCAAAGAATGTAATTGTGCGCGCCTCATTGGTCTCGGAACTCTCCCAGATCAGCGCGGCCCGCCCGCGACCTGCACCCAGTGCGTGACGGTCGACCGCGTTGTAGCAGATGTTGGTTTCGCCACCAACGAACCAGCGATAGAATGGCGGATTGGATTCATCGAGTACACGATCCCATTTTTTGAACCAGTGGAGTTCTTCGGCAATCTCCCCCCAGAATCCAGCCGGGTCTGCAATGGAGCGTTGGTAGACTTCCTGGTAGCCCATGAGAACCTCCTCCTCTTCACCGAGGAAACAATACAACAGTGTTGCACATTATGGTGATATCAATTGCGGTAGGGGAACCTTACCACAAATCCAACCAGATGGCAAACCGTTATGATCGCGCCAGACGGTCGATAGGATCGCGATAACGCTTTTCCTAAAGCGCCATTCACGCATTTCTGAGCAGGGGTTGGCGCTGTCAGCCCTGGTAGAAGTTGATCAACACGCCAGCCAGCAACGCGAGTTGGAAGCAGAGCAGCACAATGATTGCGACAGTCCGGCGATTGAAGGTAGTCGTCAACATCAGCGTGCTCTTTATATCAATCATCGGCCCAAAGACGAGGAAAGCCAGGATCGAACCGCTTGTGAACGTATTGACGAACGAGAGCGCGATGAAGGAGTCGACCGTCGAGCAGACCGATAGGATCACCGCCAGCGCAATCATCACTAGCACCGAAACCACAGGACCGTTCCCCAGCGCCAGCAGCGCCTGCTGCGGGACAATCGTTTGCAGAGTCGCCGCCAACAGCGCACCGATGATCAAATAGCGACTCATCTCGAAGAACTCGATGTTGGCGTGGCCCAAAATGCGCCGTATTGCTCCATCCTGCGCATCGTGGTCGTGGTCATGGTCGTGGTCATGGTCGTGGTCATGGTCGTGGTCGTGGTCGTGGTCGTGGTCGTGGTCGTGGTTGCAAACTTGTGGAGCTAGCACCTGGCTTGGATCGGAAGGCGTACCCACCAGGACGCCAACGATCACCGCGAAGAGCAACGTGAGACCAAAACGCCAGGCGACCATTTCCCAATTGCCAAAGGCCACATAGGTCGAAATCAGCACGATAGGATTGATCACCGGTGCAGCGAGCGCAAAAGCAATCCCCGCTGGCAACGCTGCACCTTTGCGGAGCAGACGGCGCGTGGCCGGGATCGAGCCGCACTCGCAAACCGGGAAGACCAAGCCCAACACCGAGCCGAACAACGCGGCTAGGAACGGATTGCGCGGCGAAAAGCGGCGAATTTGATCGGGCGAGACGAATAAGTGAATCACTGACGAAACCAGCACACCGGCCATCAGGAACGGCAACGCCTCGATAAAAATCCCCAGAAAAATAGTCACAAAGCCTTGCAAGCGCCCGGTCCACGGACTCAACAACTCCGGCACGGCAATGTCACTGGCAATCCAAACCATGACGATCAAGAGCGCCGTGAGCAAGAGCGGCGCGATGTACTGGAGCAACGAACTCAGCGACAGGCGAGCGGATTGCGATGTAGGTGTGCGCTCCTCTTGTTGAACGCTCATTTGAGATATTCCTCCCTGACCAATGTGTACTGCAATCGAGGCTGACTGCACTATTATCATCATATTTGGAAGACAATGTCAATATGCCGAATGGCAGTTGCACTGATAGTCGTGTTTGGGTATACTGCCTGTGCCACATCGTTCTATAGACAAAAGAGGTCTTATGACAACACAAGCTCCCAGCCAGGAAGCCCGATCGCTTAACTATGTCGCGTTGCTCGAGGTCATACTGCTCGGCGGTACTGCGGCGCTCCTGTTAAGCAAATGGCTGCGCGGTCTCCTCGACTATTACATTCACCCACGCTACACCATGCTGATCGTTGTGGCGGCATTCGTCTTGCTTCTGATGGCGGCTGTACGTTTGCGCAACGTCCTCTCGACGAACGCCTCGCGCCGTCCGGGGGGAATGTATCTCTTGCTGGCGCTGCCGTTGCTGTTAGGTGTGTTGGTTCCCGCACAGCCGCTTGGCGCCGACACCTTGTCCGGTCGCGGCGTTGACGCCACAGCGGGCGCTTCTCTCGCCAACCGGCAGTTTCAGATGGATGGCGACTCGACTCGTTGGAATCTCCTCGAGTGGTCAACAGCTCTGAGTATTGGCGATATCGACCTGCTGGATAAGCCCGTCGATGTCATTGGCTTTGTGTATCACGACAAGCAGCTCGACGCCGACAGCTTCTATGTCGTGCGCTATGTTATAACTTGTTGTTCAGCCGACGGCGCTGGCGCCGGGTTGCCTGTGGTTTGGGAAAATGGCGGCGCACTGCCTGTCGATAGCTGGGTCCGTGTGCAAGGAAAGATCGGCACAATGCAGATCGTCGGCGCTGAGCAAGCCGCGATCGTTGCCAGCACAGTTGAGCCGGTCACTCAGCCGGATAATCCCTACCTCTACCCCTAAGTATCGGGCTACATCTCAAGCAGGAAATGAACGATAAGATCAAACACAAGATGGCTGTCAATGGAAAGATGTCTGCGGAGAATCTGCGCCCATTTGCGTCATCTGCGTGCTATTGCAAAACTTTGAAGCGGACCTATCCCTAAATATGGTCTATTCGACGCGAATCATTTTTTCAAGCCTCGCCCTCGTCCTGCTCACAGCCATTGTGATTTGGCGCGGTCCGCAGGTGCGCGAGATTGCTATCGTCGCCCAAGGCCCCAACGGCGACCAAGTCTCAACCGGCGCAGTGATCAGCGTTACGTTCTCACGCCCCGTCGATCGCCGCTCCGCCGAACAGAGCTTTAGCATCGACCCTATAGAACCAGGACGTTTCTTCTGGTCGGATCAGACATTATCATTTCAGCCCGAACGCCCGCTGCAAGCGCGCACAAGCTATCAGGTGACGATTCGGCCCGGAGTGCGTGACACACAGGGCCGCATGAACCAGAGCGCGGTCAGTTGGGAGTTCCAGACTCGCGGTCCGCGCCTGCTAATGATAACGACCGAACCCGACGGCAGCAGCGCCATCTGGGTGTTCGATCCAGCGGCTGACGGGCCTGAACAGATTTTTACGAGCGCCGAGACAATTATGTCTATCGCGCCATCGCCAGACGGCCGCCAAGCGGTGATGACCATGCAGCGCGAACCACAGCGCGGCGTCCTAGAGCTGCTTGATCTGGAAGAGGGCAGCACGCGCTCACTGGTTGACGATCCGGCGGCGAGTATGGGGAGCGCTGCCTGGTCGCCCGACGGCGGCTTCATTGCTGTCGAGCGCCGCGCCCTGCTCGATGGCGTCGTTGGGCAGCCGAGGATTTGGCTGGCCCAACCTGATGGAACCTCGCTCGGACCGCTCTCCAGCGCCGACAATGACATCAGCTATGCGCCAGTCTGGTCGCCCGACGGCAACCGACTCGCCCTGATCGATGGAGTAACGCAGGAGGTTGGCGTCTACGACTTCTTCAGCGACGAGCGTAGTGCGATCGCCGGCAGCAGCGGCGAAGCGCCCAGTTGGTCGCCCGACAGTTGGTTTCTGGTTTACACCGCTGTGAGCACAACGACCAACGGGTTGCGCCAGCAGATCCAAAGCAGCAATAGTGTGACGAATATGATGCAAGACTTGACCGACGGCGCATCCGCCGACCTGAGTCCAGCCTGGTCGCCCGATGGCAGATGGATCGCTTTCACGCGACGTGAAGCACAGGGAGTAGGCAGCTCCATCTGGGTCATGCGCGACGACGGCAGCCAGCCGCGCCAGTTGACATCAGCTGAACGCCACCAAGATCTCCTGCCGGTCTGGTCGCTCGATAGCCAGCAGATCGCCTTTCTGCGCAGCAGCCTGGAAGGAACGCCGGAGACCGACGCGTGGCTTGTGGATCGCGAGACGGGGGAGTCGCGCAAGGTGCTGGACAATGCCTCCCAAGTGCTGTGGACGCCGTGAGCAATCTGTGAACCTGCTCACGGCAGTGTGAATATCCCCCACGCCCTGCACAGGTCAGAGCTAAGGTTCAAGCACGAACCTTTTCAAACCGCTTCTAAATTCCAGTTATGCATCTTTTGGCAAAGCATTCTAGATCAGCATCATTAACAAGCAATGTTATGCTATAATAGCAAGCATCGAGAGTAAAAATAAAATTAGAGAGACTGACCCATGTCTACCCTGCCCCCAGGGACTGTGACGTTTCTCTGTGCCGAAATCGAACACGTTCATAGGCTATGGGAACAGCACAATCGAATGTTGCCAGCTGCCCTAGCGCAGTATGAGCAACTCATCAACCACATTCTTGAGTCCAACAAAGGCAGCCTTTATCATAACACAGGCTCTGCCTTCCACGTCGCGTTCGTTCTCGCGGCAGATGCATTACATGCTGCAATCGCACTGCAACAAGCATTTGCTAAAGTGCAGCTTAGCGAACTAGGTCCGCTTGCGTGGCGCATGGCCTTACATACAGGCGCGGCTGATATCTATCATACAACGTACGTTGGCCTGACAATTCACCGCATACATGCTCTGCTCAATGCTGGACACGGCGGTCAGATTCTGCTCACGCGCGCGACATACGAACTCATCTATGACAATCTTCCACCCAACATCCAATTGCATGATCTTGGTATTCATCAATTCAATGAACTCTCGCGCACGGAACATATTTTTCAGGTTATCGTCCCCGGATTACCATCCGATTTTCCGCCGCTAAGAGCGATTGACCAACGACTCACCAATCTCCTCCCACGATCGACATCATTAATCGGTCGAGAATGTGAGATTGCGGCAGTCTGTGCGCTGCTACGCAAGCCAGATATCCGGCTGCTCACATTAACCGGCCCAGGCGGAGTCGGGAAAACACGGCTGGGAATCAGTGCCGCTGACCAACTGTTTGATGCATTCTCGGATGGCATTTTTTTGATCTCACTGGCGCCGATTAGCGATCCAACACTCGTTGTTGATACCATCGCACAAGTGCTCGGAGTCAAAGAAGTTGGCGGTCGAACCCTGCTTGAGACCTTGAAAGCAATCCTACGCGACAAACAGATGTTATTGGTCCTGGATAATTTCGAGCAACTGCTTGGCGCTACGCCACTGTTCAACGATATGCTCGCCTCTACCCAACATCTGAAATTCCTCGTTACCAGTCGGGCGGTGTTGCACATATCGGGCGAGCACGAGTTCGCCGTTCCTCCGCTTGCTGTCCCTACCGTGCAACAACACGCATCGCTTGAGCGTTTGACACAATACGACGCTGTGCGACTGTTTATCGAGCGCGCGCGCGCGAGCAGGGCGGATTTTACAGTCACCCACGAGAATGCGCCAGCAATCGCTGAAATCTGCTATCGTTTGGATGGTCTTCCGCTGGCTATCGAGCTAGCGGCAGCGCGCAGTAAATTGTTTACACCACAGGCGCTGCTTACACGCCTTGGCAACCGGCTTGCCCTACTCAAGGGCGGTGCGCAAGATATGCCCGTTCGACACCAGACTCTGCGTAAAGCGATTGACTGGAGCTATGATCTGCTTGATACCGTCGAGCAACGCTTGTTCGCGCGATTAGCCCTCTTTACCGGTGGATGCACACTCGATGCCGCAGAGGCGATAGCGCCCGATATACTCGTCGAAGATACGCAGCAGCCAATGCTCGTAGAGCGCCATGCCACCTCGATGTTCGCGCAACATCGCTTGGTGCTGGACGGCCTAGAGTCGCTGATCGACAAGAGTCTCCTGCAACAGATTGAAGGACCGAATGGAGATTCGCGCTTTGTCATGCTTGAAACCATTCGCGAGTATGCGCTGGAACGGTTGAGCGCGGATGCCGAAGCGCAAACTTATTACGCCCGCCATGCCGCCTTCTACCTGGCGTTTGCGCAGCGCGCCGAGTTGGAGTTAACTGGTCCGCAACAACTGATGTGGTACGAGCGATGTGAAGTAGAGCACGATAATTTCCGTGCAGCGCTCCAGTGGGGAATTAGCCATAGTCAGTTGGATCTTGCGGCGCAACTTGCAATTGCACTAAACCGTTTTTGGATCAGGCGCGGGCATATGGGCGAGGGGCGGCGTTGGTATGATGCGCTCCTCGCCAATAACAATAGCCTAGCCTTGCCGCTGCAGGCAAGACTACTGAATGTAGCCGGAGTTTTAGCCTTCTTCCAAGGTTATAAGGAACTCGCCCACGGTTGGCTCACACAAGCGCTGCAGATTGGGCAGCATATCGAGGAAGACGCCGATATTGCAATCGCGCTTCGGTTTTTGGGCGGTATTGAGCGTAATCGGGGCGACTATCCCCAAGCATGTCGGCTGCTTGAAGAGAGTTTAGCTATTTCACGCGCCATCCACAAAACGGGCGATATCCTTGCAACACTGAATAATCTCGCAATTGTAGCTATAGAGCAGTGCGACTATGCACGGGCCGTTCCATACCTAGAAGAGGCATTGTCGCTTGCGCGCGACAGCGGTGATCTCTGGAACATTGCTGTTGTACTGAATAACTTGGGTGACATCAAAACGCATCAGGGCGACTACAACCATGCACAACAACTCCACGAAGAGAGCTTGGTTCTGCGGCAACGACTCGGCGATAAACGCAGTATTGCCAATTCACTCACGAGTCGCGCCGAGCTAGAAATCTATCGTGGCGATCTAAGCGCTGCTCAAGCATTCATCGACCAGAGTCTCCCGCTCAGCTATGAAGTGGGCACAAAACATGAACTCACCGCATGTTTGGCGGCACAAGGGCGTGTCGCGATATATCAAGGTAATACAGCGAGCGCACAAACCGCGTTTGAGACGGCGCTGGCATATAGCCGTGATTTGGGAGATAAGCAGAAAATCGCGTTGATACTCCACGGTCTGGGACGAGTCGCCGCCGATCAGGGCGATACCGCCTGTGCCTACGACTGCCTGACCCAGAGCATCACGCTGCAACTCGACCTCAACGATGGCGAAGGGGTTGCGACATCACTCGAGTCGTTCGCTGCACTATCGATCGCCCAGCAGAACGCACCACGCGCGGCGCTGCTCTATGGAGCGGCAGAGGCGCTGCGCGAGAAAATCGGGATCCCGCTGCCGCAGATGGATCGTGATCGTCGCACATGCGCGATTCAATCGATCACCGAGCAACTGGGAGAACCTGAAGTCGCAGCGCTTTGGGCGCGTGGCCGCGCGACGCCTCCCGATCGAGCGCTAGCGGAAACCGATACCATGCTGGAGACGGCAGCGCCAGACAGCAATGCAGATGATGATCAAGATCACTCCACGGTGAGTCTTCCTGCCAGATTGACAAAGCGGGAGGTCGAGGTTTTACGTTTGCTGGCCCACGGCATGACCAATGCTCAGATTGCCGAGCAACTGATTGTCAGCACCCCCACTGTTAACGCGCACGTTCGCTCGATCTACAGCAAGCTTGGTGTTACTAAGCGCAGCGCTGCAACCCGTTTCGCCGTCGAACACGAGCTTGTGTAGTACGTGCAACACCCTCCCTGCATCTCATCACTATCCTAATCACAATGTAGGCGGAAGACTCGCGATCCAGGTTCCTATTGAAGGTCATCAACTATATTCCTTTGATTACAGACTGTAGGGCTCGGTCTACAGCCTGTGACCTAAGAAAATCTTCGCGTTCCATCTTATGGATGACTCTCGCGGATATCGATCACACTGAGCACAATTGGCTCGACTTGGGCGCGAACCTCATCTAGCGTCATCCCGGCGACTTTGAAGGTGACTTCACTCTGCGAGGGATCTGCGCCGGCAAAGGTGCCCAGAGCCAGGATGTTCCCGCCCGCGCTGGCGATGGTCTGCGTTAGCTTCGCCAGTTGGCCGGGCGTATCGGGCAAAACGACCGTCGCACGGATGCCGCGGTCGCGCGCGCCCATCAACTCAAGAAAGATCTTGAACAGATCGGTCTCGGTAATGATCCCGACAACATGGCTGTCACGCAGCACCGGCAAGCCGCCGACTCGGTTGTCGGCCATGATCCGCGCGGCTTCTTCGATGGGCGTGCCCTCGGTGACAGTCCAAACCTGGCGGGTCATAATCGAATCGACAGTCAGCTTGCTCAACAGGTAATTCAACTCCCACACGCTCAGGCTCGTGGCCGGCGAGGGCGAGGCGTTGAGCAGATCTTTCATCGACACAATCCCAACCAATTTGCCCTCTTCGATAACGGGCGTGCGCCGAATATGCTCGGTACGCATCAGGTGCAGCGCCTCATTGACCGGCATACGCGGCGTCACCGAAATAATAGGGTGTGACATACGTTCACCGACAAACATAACAACCTCCTTGTTGTATCATGAGATGCGCAATAAGAACGGGACAGCGGAGCAGTTATCCCCTGTCCCTGCCGAGTATTGTAACCATCCGCTTCAGTGTTGTTTCACTGTACCCACCCACCGCAAAGTTCAAGATCTCCACCGCGGAATAAGCTTTTCCGGCCGTTTGGGCGTTCAGACTATCCTC
>JAKSDJ010000688.1 GCA_022360155.1 Chloroflexales bacterium | reverse complement strand
TCGACATCGATATCGACGTTATCCGGGTCGGGCGGATTCGTCCCTGGCGTTCGCGCAACATAGGCGACCGCTTCCGCACGCGCTTTGATGGTGGTTAGTTGGTCGGCCAGAAACTGCGCCGATACATCGTTGGGTTGGCGTCAGTCATAGGCCAGCGGAAACAGCGTTCGGTTGAGTTCATAGCCCATTTTCTGGAGTTGGTCGATCAAGGGCCAGTAGGAACCCAGGAAAGGATCGAGCACCGCGCGCACGTCGTCGTTGGTCTCCAGCAGTTTGTCCTGCGGCGGCATCGAGCCAAGGATGCCGTGCAGGAAGACAACCGGATGGATGGCCGCCTGTGGAAACTGAATTGATTCGGAGTCGCTATCGAGTAATGCAAAATAGTCGCCAACGATCCGATCGGTATCGTATAAGCGCGCAACGAAATCAATTACTCCAGCCTCCGCAGGCTGAACCATGACATCCAAGAACCTTGTTGATGACTCGCCAGGTTCTAACGGGAAAGAACAAGCTTCATGGTAGAAGGTCCATGAAAACTCGGCGCCATTGTACCCGTGTGTGCAATCCTCCGAAGCTAACATATAGAAACGCGCGGTCGGATTGGACTCGGCTCCAACATCGATTTCGAGGCGTGCTTGCAATGTTTGGCTGCCAAGATTCGTCGCTATTACCTTCATCTTCAACGGATTCTGTGCATACCAGCCATCATCATTCGTGGTCATCGGGTTGCCGGTGCTGTCCTGCGCATTGGCATTGGTCAGTTCACTGACAGTATTGTCCTGCGCATCGGTGATGCTGAGCGAGAGGGAAGCTCCTGATCCGTAGACCTCAATCTCGCGGACTGTGGCATAGTTTATAAGATCTTCGGGATTGCAGGAATTATACCCGCGCGTAAAGGTGACCCGTAGATAACGCGCGGGAGCATCGAGGGTATAGTCGCCCCCATTCGCGTCGATATCTGTTGCCACAGTCGTCCAATTCAGGGTGTCCTCGCTAATCTCGACAGTGTAGTCAAACAGAGAAGAACACTCTGGAGCATAATCCCAGGCATCAATGTACACCCTGGTGAGGGTAGTGACTGCTTCGAGGTCGACTTGCCACCACTGGGGCCAGTTTTGTTCAAAATTTGACCTCCACGATGTATCGCCATCACTATCATTGCCATTACTGGGCAGAAACGTTGGTTCGTCAGAACTTGCTGTCGCCGGTTTGCCTTGTGACAGCAATACTTCTTCAGCGGATGTTAGCAGTATAGGGCTCTCCAATACCGTCTCTAATACCTGGGGGGCGTATGTCGGGGTGGCTGCCGGCGCCGGGATGGCGGCGGTCGGGACAACGAGGGCGACGAAGAGGACGAGCAAAACGGGGATTCGAAAACGAAGCGTGGATCGTCGGCGCATCATGGTTCTCCTTCTATTCTGGCGGAAACGTCAGAACGCTTGCACGGAACAGGAGCCAACCAGCACGACCAAACACCGGAGCGCAGCGCTACGCTCTGGCGCCAACGGCGCCGCCGCGGCCATTTGGTCAACGTTATAGTACGACGAAGGTGTCTGAGACATATATACAACTTTTTGATTTACGTGTCAAGCGTTATGATCGGCCCGCAGGGCGACACACGTATGTGCTAGCCCGCTGGCGGATGAACGAGGCGGCGGGGAGATGAGGAGATGAGGAGGCGCGCCGGCGATGAGCCGCGCAGGAATGCGGCAACATCTGTGGCATCTGTGGATGATGTTCTTGCACCGCTTTGATCCACACAAACGTAAGAACCATCAGGGAGCCCGCGCGGATCGGTGATCTGCCAATCGTCGGAGCGGAAGAGTCCCACGCGCCAAGCGTGGACAAAAGAATCGTCAGAGAGCCCGCGCAGAGACGCACGCACCATGCAGTGAGGAGATGCGTTCCTACTGCGTTCAGAATGACATGCCTCATTATAGTAATAACAAGCCAATATTCATCGTCTATTCATTACACTAGCCTAAAATACCTAATGATATTTGTTTATGTTGCCGTGTTTTGATTTTATCGGCTTTTATTAAACAAATATAAAAATATGGTGTACTATATCTAGGAGAGGGGCGTCGCGGTGAAACAGTTACTCTATCGATCATGGCGATTTTGGCTACCTGTTTTACTGGTTTTACTGTTTGTTTACGTTATGCATCCGGTAACGACTCTAGCTAATACGCCGAATCGCCAGCCTTGGACCCACGTTCCAGGCAACTGTGATCCATCTGTCCAAGGAGCAGTCTTCGCTCGTTCTGGCGATAACTGTGGCGGGACAGGCACAACGTTCGACTCCAGCGAAATCTACGGACCGTTTATCCTCCAAGATGTTGCAACTGCAGTCGCACCATGCGCAAATTTGCCCGAAGGCGCGACCTGCTATCGCATGTGGTACACCGGCGTCGACTCTAGCGGCGGGCGGCGTATCGGCTACGCAACATCGCCCAACGGCGTCGACTGGACCCGCGTTGTTGGAACAGCGGGGCTCGGCAGCGTGTTAGGCAACGGACCCAGCGGACGTTTCGACAGTAATGGGGCCTCTTTCCCCACTGTGGTGCGCAATGGCGACACCTTCGAGATGTGGTATATCGGCTATGACGGGAGCATCTTCAGCGCCGGGATGGCAAGCTCCACCGACGGCATGAATTGGACCCGCCTGAATGGGCCGCTGACAAAGAGTTCAGTGCTGCGTCCGACTGGTCAGGAGGGAACCTTCGACCAGGACATCGTCGCCGCCCCCCGCATCATCCGTGATCAGGCTAGCCCGCAAGCCCCCTGCGAGGCTGGGCGGACCAGCGGCCTTTGCTATCGTATGTGGTATCAAGGCATCGACTACGCTCCACGCTACACCTACCTGATTGGCTATGCCGTTTCACCAGATGGCATGAATTGGACTCGCATGCCGGGCAGCGGCTACGAAGGTGCGGTTATCGGGTTCGGCCCAAGCGGAACCTTCGATAGCCACAATTCCGCAGTACCCTCGGTGATCAAAGACGGCGCCTTCTTCCGCATGTGGTACGACACACGCGATAGCAGCGGGCGGGCTACAATTGGTCACGTCGTCTCGACCGATGGTCTCAACTGGATTCGCCCCAACCCCAATCAGGCGGTTTTCCAAGGGAGTGATGATCCGGGTAGTTTCAACCCCGACAATATCTGGTCCCCATTGGTCTTGAAAGACAACGCGACCTACCGGATGTGGTATAACGTCAGTACGCGACCCAACTCGCTGCGGGTTGGTTACGCCACGCTGACACCGGGGACAGCCCTAAACGATCTTACTTTGCAGGCCAACAGCTCCGTCTATACCGTAAACTTCACAACGAACGCGGATATTCCGGCGGGAGGAAGCGTCCTGCTCACATTACCAGCCAGCATCCCCGTTGCGGATATCACGGCGGGCACACTGACCGGATTTGACAGTGCGGCTTCTTTTACGCTTGATCCGGCGGCCATCACCGATGCCGCCTCCGGGAATGCGTCTCGCGGAGCGCTGCTGATCCGCCTGCCCAATGGCGACGTGGCCGGCGCCAAGTCGGTAAGTTTTAGCCTGACGAGCAACCCGGCGACAAATACGCCGCTACTTATCCAGACCTTCGACTCGCGCGAGGTGCAAGAACGTGGCACGATTGATCTGTTCAACGGCGCTCATACGACGCCAACCGCAACCGCAAGCGCCGGGCCGACATTCACACCAACCCAGACATCGACTGCAACACCGACCAGTGTTACAACCAATACACCCACAAACACCGCGACTGCAACCCGCACACCAACGCCAACCAACCAAATCGCGACAGCGACAAATACTGCGACAACGACAAACACCGCGACAGCGACCCGCACACCGACGCCAAGCAATACGCCCACGCCCACGCCGGATATGTCGAACCGCCAGCCGTGGAATCATATGGCGGGGACATGCGGCTCGTCCGTTCAGGGAGCGATCTTCGCCCGCGCCGGGGCGGGCTGCGGCGGTTCGGGAACCTCATTCGACACCGGTGAGATCTGGCCGCCGATGATCTTGCGCGATACGGCGAGCGCGGCAATCCCTTGCGAGAATAGCCGAACTAGCGGCGTTTGCTACCGCATGTGGTATGTCGGCATGGATGGAGCGGATACTCGTCGTATTGGCTATGCGCTTTCTCCAGATGGCATCACCTGGAGTCGCGTGTCTGGCACAGGCGGCGGCGGCAGTGTCTTCGAGCCTTCTGATGTAAACGGAACGTTCGATGAGAATGGCGTCTCGACCTTGAGCGTACTCCGTGATGGCAATACCTTCCGGATGTGGTATAGCGGTATTGGTGAAAACAGCCAAATCGAAGGCATTGGCTACGCAACCTCGACCGACGGCATGACCTGGACCCGCGTGCCTGGACCGCTGCAGGGCGGGGCTGTGCTGCGCGCTTCGGGCGATCCATCGAGTTTCGACCCAACCTA
>JAKSDJ010000554.1 GCA_022360155.1 Chloroflexales bacterium | reverse complement strand
GTTCGGAAGTTATTGTCGCTGTGAAGAATTCGTGGGCGCAGAATCGCAAACGCGCCGATATTATTCTGGTGGTCGATACGTCGACGTCGATGGAGGGCGATAAGATTGAGTTGACCAAGGCCGGCCTCGAAAGCTTCCTCCTGCGCATCCTTCCCGAAGACCGCGTTGGTTTGATTACCTTCGATAGCCAGGCAAGAGAAGTTGTCGCGCCCCAACTGTTGTCTGAGAATCGTATCGAGCTCCAGACGGCGATTGGTGATATACGGGCGGATGGACGGACGGCTGTCTTCGATGCGTTGGACCTTGCCCGCGAGTCGCTCGAAACTCTGCCGCAAACCGAGGAAGACCGCATCCGTGCGATTGTCCTGCTCAGCGATGGAGCGGATAACATGAGCGCCATCTCCCTCGAACAAGTCGCTCGGAATTTTGACGAGAGCAGCATTAGCATCTTTCCTGTCGCCTATGGTTCTGATGCCGATCTTGTCATTCTGGAGCGGATCGCCGAGTTTTCCCGCACGATTGTTGTCCAAGGGGATACCGGTAATATTGGACAGATTTTCGAGAACCTGAGTCGTTATTTCTAGGTGGGCCATGCAAACCCTGCTACTTGCTCTGCGTCAACCGCTGGCGATTGCTGTTTTGCTGGCGGCTATCTTTACTGGGCTGACCGTTGCGAATTGGATGTTGCCGCTGGGCATTGTGGTGTACAGCCTGGTCGTTTTTCTTGCGCTGCGTGATCCGGCGTTGGCTCAGCAATCGGCTCGTTCGGCGGCGTTTGCCCGTTTGACCAGCCCAACCTTTCGGACAATGATTGCGACAATCGACCGCGCACAGCGCGATATCGAGCATTCGGCAGCCCAAACTGCGGGTCCGCTTGCTAACCTGCTGCAATCTATCGATAGCCAGACCCGTGAACTGGTTCATCAAGCTCACGAACTGGCGCGGAAGGGGCAGGTGATCGAGGGATATCTGTCTGCAGTCAACTATCGGCAGATCCAGGATCAGATCAACCATATCGACAGCCAGATCGCGCGCACCAGTGACAGCTACACAATCCAGCAGCTTCAGGAGACGCGGATGGCCCTCGTTGATCGTCAAAGCAACGCTCAGGCCCTTGAAACCTATATTGGGCGTATCAATGCTCAGCTCCAGAATATCAACGCCAACCTGGAGAATGTGCTGGCCGAAACTGTACGGTTGCGCACCGCCGACGCCGTCAGTGTGAACTCAACAAGCAACGATGTCGCGATGCGCTTAAATGCGTTGAACAGCGATATGGATGCTTTCCAGCGCGTTCTTGACACAGCATTGGTTCAGAGCGGCGTCCAGTCTGTGTAGGAGCCTGACTGAAACGTGAGGTATATTGACATAAAGTTACGATAGTGTTTGGAAGAAGGCGCCCAGCCGTCGGGCGCCTTCTTCCATCTCGGCAGCTGGGAGCAGTGCGAACGAGAGGCGCAGGTAGCGCTTGCCGCCGCCGCTGGCGTGAAACAGTGCGCCAGGCAGATACGACACTCCCGCCGCCTCAGCCTGTGGGAGCAGCGCCGCGCTATCTCTGTTTGCAGGCAGGCGTATCCAGACGAAGAAGCTGCCCTGGGGCGTTCGCCATGTGCAGTCAGTAGGCAGATAGCGCCTGAGGGCGGATAACAGCGCGTCGCGGCGCTGCTTGTACGCCACGCGCAGCGTTGCCACATGCTTATCGAGCAGATTTAACTCCAGGAATGTCCCCACGATCTGTGCCGTAAAGTGGTTGACCCCCCCGCCGCTGTCGAGCAGACCGCTCTTCACGCAACGCTGCACGATTTCCGGTGCAGCCAATAGCCAACCCAAGCGTAGCCCCGGCGCAAGGATCTTTGCGAATGAGCCTAGGCGAATGATCGGTCCAAGCGGCGCCAGGCTGAAGAGCGAGGGTGGCGGGGTTGCGTCGTACCACAACTCGCGATAGACATCATCTTCGATTACGGTCAACCCTACGCGCTGCGCCAATTCAACCAGGGCATGCCTTCGTTCGACCGTCATACTGATGCCTGTCGGGTTGCTGAACGTGGGAACGGTATAAAGTAGCCGCGCCGTTTGCCCCTGACTGCGCAGCCCTGCCAGTTGCTGTTCCAGCAAATCTATCCGCAGCCCGTCTTGGTCAGCGGGGATAGGAATCAGATGTAACTTGTGGTCCCGCAAGATGCGTAGCGCCAGGTGATATGTTGGCGCTTCGACCAATGCGATGTCACCGGGGCGGGTCAGTGTTGTACAGAGCAAGTCGAGGGCTTGTGAAACGCCGCCAGTGATAAAGATCTGCTCGGCCGGCGGTGCAGTGCCATCAATATGCCCCAGGCGTGTGCAGATTGGGGTAATCAGGTTTCCTGGTCCCTGTTCTGCGCCATAGGCCAGTGCCAGTCGTCCGTCTTGGGCGAGGGTATGCGCAGCGGCGCGGGCGATATCTTCAACCGGAAGCAAGGCCGAGTCGGGATGGCCCCAGCCAAATTCGACAATTCCGGGACGGAGTGATAGTTGGATGGAGGGGAGTAAGGTCATCGGTTGCTCGCTATACTACTTTTTTACGCTAGAGGAATGGCTCTGTGTCATTGCAATATCGT
>JAKSDJ010000183.1 GCA_022360155.1 Chloroflexales bacterium | reverse complement strand
GTGCAATAGGTACGCAGGCCGATCCTGCTCCAAGGCCGCCGCCAAGCGTTGGCGCTCCGCAGCTACACTCTGCGCCGGCAATAGTTCGACATCGGGTGCTACACTTTCGACCTCTTGCAGGTAACGTAACCCTTCTAAGATATGCCAATCGACGACGAGCAGTGACTGTTGCGGAAACGGATGCATCATAATCGTGCGCAACAGTGCATCTTCAACCAGCGAATTCGCTCTCTGCACCGTCGGCAGATTACGCTGAAACAACAGCAGAGGCAAGACCAGCAGCGCTAGTCCCGCGTGCTTGGATATGCGCGGCGGCAGCCGTTCAAGCGCCAACATCGCCCCCTCGCCAAGCAGGATCGCCGCAATCAGATGAGCCGATAAGAGGAACACCTCGGTGTCAAATACGTAATAGGCAGCGCTAAAGGCTAGCACCAGCGTATACCCGGACAGCAATAAGGCGAGACTTGCCCAATCGCGGCGCAGTCGGAGCAGACCCAAGAGCGCCAGCACGCCGCCGAGCCAGAACATCTGCGGCGCAACATAGAATTGCGCCAGTTGCTGCAAGCGGGCGACGCCCTCGCGTTGGAGCCGGGGTACATCGAGCCAGGCGGCAGCCATATCGCTCCCGGTGATGTAGCGCCAGACTTGATCCCAGGAGTACTCCGGCGGCAGGCGCAGCAGCACATACACGTAGATCAAACAGCCCAGCAGTCCGGCGAGCGACGCCCACCCTAACTCGCGCAAGCTTGGCCAGCGGGTGAGGATGATGAAGAGGGCAACGCCTGGCAGCAAAAGGACGATCGTGCGATGATGAGCCAGCGCCAGTCCGACGATCGCGCCAATAAGCCAGAACGGCGCACGACTATCACGCCACCGCAGCAAAAGCAGGATCAATACCGCCTGTAGCAAAGCAGCCAAGGCATAGACTTCGGCAATGGTCGCCTGCTTCCAAAACGTAAGCGACACGGCAAACGAGAGCGCGGCTGCGGCGGCGACGGCCCGCTGCTGGCCAAACGCCCGCCCGACTGTGTACAGCGCCCCAACCGCGCCGGCCGCCGCCACAGCGGAAAAGAAGTTCATGCGCCAGGCGGGGGTATCGCCCAGCGGCACGTGGACCCACAACCAGCCTAACAATGTGTAGAGCGGATAACCGGTCGAATGCGCCAAGCCCAACGTCGGAGCGGCGCGTTGGAACTCGGCGACATCGCCCTTCCCGACGCCGGGCAACAGCGTGGCTGTGTAGAGCGCAAGCGCGAGCGCCACGAGTATGACTACAATACCGGCATCTTGTCGGTATACTGAACCGACCCACGATACTACTCGTTTAGACATGGGACACCTCACGATTGGGTACAGCATCAGCAAGCCCGAAATGCTGTAGCCATTTTATTCAACTGCTCGAAACGGGGTATTGAGTCAGTATAGGAGTAGCGCTCGTATGATTGAATTTCGGGCTGCTGAGAGCTGTGTGGGGCGGCGCTGACAGGAAGGAAATAGCCCAAAACGAACATCGCGCATAGCTGATAGCCATGGACGCCAAACACAACATAGCACCTCGACGCTTCTATGCCGAGGTGCTGCACTATGCTACAGATCGGCCAGGACGATCAAACCAGATGTACGCTCAACTCATCGAACTATCAGGTTTTTGAGTTAGGGCGCTTCAGATTGCACAATAATCGGCACGAGCACCTGATTCGTCGCACCGAGCAGGGTATAACGCCCCGGCTGACAGATGGCGACGCTGATGGTGTTCGCCGCGACATCCCGACTGTAGTTCGCCATCGACTCGCAGGTCGTGGCCACATCCACCCAAGCGTTCTCATACCAATTCGATTTAGACATTCCGCATCTTGTCACTCCTTCACGTTGTTCAGGACAGGCTCTGAGCGAAGCGAAGGGTCTCAGCAGCAGTGAGCTGAGATGCTTCGCGGAGTGTATCCTGAGCGAAGCCGAAGAGCTCAGCATGACATGCGTGGTTTTCACATCGAATTGGTATTATCCGCCCGCCACTGGGCCAGCATCAGTTCCTGCTCGTTGATCACCACAGCGACATCGGCGTCGCTGTAGTGGATGGTCACCGCTACTGGCGCACCGAAGGCGAGGTCAACCTGCGGCGCCGCGTCGTGATAGACTATCAATTCGAAGGTGTGGCCGGTGAAGGCCATACCGAGGCCGCCCGTCACCAGCGTCGGGGTCAGGACCATGGTCATGCTTTGCGCGAGCGTGTTCTCGGGGAATGTGACTTCCATCATCAAGTCTTGGGTTTTGGTGACGGTCAGCGTGGCGGCAAGTCCCGGGATGAAGGTGAAGGTTACCGGCGCAGGAATGACGGTAAAGCCTTGCCAGCGCGTATCAGGCGGCACGGTGAGGGTTCGGCTCGATGGCCAGAAGGCGTAGCCAGGCAGGGTCGGGGTGAGGGTGTAGCTTCCCGCAGCCAGGGCGGGCGAGGCATAGAAGCCCGTCGCGTCGGGGCCACTGCGATGCCGTTATCGACCGCAATCTCGACTCCCGGTAAGATCTTGCCGTACCGGCTGGTCACCCGTCCGGCAATCATGGATCCGTGCCGGAAGGTGAAGAGACCGGCATCACCAGCGGCTACAAAGATCCGGTTGCCCATCACCGCGACGTTCGAGGCCGGTTCTGGCGATGTATTCTAATCGAATGATCTTCGCATACTTCTCCAGAAAACCAGATTGAACAAAGGAACGCCAAGCTTTCTCAGATCTCCAAGATGAAACATTTGTGCGCTGAACCAAACCCGCCACACCCAAAACCAGCAAAATACTTGCAGCGAGAATGAGAATGTTCCTGTGCGCTCCTGACAGGAGATGCTTTATACGCCATTTCATCGTGCAATACTCCTCAGATCCCGATATATTGCTACGCTGCTTTAACTTATCCGTATAGGGTACGGGCCAAACTTAGATGCTGGTCGACGCTGCCGGTCACATCGCCGACCGCATCACAAATATACTACTGCTCGAAGTGTCATTTCTGCGTCTCGTCATCTCGTCGCCTCATCAACCCGTTGTCTCATAACCTCTGCACGTGCTCAGACTCACGATGGGCAGGTCGCAATTACAACCTGCCCATCGGAAACACAAGGTATAAAGGCTTCCCGTCTACCGTTCCAAGACCTTGAAATAGATCACAGCCTGATGTTTGCTTGATGTACCCTCGAAGACCAGCGACCATAAGCCCGTCGGGAGCGGCTCTGTGTCTAGAGGCAATCCCTGAATACTGCCGGTTGGGCCAATATCAACAGTTTCGATCGTGCCAAAAATACTGCCATCGGGCAAATTCAACCAGAAGCCGACTTGTTCATTGGGCTGGAAACCAAAAACGTCGATGATAAGCGGATCGCCCTGCTTGATACACTTGCTGGGGCGAATCCGTCCATTGATTGGCTCGGGAACGTCGGCGCATGGGGCCGCAGTCGGCGGCGGCTGGGCGCCTCCGCCGGAAGCGTTGCGGATCTCATTGCCAAGCAAGCCCAGCAATACATCGAACGGCGGGGCGTTTTCAGGGTGGAGTTCAAAGCGACCGCGCTCGAACCACTGGACAATATACTGGCGACCATCGCTGAGTGTTTCGGCCTGGGCATCACTGAGCGGGAGACCGAAGAGCGCCAAGTTTTCGGCCTCGGTCTTGCCCGCTCTGCCATCAAGCTCCAAACCATTTGCGCGCCATGCGTTCAGGATGCCTCCGCAAACATTGTGCCCGGTTTCCGCAAAGAAACGGCACCCTGCCTGTGCTGTGCTGCGGGGGAACGTTTGCCAATCACGGCCTTGCTGGTTCAGCCGATCAGCGCCTAGCCGGCCAAGCAATACGTCATAAGGGCGCGCATTTTCGGGATGGAGCTCAAGTCGATTACGCTGGAACCATTGCACCTGGAAGGGTCGACCCTCGATCAGTTCTTCGCCTTGCGGCGCGATTGGAAAGCCAAAAACGGGCAAACCGCCATTCTGTTCCCAAAACTCGCGAATCCGCCCCTCGATGCAAAAGCCTGTTTCCTGAAAACAGCGCCGATCAGTCTGTGCCTGTGTTGCATTGGGCAAACTCCATCCAACCAGACCCAAGGCGATCAGTGTGAAAGTGATAAGTTGTAGCCGATGACGGAACATGAAACATTACTCCTAACATGCAAAACCAAGCCAAGTTTTCCGATGTGCCTGCTCTGTTTTTCGCATTAGAAATAGTTTCGCTCTGCAACCTTCAACTTTATGGCGCGAATAGAAAAGGTGAGGTTGAAAACCCATTGGACCTCTAAAATTTCATCGAGCCGTACAGTGCAGATGAAACTCATCTCTACTGAGACAAGGCTTCGATCAAGCCATTTCCATCTGATGCGCTTCTGCTTATACTAAACCCCCATCTCGTTTTCAACACGATGTCAGCATGACACTGCAATCTCTTGCGAATACGCTTTCCATTTTACTACCCATTGCTTTTTTGGTGTGATGCTATGATAGCAGTAATAGTGGAGATAAAACGCACGTATTTTTCACTGTTGTATGAGATGCCGTCGGCTTCATGTCCCCAAACGTTGCACTGCCCTCGCGACTTGAAATATATTGGGTCGCCCAAGAGTAGTGCTCCCTGAACAGATGCGCCCTGTGTTCCACGCTTGGAATAAACGGCTGCACTATGCGGCAAACAAGCACACACCGGATCACAGACGGCATCGACCTTAGACAGTGAGTTCACCTCTAAGCAGGCCACTATCAACTTCAAGCTCAAAGCACATAGCAAGCTTGTCACAGCGGAAAAGCTTTACACTACACAACCAGCTTGCTTCATTTGTAATAGTTACATATAAGAGGACGTTATTTATTACAGCATAAACATGTTGGCGGCACAAGACGCGAAGCGGTATAAAAAGCGGTATAATCATAACCACTCTTCATCGTTTTATGAAAATGCACCGTACTACATAGAGAATTGTGTCAGCCATGTGTTCAGCTCTGACATACCTTCGATCAAGTGATGAGGGTACAGCCATCGAGAGGTAAGCGTTCAGCTATTAACTCTTAACTCTCGGACGTCGGGATGCTGGCTGATCGACAGCTATCCGTTCAAGCAGGCAGCGTATCCTCATGCTTACCTCAAACTGCCTGATCAATCCTGGCGGAGGCGCACATGGTTGAGGAGACGCTGTTCTGCATAAGGATCACCTATGGCAAAATCCCGCTGTGGCCAATGGATCAAACGGCAGCGCAAAATCTTGGACCTGACCCAGGCGGAACTGGCGCGGCAGATCGGTTGTGCAACTGACACCTTGCGCAAAATCGAGGCCGGCAAGCTGCGCCCCTCTCGACAACTAACCCTTTGCCTGGCTCGCTATCTGAATATCCCGCCGCGAGAACACGCTGCTTTCATTCGCTTCGTTCGGACAGAGTTATGCGCCAACCCTGGAACCCAACACGACCAGTTCGATGAACAAGCCCCCTGGCGCATGCTGCATCCATCCACCAACTTGCCAACACCACATACCGTCTTGATTGGGCGCGAACATGAACTCGCCATTGCTTGCAAATTACTCCAACGCGAACAATTCCACGTACTGACGTTCACTGGACCAGGCGGCGCGGGAAAAACCCATCTGGCGCTCCAGGTCGCTGCCGATCTTAGCGATCTATTCCCCCATGGGGTCTTCTTTGTAGGGTTGGCTGCGCTGCACGACCCGACGCTGCTGTTTCCAGCCATCGCCCAGATCCTCGGCATCGAAGAACATAACGCCCAACCCCTTGATGAAGAACTGAAAACCTATCTCCACGATAAACGAATCCTGCTCTTGCTCGATCACTTTGATCACTTGCCAGCAGCCGCGCCGCTAGTCGTTGAACTTCTTACAGCCGCACCCCATCTGAAGCTGCTTATTACCAGCCGATCTCTGCTCCATCTCGCTGATGAGTACGAGTTTCCGGTTCCCTCCCTGGCATTGCCCAACCCACAGCAATTGCCGCTGCTCCATATCATGGCTGAAACGCCAGCCGTCGCTCTTTTCACTACACAAGCGCAAATCGCCAACCCCCAGTTTGAGCTCACTGTACACAACGCGGCAACGATTGCCGAAATCTGTGCCCGGCTCGAAGGGCTCCCGCTGGCGTTGGAGTTAGTAGCGCCATGGACTCGCCACCTGACGCCTCAGGCAATACTGCTCCATCTTGCTAGCCGGATCGTTTGTTCGAATGGCAAGCGAAACAATCACGCGCAGAGTCTGCGCGCAGCGCTCGATTGGCGCTACGACCTACTCACCCTTAACGAACAGCGATTGTTTGCGCGCTTGGCGATATTTGTCGGCGGTTGCACGCTACAGGCCATTGAAGCGGTATGTAGCGATCAGACGCTGTTGCGAGCATATGGAGCTGCGCCACCTGCACCGTTGGAGTCTCTGCCCCAGGCGCTACGCACCCTCTGTGCGCACCATCTGTTACGGCAGGAACAATCGCCAGACGGCGCAATCCGCTTCAGCATGCACGAGGCGATTCGTGAGTATGCTTGGGAACAACTTGAGGAGATAGGGGAAGCTGAAACTGTACATTCTGCTCACGCGCTGTACTTTATGGGGCTGGCGGAAGCAAACCAGGTGCTAGGGAGCAGTCCTGAACAGATCACGTGGCCAAATCACCTGGCCGCCGATCACAGCAATCTCTATGCTGCTTTGCGCTGGACGCTCGATGGCAACACCGGCGAGTGCGTCCTTCAGATCAGCGCCACACCTGAGCAATGGCGGCAAGTACGCGGCCCTCTGGCGCAGAAAAACGCTTATCCGCAAGTGCAACAGCAGACAATATCAACAGAAGTAATCACTAGATAGCAACACAAAATATCGTCGCTATTCAGGCACAACGAGGGTTCCTACAGAAGCATAATCGCCAATCAGGACGCCATTCTCGGCCCAAACGCCCTGGCGTCGTCCCCTGTCCTCGGGCAGGTATAATCCTACCCGCAAGGTGTAGCTGCCAGGCGGCAGCTCTGGCGGCAAGAGCATCGGGTGCGGATCTTCGAGCCAGTCGCCGGGAGTCCACTGTGGCATAGGCAGCTTTCCATGTTGCGGCTTGCGGTTATCCTGAGCGACAATCCGCTCCTCGTTATCAACCAGGTGCAAAAAGACGGTCCAGTCATAGGGAATAGGCTCTAATGAGCGCCAGGTGAGGGTAATGGTCACCGTTTCGCCCGCCCGCCGATCGCCTTCGACACGCCAGCCACGCAGCTCCGCGCCACGCTCCCAGGATTGGGCATAGCGCGCATAGACAGGCGTCTCCATTTGTGCTTGCGCGACTGTCGGCGGTAGCGTCCGCCACTCATAGGCCGGTGCAATCACGCCTAGGGGCAAATAGAACGCAAGACCCAACAAAACGCCAAACGCCAAAGATGAAAAGATACGCTTAACCCGCTGATATCCAGTCGCCGGTTGTGGAGCGCCGTTCCCCCAGGCCGCCAAGCCCCGCGCCAGGAATATGGCAATCGCCGGAAGCGCCGGGAAAAGCATGCGCCCCTGCCAAGCCACCAGCCCTGCGGTTAGCGCAAACGATACCGTCCAAGCGCAAGCCATCACGATGAGTACAAACGCTCCCAGCCACAGCGAAGCAATGATCGATGCTCGCTTAGGCTGGGAGTCGCTCCAAGTCAATATTCCCAGCCAAACATAACCGAATAGAGCAAGAAGCCCCAGCACCGCATAGGCCCAACTTGTCAACTCCGGCGGATGCAGACTCATCCAACCGAAGCGCGCCCAGAATGACTCATACAGCTGTACCAGACCGCCGCGCCACGCTGCCAGGTTGTACCACTCGAACGCCTGGGTTGTAAACTCGGCGCGAAAAACCTGGAGCCCGAACGGGTCACCATACAAACGCCAGTTGCGAAGATACCACCAACCAGCAATCAACGCCGCCGTCGTCGACCAGATCGCCGCCAAACGCACGACTTGAGTCCATTGCCCATCGCCAGCGCGCCAACTCGCCCAGAGCAGCAATGGCGCTAACAGCAGTGCGCTCTGTTTTGTCAACAAGGCCAGGCCCAACAGCACACCGGCCACGAAGCATGGAACAAGAACCCGCTGCTGCCCGCGGCCTACGTCAGGTTGCCAGGCGACGCAGAGCCAAAACAAACCCGCACTCAGCGCCGCCAGCAACATATCGTTGGTGACTAGGGCGGAGGTGAAGAGGAATTGCGGGTTGAACGCCACCAAAGCCGCCGCCAGAACAGCGAGCGGGAATTGAGTAGTTCCTCCATGCGCCGTCTTCGCTAAACTCGAATCCCTGGACAAACATTCAAAGTGCCTTGCCGCGAAATATGTACAGATCACGACTATCGCCCCAAGCAACGCCGAAACACCACGAGTCAGGCGCCAAGCCAGAGTTGCGCCCTGCCAGGGCCAATGCTCGCGGCTGGAGCGAACGAAAGCGGCAGACTCGTTGCCGCCGTTCCAGACAAAATCCGGATTGGCGCGCAAGATCACCTCTTGTTCGGCAGCAGGCAGCCAGGCAACGGCGGGAGACGCCAGCAAGTAAGCCAGCGGCGGTTGATGGCCCTCGCCAGGCACATCGCTCGTATGAGAATCAGTGGTCTGGACCGGCAGCCGGCCTTCGCGGGCGAGGAAAAAGACATAGGCCATATGCCCTGGTTCGTCTGGTCCTTCGCCGAGGGGAACAGTTAGGTTATAGAGGATAGATAACAGCAAAAAGCATACAAGCAGAACAACAAGGTGGAGGTGAGCAATAATGCATAGTGTAAAACGTAAACTTCCTTTCTGCAGTAATCTCATTTACGTTTTACACTGTGCGTTTATATACTAGCCAAACTGCTCAATAAAGCGTAGATCGCCTGAGTTGAACCAACGAATGTCATCGATTCCATATTTGATCAGGGCTGGACGCTCAATGCCGAAACCGCCGGCGAAGCCGCTAAAGACGGTCGGATCATAGCCGCCATTACGCAGCACATTGGGATGAACCATCCCGCAGCCGCCAATTTCCAGCCAGCCGCTGTATTTGCAAACCCGACATCCCTTCTGCCTGCAGAGGTAACAGCTCACATCCATCTCGGCGCTCGGCTCGGTGAAGGGGAAGTAGCTGGGGCGCAGGCGGGTTGTTGTTTCCGGGCCATACATACGCTTGGCGAAGAAGTCGAGCGTGCCTTTCAAGTCGCCCAAGGTGATATGTCGCCCAACCGCAAGAAACTCGAACTGGTGGAACATCATCTCGGAGCGCGCGGTCACCTGCTCGTTGCGATAACACTTGCCGGGCAGCAATACGCGCAATGTCGCGGGTGCATAGCGCCGCATCGCGTGGATCTGACCCGGCGATGTATGTGTCCGTAGCACCACAGGCGGCGCCCCCGGCGGCATATCAACATAGAAGGTGTCTTGCATATCACGCGCCGGGTGGTCAAGCGGGAAATTCAGAAGACCGAAGTTATAATCATCGAGTTCGACCTCACGGCTTTCCCAAACCTGGAAACCTATCTCGGCAAAGATCGCGATGATCTTGCGTAGCATCTGGTTGGTAAGATGCAGATGGCCAACCGATGGCTGACGACCAGGCAACGTGACATCAATGCGCTCGGCGGCGAGCTCGGCTTCTTGCGCCATCACTTTGAGTCGCGCCTCGGCCTCAGCATAGGCCGTTTCCAGTGTGTTGCGCAGCGCATTGACCCGCTTGCCCGCTTCTGGGCGATCCGCGGCGGGCAGGCCGCCCAGACCGCGACTCAGGCGGGTGACGGCGCCGCTCTTACCGAGGTAGGCGCTCTTCCACGCGGCGAGCGCTGCCAGATCAGTAACGGCGGTCAGTTCCTGTCGCCCTTGTTGTTCCACCTCAGTCAATTCTTCGAGTAAACCCACGCCGGCTCCTTTCTAGACGTATATCAAACCCCATGTCGCAAAGCATACAACGCCGGCGCGAGGATGGGAGAAAACAGATTGTTTTGATAGGACAGATCCTGCTCTTTCAACATGTAGAGCTGTGAGCGCCACAACCAATATACGGTGAGCAAGAGGCATGAGCGAGCAGAATGCCTCACGCTTCATGCGTTTGATCTCAATTGTTGACTTGATGGCTCCGTCGGCCGTGGCTGCGCTGGCGTAGCGCTTCGAACAGCATGATACTCCCCGCGATCCCCGCGTTGAGGGAGTCGATATGCCCCGCCATCGGGATTGCAATCTGGCGAGTCGTGCGGGAGAGACCTTCGGCGCTGACTCCATGCGTTTCGTTGCCGATGATCAATGCGACGGGTTGACGCCAGTCAGCGGCATAATAAGGCATGCTTGCACCAGCAACCGCTGCATAGACGTGTGGCAAGCCGGCGAGTGCAACATCGATCTCATCCCAGGTTAGATCCACCCGAAGCGGCAAGTAGAAATGTGCGCCCATAGCCGCCCGCACAACTTTGGGGCTGTAAACGTCGGCAGTACCCCGGCTGCAGTAGACCTGGCCAATACCTGAAGCTTCGGCTGAACGCAACAACGTACCGACATTGCCAGGGTCTTGGACGGCGTCGAGGATCAAGCTGACACCCCGTGCCGGTTCAAGCTCAGGCCAAGCTGCGACGGCCACAACCCCTTGCGGCGTCACAGTATCCGTGGCAGCTGCCACGACGTGCGCGGTCGCCTCAAAGGTATTCGATTGCCCGACGAGCTGTTCGAGCAACTGCTGTCCGGCGACGGTGCGAGACAGTTGGTCAGGGGCGTACAGCACCAAGCGCAACTCAGTGCTGGCAGCCAGGGCTTCGTTGAGGAGACGCACCCCTTCAAGCAAAAAAGACCGCTCGCGGTGGCGTTCACGACGGTCGGCACAGAGCGAGCGGATGCGTTTAACGTAAGGATTTGCAGTGCTGGTGATCACATGCTTTTGTGGTATATAGCGGCTAAGGGCAAGTTTAGTTCATTTTCATGGACCACAGCATGAGACACGGCGGTATGGCGCACTACAACGCTGCCTGGGCCATCGCAACGACCCGGCTAAAGGCGGGAGGATCGTTGACTGCCATATCGGCGAGTATTTTGCGATCCAAGCCAACCCCAGCCTTTTTGAGGCCATTGATCAGCGTATTGTAGTTGATGCCATTCAAGCGTGCAGCCGCGTTGATGCGCTGGATCCACAAGCGACGAAAATCGCGCTTGCGGTTGCGCCGATCACGATAGGCATACGCCAGAGCATGCATCACGGTTTCATGAGCGACTTTATAGTGACGGCTACGGGCGCCACGATAACCCTTCGCCTGTTTCATCAATTTATTGTGGCGTTTCTTTGTCATTACGCCACGCTTTACACGGGCCATGCAATCCTCCGCACTATTTCAATCCATAGGGTAAAGCAACTTGTAAATGTTTCTTATTCGCTTCCGATGCAGGGAACATTTTGCCATAGGCCCGCCGTACGCGCTTGGCACGATTGCGCTTGAGACCACGTCCCTCTTTGGCCTGCATTACTTTGCCAGTCGCAGTCACCTTAAAGCGACGCTTGGCGCCTTTATGTGTTTTCATTTTAGGCATGAGTGTTATTCCTCATCGTCATTCTCAAGATCATCATCCTCAAGATCATCATCCTCATCACGACCTTTGGCATTAAGTTTGTCAGATGGCTGTTGTTTCGCTGTTTCTGCAGCGCGAGCCTGAACCTGTTGAGCAGCTTTCAGCGCCTTCGGATCAGGCGCTAAGAGCAACGAAAGCGCACGACCTTCCATTGAAGGCCGCTGCTCGACAATCGCAACATTACGCAACGAATCAGCAATCTGATCGAGCATATCTCGGCCAATATCCGGGTGAGCCATCTCACGCCCGCGAAATCGCACCGTAAACTTCACTTTATCGCCCGCAAGCAAAAAGCGGCGCGCCCGGTTAGCTTTGACTTCTAAATCGTGATCATCTGTTTTGGGTCGCAGGCGCACTTCCTTGAGATCGCTCTGCTTCTGATTCTTACGCGCCTCGCGTTCTTTTTTACTCTGCTCGTAACGAAACTTTCCATAGTCAAGCAAGCGGCAAACTGGAGGTGTGGCATTCGGCGCCACTTCAACCAAATCCAGTTCGCGCTCTTCGGCAATTTGCAACGCCTCGCGTAGCGAGATAATGCCAACCTGGCTGCCTTCGTCATCAATCAGCCGCACCTCGCGGGCGCGGATACGATTGTTGACGCGAAACCGATCTCTGATAGGTTTACTCCTTATGCGCTAAAAGTGCTAAGCACCTATACCGAACAACACAATAATTATCGTGTATGTATCGACAAAATGCCGAATAGAATGGGATTTATACGTCTAGCACTGCTCGCCGGAAGTTCATGGCGAGTTTGCCGATACGAGGAGGCGAAGATCTAAGTTCATCACGCCATCGTCACACAACCCGACACGATTCTCAGGAAGCTGAACTAGATTATGTAAAAGTTGCACGGCATCACGCATGTAGAACTGTTTGAAACATGTAACATTGAAACGGTAGTATAGCATCTTAGTGCTACTCCGTCAAACGTTTAGCCTCTGAGAGGCTATCTAAAACCTCCTGCGCCACACGCTGTCCCAACTCGACAGCATAATTCGTTCCACGATCCCACGGATACACTTGGCTCATACTCGCCCAATAGAGACCAGACAAGGGGGTTGCAAGCGGTGGAATTGAACGCGAGTGATTGACCGGCACAATAGGTTGGGCATACGCTTCGCGATGAAGCCAACTGGCGCGCACCCATGTCCAGTCAAACTGAGGATTGACGCGCTTGAGCGCGGGAAGAAATCGCTCCAATAATTCATCCTGCGAGAGGCGGAAGTACTCGTGTGATGGATCGAGGTAATCCCCGCAGTAGACCAGGTGATCACCGCCGTAGTATTTCGACTCGATAAAATTGGTATGCTCAACCAGTGCGAGAAAGGGAAATTCGGCTTTGGGCATATTGACCCAGTATAATCCCTCGGTCAGGGGATGAGTCAACGCCAATGTCATAACCACCGCGCCCATCGAGCGCAATTCTCGGAGTCGCTTTGTATAATCTGATGATAGCTGCGGCGCCAATTTGTTCAACAGTTGTGGCGAACCGGTGACAATCACCCGGTCATAAAGCTCGGTGTCACGCGCGCTGTGCAGGTGCCAACCATCAGGGCTTAGTTCTAATCCCTGAACGGGGGTGCGCGTATAGACGACCCCGCCCCACTTTTTTAGAGTGGCGACCAAAGCCTCAACAAAACCCTGGAATCCCCCAACGAAGTAGCCCAGCTTGAAACTCCGCGTCTTGAGCCGCGCCCACAGCCAGGCCATATTCACCTCAGCTGTATGTGAGCCGAACTTGCCTTCGAGAAGCGGGTATACAAAGGCCTGATACGCCGCTTCACCCATAGTGCGGCGCGTCCACGCCGCTGCGGTGGTTCGCTCCAACGGTCGCCAATCCCGCACACCATACTTCAGATAGGCGCCGGCGAGCCCCATACGCAGACGACTGGTAAAGGACAATCCTGGATAATTGAGAACAGAGAGCGCCGTCATCATCAACCCCGGCACAGGAACAGCCGGCAGCCCGCGCAGGCGGAGCATTGCCGAGCGAAAGAGCGGATGCCCATGACCATTCCACCACTGTGCGGTGATCGGACTGCGAAAGAAGAGCTTGTCGCTATAGCCAATGCTTTTGGTCAACGCAATGATAGCTGCATCGGTTTGAAAGAGATGATGGTAGAAACGCTCGATCGGCCATTCCCAATGCGAGTCGCGAAAACCCGAAGCGAGGCCGCCAGCCTGAGCCGAGGCTTCATAGACAGTTACTTGATGGCCTTTGCGGACCAGGTCATATGCTGCCGTCAAACCGGCAACACCAGCGCCAATGATACCGATTTTCACGTAGACACCCTTGTTGCTATGTCTTCATGCTCAGGCTCGCTTGGCGCGAGTTGTGATGATGAAAGAGTTGCGTCTTGTTCTTGCGTTGCAGCAGCGGTTTGAATATCACGCCAACTGACGCTTTCCCGCACCATAAAGAACGCACCCAGGATCGTAATTGGCAGCCAGAGTGCAACGTGCAGGACAAGCGTATAGCCGGTCGCAATCGCTTGTTCAACGCCAAACCGGGTCAATATAGCAATACCTGCTGCGTCGAAGGTACCCACATAGCCCGGAGTCGAAGGGATAGTCGTCACCAGATTCACCAGCGCAGTCATGAGCATCAACACCGGAAATGAGACACTAAACGGAAATGCCTGCATCACGATCCAATACTTGAGCGTTTCGCCCAACCAAATCAAAACCGAGGTAAAGAAGATCGCCAACATCTCACGCGGACTACGCAGGGATTGCAATCCTTCAACGAAACGATCGAACAAGCCATGAACAGAGGGGCGCAGACGTACTGGTAAAATACGATCCACTAACCATGTATAGATCCAACTCAAGCGTTCAGGGCGAGCGGCTACTGCCAAAAAAACGAATAGGGCAATGCCGAAGATAACGCTTAATCCAATTACCAGTGAATTGTAGAGTGCAGGCAACGGTGCAAATGGCAAGGTAATCGCCACAAATAGCAGCATGACCAACCCGTCAAAGAGCCGCTCGAGGATCACTGTCGCGAGTGAAGCGCTCATTGAAACGCCCTCTTTGCGGCGGAGCACATAACTACGCAAAACCTCGCCGGCCCGTGCCGGATAGACATTATTCCCCATATAACCAATAACCACAACGGGGAACAGTTGCACCACCGGGATGCGCTTTATATGATAGAGCATCGCATGCCAGCGCCAGGTGCGCACTAGCACCGTGAGAAAATATATCGCCACAGCGGGAATGAGCCACCAGTAATTTGCATCACGTAGGGTTCGCCAGAATCGCTCCAGGTCCAGCCCGCGGAGGGCAAAGGCGAGGAAGATAACGCTGATGAGGAGACCCACCCAGAACTTCCAGCTTCGCAATCCGGACTCCTTTGTATCTTAAAAATATTCGGGACACCTCCATCGGTTCACAGCAACCAGTTCAGTAGTCAATGAGCCTGGTTCGCGCTGTATCCGCCCTCATCATACCCGCGCGCTGATAGGTTGTCAAAGCAGTTGCCAAAAAAGAACACTTGTGCTATAATCAGAGTGAATGAAATAGCAAAGCCCGTTGAATGGCAACATCCCAACACGTCGCTTTGCAGGTTGAACATATAGACAAGGGTTTTATCATTACCAAGGTTCAGCCTATAGGGTTTATGGAGCAATTGCTCTATCCCGCCCGACCAGTAGCCTGCTTTTGTTACCGGCGGCGTTCCTGAACCGCCGGTAACAAAGGACAAATGGAACCCCAATATAAGGATGGCGAGAATGTATCACAAAGAGATAATTTATGATCCTGAGACTCGCGACTTCGCCATGTACCTCGATGATGAATTGGTCGGTTTTGCTCGCACCTATCAGGAAGCAGAAGTCACACTCGATCAACTGGTTTTTGAGCTCGTGAACGGCCAATACTTTCGCGAAGCGGCTTGATCGTCACACCTACAAATGTGATGAAGCAGGTGCTGCAAGTTCGTAAGACCCGGTTCAAGGCCACTGTATCGTTTCGTAGGGTGCGATAAGGTTTGGGCGCACTGCCTATCGCTGTATCGCATCCCGCATTAGCCGGACGGCACTCAAGCTGGAATGGCCTGATCTGAACCTGGCCTAAGCTGGGCATGACAGATTGAGCGCTTGGGTTATCTCCTCTACCGCATCCCCTGTCGCTCCGCTGACGCTATGCGGAATGCAACGAGAAACCCCTTGCAGCAGTTTCATATTTC
>JAKSDJ010000402.1 GCA_022360155.1 Chloroflexales bacterium | reverse complement strand
CCCAAGGCGCACACGCTGGTGTGACCCTACGCTGTCTTGTCGTCCCAAGGTGCATACCCTGGTGCGGCCCTACGCTGTCTTGTTGTCCCAAGGCGCACACGCTGGTGTGACCCTACGCTGCCTCGTCACCCCTATGGCGGCGCCAGGCGATAAAGGCCATAGCTGCCTGCAACGCCAACCTGACCAGCCTGTGGATCGGCCAACGGTGGCGGTCCCGCCGTTTCGTCCCAGAGCAGATAGTCGACTCCCTGCGCCCGCGCCTGCTTCAGCGCCGTCTGATCGCTGGATGCTGCCGGCCAGGGAGCGACGCGATGAGCGATGACCGAATATTTAGCGACCGGCGTTCGCGCCGAGACGCGCGCAACCAATGTCTCGCCGGGTTGCAGCGTCTCTTGCGCCAGGCGGAGAATCGCTACCTCATCAGCCGGCTGGTGTGTCAGCACATAGCGGGCGCCGGTGTCAAATCCACCCCAGAGCAGCGCGAGCAGGAAAAGGCCAATGACCAGCGATACGCGGACTGCCTGACTACTCAGCTTGCGAAAGGGATAAACGCCCATCTGCGACCACTGATCATTGACTGTCAGCTTCCAGACTGTCCAGAGCGTCCAGGCTGCTGCAACCGCGTAGATCGGCGCGAGTGGCAGAAAGAAGCGTGGCAGGACGAAGGCCATACTCGCCACGACAGTATAAAGCAGAATGAAGATCAGCAGCGAGCCATATAGCTGGCGCCTTGCGTATGTAGATGTCACACTACGCCTTTGCGTCTCGTCGGTTGGCGTTCGTACCACGGCAACGAGCCAGCCCAGCAGCCCAATCACCGCCAACCAGTTGGCCGGCCAGCCCAGCAGTCGCAACTGGATCGCCCGTCCGAATTCGCTCGTGTCCTCCGCGCCGCTGCCAACGAAGCCGACGAGGTTGTTCCGCCAATTGCCGAAAAACCGGCCTGGATCGCGCAGGATAAGCTCCCCCAGCCTGATACTGTTCGCCGCCTCATCCCAGCGTCCCCAGTCGATATTGCCGTACACCGCCAACCAGACGTTTTTGGCCTGTTGATTGAAGAGTGGGTTTCCCGTTTGCACGGTGTTAATCAGCAGTTGCGGCAGCGCGGCAAGCAAAAAACCAGCACTGAAGAGGAGCAGGCTGCGGCTGATCAATAAGCGGCCCCAAGCTGGTAGCGAGCGCCAATGAAAATGGTGATCCGCTGCCTGGCTGTCTTCCAACCTTGATCGATAGACGAGGCAGTGTATCACCCCCCAGACGAGTAAGACCAGGCCGATGTGCCGGACCAGGAAGGCGCTGCCCGCAGCCAAACCAGCAAGGCCAATGACGAGCCAGGGGCGGGCGGAGCGTCCGCTTCTGGCTTCTGCGCTTTCGATTACGGGAACACGCAGCAATAGAGCAAGCGACAACGTTACCAGCGCGGCGAAGGGCATATCACTGCCGACGTAGAGCGCATATTGCACGACAAAAGAACTAAGGGCCAGGACTCCGAGTGCAACGGCGCTGCTGCCACGTGGCAGCAGCGCCCGCGCCAGAACGTAGCTTGCCAGAAGGCAGAGCACGCTGCTCAAAGCCGCAATCCAGCGCGCCGCTAGGAAGGCATTGTCGCCGGTAAGCGGGCGAACCAGCCAGAGCAGCAGGGGATAGCCCAGATTGTAGAAGCCATCGGCCTGAAAGACATCCTTCAGACTTGCAGAGCGGTTGGCAAAGACACTGAAGTCTTTCTCCACGCCGGGAACCGAGAGCGTCAGGTGGTTTTGTGCGGCGAGCAGCACCGCCCCGAGCCAGAGCACGATCCCAAGTGGAACCAGCCCGCGCAGTAGGATAGATTGAGTCGATTGGCGTGCGGCGAGCGCTGGGCCATAGCGGATCAGCAGCAGCGTTGCCAAGCCAAGGTCGATTCCCGGCAACAGCCAGCGCAGCGGAAAAGGATAGAGCGGTGGCTGTTGCCGGTAGCAGATAAGGAACAGGAAGCCAACAAGCGCCAAAAGACCCCAAAAGAGACGGTAGCGTCGCCACCATCCTTGTCGTTCGTCGCTGGACTGTCGCCGCGCTGTCAGCAGCCACAACAGGCTCGCCGCCAGCGCTCCATAGGCGACCTGTGACGGATACGGCGCAATAAGCCCCCCTACGCTAGGTGCAACACGATAGACGGCCTGGTCGAGCAACACGCCAACAGCGCGCCCATCATCGGGGAGTTGCGTCGTATCAGAACGGATTTCGATGAAGATATCGCTCGCCTTGAGCAGGTCGCCGTTGATGGGAAATGTATGCTCTTCCCAATCGCCGGTTGCTTGGAATGTCCCCAGCTCTGCCCGCCCATTGAGCAACACGGTGACCTGTGGTGCAGGTTCACCGTTGCGCCAGCCATGCAACCGCAAGGTTATCTCCGCCGGCAAGCCGGCCTGAGGAAAAAGCAGAAACGAGACGGCGCGGGTCCAACGCACGCTGCCGTCGGAACCGTCTAAATAAGCGGGAACAGGAGCGATGTCGGCAAACTGCGGGTCGTAGAAGCCCTGCACATACGCAGTGTCATAGCCGCCGATGTCGACGGTGTGTTGCACCGGTATCTGGTAGAGCAGCGCAATCAGGACTGCGCCGAGCGCCATCGCGCCCAGCAAGGCAAGAAAGCGACGCGGGAAGTACACGAGCCACCAATCGCGTGAAGCAAACCGCACATTATGCAGGCGGTTCACAAACGGTTCCTGGTCGTGGACTCTCACATCATCGCCCATTATCATCCCGATCAAGGGTTGGGGGCTTCGTTCGGATCGGGAGTATTGGTGGGAACGCTAACTTCTTCAACCGGAACGAGGCCCTCGGGCTCCGAAAGCAGCGCGTTGTTGATCCAGCCTGTTGCACTGCCATCTGGATTATTGATCGACGATGTGTTGCTGAACCGTTCGCCAAGACGGATGTGGTACCACTGGCCATCAGCGGTGCGCGACAGAAAGATAATCTCGTCGTCCTTGCGTACTTGGCCGATGGGCTGGTTGTTGATGCTGGGAAATGGCCGGACATTTGCGGTGAACAGCACCGTGCCAGTCACAGCGGGGCCGCTTGCCGCCGTCGGCGTCTCTGGCGGCGTGGTAGGCTCTGGCTCGCTGGCGGGGGCGCTTGCTCCTGGCGCTTCGGCTTCATCAGTAGCGCTTGGGAGTGGCGTCCGCAGGTTGGGCGCGACGACTCCGGGCGGAACCTGGCCGACTTGGTCGAGTTCGCTGCGCAAGGTGGTCACCACGCTGAATGCCAGGATCAGCGAGAGGATCATCAGCACACAGGTGATGGCGGTTTTGACCAGTTCAATCCCTTGGCCCCAGACGCCTTTTGCTTGAATCTGGTCGAGCGTGCTCTGGGCGGCCCCGGCAACCGACTCGCCCCAACTGGTCCGCCCGTGATCGTCCTGGGCCAGGCGGCGCAATTCAAAGATCGCGCGCACGTCGCCGACCTGGCTCAAGGCGTGGACGGCACTCCAGCGCACGTTACTGTTGGAGTGCCGCAAAGCCTGGATCAACGGCCCGGTCGCCCGACCATCGCCAATACGCCCCAGCGCCTCAGCGGCGTGATAGGCGGTGAGCCAGGGAAGTCGCGGGTCGAGCGCTTCGTTGAGGGCCGGTACTGCTGTCGGGCCAATCTCGACCAAAGCGTCGACGGCGCCGGCGTGATCGGGGTGCTGCGGGTCGCCCAAGGCTCCAATCAAGCCGGCGAGTTGCTCACGCGAGGGCGGTGGTCCACTACGCGCCCGTGGTCGGAGCCGGCGATAGCGGGTGGTCGGTAGGCGCTGGGTCAGACGGCTTAGTTCCTGCATCACCTGCCCGACCTGGGTAGTCGAACTTCGAGTCGCTGACGACTGCGCTGCATGCTGGTCTGTAGAGCTAGTGGTTTGTTGTTTATCGGTAGCCATACAATTTATAAAACGCAAACCGTAGGTATGGCCGGATATGCACTTTCTATGCCATCCACTACGTATTACGCACATTTATCCTTGAATCTTGTTAAACGCAATATTTTGCTTGTTGGAGTGAGAAGGGATCAAAATGCGGCGTATGTCACTCCCTTGTTCCCCGCCATATGATTTAACAAGCCCTTTCGTTAAATCGCTGGGCAATTGCCATAAGAACCGCTGCTGCCGCTTGTGACTTGGATTGGCGTGGCAGCGCCGTGATCTCGCCATCGGCGTTGATCAAGGTTACCTGGATGTCGGGTTGACCGATGCTGGCAACGGCGTCGTTGGCGACAATCATCTGCAGGTTTTTACGTGCGAGTTTGCCTTTCGCATTCGCAATCAGATCATCGGTTTCGGCGGCGAACCCGACTTTGAACAGCTTGTGGTGTTCCTTTAGTTCGCCCAGAATATCGGGATTTTGCACAAGTTCGAGGATCAATCCTGATTCGCCGCTTTTCTTGATTTTGCTTACGAGTGCGTGCGCTGGACGAAAATCAGCGACAGCGGCATTCATGATCAGGATATCAGCATCAACGCAGGCCGCCAGCACCGCATCGCGCATCTGAATTGTCGTCTCGACTGGGATGACGGTCACTGCTGGCGGCGGCGTTAGTGCAGTGGGACCGCTGATCAACTTCACTCGTGCGCCATAGTCGCGGGCCAGCGCGGCGAGGAGATAGCCCATCTGCCCCGATGAGCGGTTGCCAACATAGCGTACCGGGTCGATTGGCTCGCGTGTGCCGCCGGCTGTGACGACGACCTGCCGCTCGCGCAGCGGGCCGCTCCGTCGCCCCAGCAGGGCGCGAATCTCGCCTTCGAGCACGTCAGGCTCAGGGAGGCGTCCCTTGCCTACCATCGGCTCAGCCATCCGACCCACTGCCGGTTCTAGGATGGTAAAGCCGCGCTGTCGCAACGTGGCGATATTTTTCTGGGTCGCTGCCGCCGCATACATTTGCGGGTTCATTGCTGGTGCGCAAAGAATTGGCGCCTGGGTTGCTAATACCGTTGTAGTTAGCAGATCGTCGCAGATCCCCGCCGCAATCCGGGCCAGCGTGTTCGCTGTAGCTGGAGCAATCGCAACGGCATCAGCGTGGATGCCCAACGCAACATGGCCGACGACGCCATCTTCGGGCAGCGCCCACATGTCGGTCAATACTGGGCGACCCGTCAACGCTTGGAAGGTCGCTTGCCCAACGAAATGTTCAGCGGCTTTGGTCAAAATCACATCAACCAGGGCGTCCTCTAAGGTCAAGTTGCGGGCCAATTCGGCAATCTTGTAGGCGGCGATGCTGCCGGCGACTCCGAGAATGATATGTTTGCCACTGAGTATATTCATAGACAGATAGCCAGATACTGTGGTGATCGTATCGTTGTATTGTAGATCATGCATCCAAGTCGCTGGGTAGCGAACATCAATGGTCGAGCATCGGTCGTAGCTGCGGCATTGTAGCATCAGGGAGGTGGGGCGTCAATTGCGAGCAATACGGTGAAGCAAGGAGGCGGGAGGATAGATGAGGAGGCGGGCTGTTAAAACACTGTATAGTGGCGGGCTCTCGCCACACATTGATGCTTTTTAGGTGCAGACTTTGTGCCAGATCGCATTCCGCTGCGCAAAACATCTTTGTTATGCCAGTCGTCATGTTCCATACCCTGATGCAGAATGCATCCGTCCAAAAGTAAAACCTACATCCGAGAGCCCGCACTATGCCGGTGGGATGTGACTGTGGTTGTGTGACAGCTACAGCCCGAAAAGGTTGGGGTTGGCCTTTGATTTGCTCCGAACCCCGTTCAAACGGTCGCTTGATGTGTTGTCAGCGAAGCTCGAATTATGCAGGAGGAAATTGTGGAATGTGCTGTGAAATGGATTGCTTGCTGCCCATGGCTTGTTCGCTTGGCCGATAACGCCCTGACATGGACGACCAAGTGATATTGCCATGCATAAACGCATGCAAAATTATCATGTACTGTTCAAGGCTTGCGCCTGCCATCTCGTCTAATGCAGTCAGTGATTGCTCGGCTTCAAGAAAGGCATAGACATCGGCATCGTGCATGGCGGCGACGCGATCGATGGCTTCTTGCAGGCTCAGTTGCTCGGTGTGCTGCAGTAACATAACTAGGTTATGCATTTCGCCTGATGGGAGTTCTTTCTCTAGAGAGATCAGGTCGTTGGCGCAGATGATCGAGTCGACAGCTAGCATATGCAGACGCTGCAGGGTGGGATGGAAGCGTATATCGAGCGGCAGGTCAATCGACTCGATCATCTCGATTAGAGCGAGAGAGGTATCCATGCCGAGCGATTCGCGTCGTATCTGTCGATAAGCGGCGAGGTCTGGGATAATCTTGTAGGCGCGGTTGTTGATTTCCCAGGCGCAGCCCGCAAAATATCCTTTGACGGTATGGATGAAGTTTTGCATTTGCATCGGACTTGCCCATTGAACGAGGCGTCGCCGGAGGTCGGCGAGGCTATGCGCCATTGGGCCTTCGCGACTGTTGGGTTCGTTACCGGCCAGAATGCTTAGAAAGCTGGTGTGAAAGGCGGTAATGTGTTCTAAATGTGTAGCCTGACTCAGGCGGTCGCAACAATCATCCCAGATGATTGCCCAGGTGTTCCAGTCGGAGAGAAGCTGTAGCCCGTGATACGAGCTGTGTGGAGACAGGTAGGCGGCTAGCCAACCAAAATGGGCTGCACGAAACTTACGATAGGCGGACTCCTCGGTGATCAAACCGAGCCGTTGTGCCCATGCGAGGGAGCCTTGGTCGACAGTGTCGGCGTGTGGATTGATGGTGGCGGGAAATGGGCAGTAGAGAGCAGGAAGGACAAAGTTCATAGTAACCATGCGCCTCCTAAATAAAAGGGAGATTATGAAGCGCTTCCTCGTAAACGCACCTTCAAGGTAATGTAAGGTGGCGATGAGGGTGGTTTTTGCTTTTCGACAGATAAGTTCTGGATCAGGGCATGGAACATGACAATTTGCACGACGTGGGGCATTTTGCGCATCAGAATGGACTCCGTCAAAAAGCCCACACTTGTAAAGACGTGAGTGTTGATGCGTTATTATAAGAAGCGCACGTATTATAATCCAAAGAAAGAGTATATATTTGGTGATTTTAATACAATTTACTTATGTATCCACCTGTATTGGCAGGTTAAAGCCTATGTACCAAATCAAAAACGATCATGATTGGATTGTCATTGCCTAATGTGTCTCTTGAGTACATGATAAAGATGGAGTAAAACATCTTGGTCTTGCTTTAGCGTAACATGCCAAACTGTATTAGTTGTTGAGAGGGGTATAATATTAGTAAAATTACAGCGGATAACGAAAAATTAAATTATATATATTTTTGACATTAGGTAATTTATATGATCTTAATCGTATTTATTTCCTTTTTCGGAAGGCATGTATTAGTGTTTTCCTGGATTATGGGTAGAATATTGATAGGATAATTGTGGTTAATAAAATTAACCTGCGCAACGAGGGCCAAATATGACAACAGAGTACTACAACGAGACTGCCAGACCCACCTCGTTGGAACTCCGTCGCCCATGGCGCCCTGAGCCCTTCGGCTGCGTTCAGGGCCGGCGCTGCGCAGGGTCTCGCACCCGCTTCCCAGGCGATTCGTCACGTCGTGCAGCATGACATGGCGCGTTGTAGTAATAGCTGCCGCATTCCAAAGCGTCAGGAATTTTGTTAGACGTTTATGGTTAGGAAAGAGAAGGGAGGAGTTTGGCAAAGTCCTTTTTGATGGATAGGACTCTATACAGGCGGAAAATCAGCCGTAAATGAGTCGCAGATCACCTGCAAGATGGATGTAGATTGACAGACCTCTACTCCCGTCTGCGTCAATCTTGCAGGACTAGTACGCAGCCCATCGTTCTGCGCAGTGGTGCGATAAGTGCCGATTTGTGTTATACTGTCCGTATCTCTTGATCCCACTTTGCTCCCCCTTATCAGTTATAGAGCATTGTGCTCGGTTACATCACTTAGCGCCTGATTGCGGTCAAGCGGTTCGTGATACGAAAGGAACTATGATGCCGCTGCCAAGCCCATTGTTGTTTGCTACGCTGTATACCAAACGGTATAAAAAATAAGGCGATCATATGGGCTCAAAGCTCTCCTGTCATCATTACGCGGGCAAGTCTGCAGAGACCCGCCTTCGAGCCTCTATGTTTATTGGTGCGTGCTGGCACGTTTGTTGCCAGGCATGAGTGTGGCAGGTATCTCGGCGTATCGTTCCCATCAGCATCACGGCGATGTACGATGTGTGATTACTCGTACCTCTGTCGTGTCGTTATGAAACGCATATCCCTGATAGCGTGGGTGTATGTTGCAATGCGGCCATGTTCCGGACAGCGCTCGCGTATGTGAATAGCAACCTTGCTTGCCTACGAAGAACAACATGTAGTGCCGTATCGCGGTTGCGCTGAAGGTTCCGCGTCAGCCACGTTACTGCACAAGTTATTAGTTTGGCATTGCCTTAGCCTAGCATTCCTCCTTGTGGCGATGCCAAAACAAGGAGACAACGAGTTGAATCTCTATGTTGGCAATTTAGCTTATCAAGCTACTGAAGAAGATCTCGAGAGCACGTTTAAGCCCTTTGGTCAAGTTGAGTCCGTTACAATTATTCGGGATAAGTTCAGCGGGCAGCCGCGCGGGTTCGGTTTTGTCGAAATGCCTGATCAGGATGAAGCACGAGCTGCGATAAGCGGTCTTGCCGGTAAAGAACTGCACGGACGGACGATTACCGTCAATGAGGCGCGACCGCGCAACGATAACCGGCGGCGTGGCGGCAGGGAAGGCGGAGGCCGGCGCTCTTGGTAAGCGCGCCGGGAGGCCCCCTGTTCGTACGCACAGAGGCGGGCGCTTTCGCACAGCCATGCCAAGTGCTATGCGGCTTTGAAGTAGCAGTTACTTTTCGCACGGGTGCTGTTGAAGCTCTAACAGGTCATAGGGAAAGGCTTTGAGAAGCCTACCCTATGGCCTGTTGGATTTTATCTGACAAGGTGTTGAAGCTCAGTCGAGGTGTGCCGAACAACGCAAACGTGTCTGTCAGATGGCGGCGCGTCAGTGCTGTTGCCGCGAATGCGGTTGCTCTATTGGGGGCGCTGTGCGATGACTGCCCAAACTCGGTGGTGGATGGACAAGACATCAGCAGGAAACTGAGACTGTAAGAGCGTTGCCAGATCGGCATCGAATTCTTGAACTTGCTCCGGTGACAGGCTGGCGCCAATCCCGGCGCTGGCGCGCAGGCGTCCCCGCCACGCCATGGGGGCATAGGGTACGTGAACATCGTACGAAAACGTTTTGATCTGCTCAAACCCCGCCTCCGCCAAATCGCGTAACCAGAGCGGATAAATGCCGCTCCCGCCGCCCATTCGCCAGGCCGGATTATAGCGCTCGACTAAGCGCTCGGTGGCTTCGACGACATTACCGTGCAATGGAATCCAATCGAAATGGGCAATGACGCCGTGTCCGCCGGGGCGCAGCAGGCGGGCGACTTCAGCAGCGGCGCGGGAGCGATCGAACCAGTGCCAGCACTGCCCGGCGGTCGCAACATCGGCGACGGACGACGGCAAGCCTGTGTTTTCGGCGGGTGCGACACGATAGGTGACGGCAACCTTAGCCTCGTTATCGAGTTGTTGCGCTTCCTCGATCAGGGGTGCTGCAACGTCGATGCCAGTGACGTAACAACCACGCTTGGCAAAGCCGCGGGCGAGCGTTCCCGTGCCAGTTCCAAGATCGACGATTACGTCATTAGGGAGACCAATGCCGAGAGCGGCGAGGCGCTCGAAGAATGTATCAGGGAAGCCAGCTCGATGGGTGGCGTAATCTCTCGCGGTGAGGCCAAAATCGATATGCATAGCAGGACGCTCCTCTCAAGTCGCACAGTATCAAAATGATCACAGTGATTGTACCATCAAAATACTGAATAATCGGTCTTTTCCTCAGCGAGAAAGCGTACGCCGATTACCACAAAGCGGGCGCGTATTGGCTCAGAATCGTCCCCCCTCGGCCTTGATCTGCATTCGCATTCAGCATGATGACATAGTCTCCTATACTGCATAAAATTCCCACTTGACAACTCTATGGATCCCCTCTATAATCAAACCGTACTGTACGGTTTGATTATAGAGGGGATAACCATATGACCTCAAATGCTCAGACAAAGCGGATGCAGATGAAGCGTGAACAAATTCGCAACGGAGCGCGCCGCTTGTTTTTGGAACAGGGCTTTGCGGGTTCTAGTACGGACGCGATTGCCGCCGCAGCGGAAGTTTCCAAACAAACACTCTATTCCTACTATCCTAGCAAAGAAGAACTCCTAGCGGATGTCCTGAAGCAACTTGTGGATGATCTTCCGCACGGCGATTTGCCGCTCACGGTTGAGGCATTGTCGATAGACGATCACGAGACGCT
>JAKSDJ010000414.1 GCA_022360155.1 Chloroflexales bacterium | reverse complement strand
GCTGCTCTATGGAAGCTGGGGTGAATGGGAGGGCGGCGGCGTCTGGGGGCCGCGCTTCCTGCTGCCCATTGTGCCGCTGTTGCTGGTCATGGCCACGAGCCTCTTCAGCCGCTCGCCGCCTGATCGGGAAGTGCGAAACACCGCCGCGAATCCCGGGTCAATCGCTAGCAGCAGCGTCGCAGTTATCCTTGGCATGCTCGGATTCGCGGGCAATTTGGGCGGGGTGTTGGTCAACTTCAACACCTACCTGAACATACCCATAGCCGCTGATCGAATCTACGCGGTCGCCGATTCGCCCCTGCTGGTTCACTGGCGGATCTTCGCCGATCGGCTGGGTCGCTACACATTCCCCGCACCGCACTGCGCGCTCGGCGATGGCTTCTTCCCGCCCGAGGGATCTGATGAAGCAGCGCTGCCGCGCCGGAGTGGCGCCCGCGGCGAGCTGCACTGCACCCTAACCAACACGACTCTTCTCGCTCTCGCTGTGGACGATCGCCGTCCGCCGTCCGCCCCCAGCAGCGATCTGATCCTCACGCTGGACGGCATCAGCCTGGGAGCGCAACCGGCAGGCCAGGCACGACGCTACCAGGTGCTGCTGCCGCCAGGCCGTACAACGCTCTCGGTTGTTGCTCAAACCTGGAATCCACGCCAGGTCGGCTTTAGCAACCGCGACGATGATCTCGGCGTCCTGATCAACACCGTGCAGCTTACTACGCCCGACAGCGATCTGTTGCCGCTGGTCGATAGAGCCATCGCACCGCTGCCCGAGCGCCCCCGCCCGCGCTGGGCCTGGTACTACGACCCGCCGAACCAACACCTTGTCGATCACTGGGCCTGGTATTTGCCACGTTCGGAGCTGCCCGCCGGGGCGATGTACACGCTCGCGTTCATGCTGGTCGGTAGCGCGGGGTTGTGCCTGGCCGTCGGACTTGCGCTGTTGCGCCGATCGCGGGCTGTATGAGAGGGTTGCACCTCCTCACTGCGCGGTATGTACCGAATCCGAGCGGGAGCAGACCTTGTCGAGCCTCGCGTGCGCCGAGCCTGTCGAGCCTCGCGTGCGCCGAGCCTGTCGAGGCGCGGCTACCTCCTCCGAGGGAGGGAAGATTTAGCCATCGTTTTAAAACGCAACTTGCACTTGCATTCGCACTGGGACTAGGGCTCGCATTTATTAACGTTCAAATTGCACATGCGTATGTAGCTAACAAAAAATGGTCGACTTCTCATGGGACATATGCATATGGGGCCAATTTTCCATCAGGAGACTGGCAAAATCGCGCTGCAGAAGCTGCTCAGGTGTGGACAGATGTCACCACGTCAAGCTGGACCTGGACCGCAGATGCTAGATCCGAAAATGTACTTCTCTATCAACCACTCGATTTTCCCGATGAACTCCTTGCAGTGACGGCCTACTGGCCATGTTCGGACAATCCGGATTACACTTGCAAATTTGAAATAGTAGTTGATAGTGATGAGAACTGGTATACCGGCACTGGAAGCCTATACTGGGACCAACATGATGCCCTGTCTGTCCTCACACACGAGTTTGGACACGCTGCATGGGCGGGAGAAACGAACGTTAGTTGTTCCGGTACTAATGCGCCCACAATGTGTCCACTCGTGCCAACAGGAACAACGTGGATGCGGTCGCTTGAGCAAGACGATCGCGATGGGATTACAAGTGTTTACCCATAATATGGTGGAATTCTCCATATGCGAGGGAACCGTGGGTAAGACGATGACGTTGATCAACCAACAGTGAACGGTTTGAAACGAGAATGAAGCAGCGATGCGCACAAAGCTGACAATCATCCTGCTCGCTGGGGCGCTTCTGCTGGGCATTATCGCAGGATCGTTGGCGTTCTTCCCCAGCGCGAGAAACGCTATGCATACCGCTCCTCCTGCAGACGCACCGGTTGAATCTCATGGGCTCTAT
>JAKSDJ010000727.1 GCA_022360155.1 Chloroflexales bacterium | reverse complement strand
CCCTCGACCTTGTAGGACCCGGCGCAGTCCACCGGATTGTCCCGCTGCACATAGTCCTCGATATCACCTTCAGCAGAACAGATTGCCATCGACGGCGCTTCATCGCCAGCGCGGTAAGCTGTCAACTGGGTACGGAAATGGTCACGGCGGGCGAATGCTTCGCGCGTGAGTTGGTAGATCCGCTCAGGATCAAAGTTGACATTGGTCAACGTGGCAAACAGGGCCTGCGCGACAAACAGATCGGTCGTTTCGTCCGCCATACCGTGCGCGCGGGCCTGCACGCCATAGAAAGCGAACCCTTTGAGGGCATACAGAAGATAATCTTGCAACGCGGCGGTGCGCGGGTCTTTGCCGCAGATACCCCGAATGATACAGCCGCTGTTGTGGGTGGTTTCTTGACACTGATTGCAGAACATGTGCATGAGTTGCTCCTTCCGATCCTATTGCATCTATCCCGGCTTGGGCAGCGTGGCGTATCGGGTTTGACGCTATCGGATGCGCAAAAACATCACGCTGCCTCTTTCATATACGCACAGGATACCTGATTCAGCCGCCGCTGTCGTTGCGCCAGCGCAAAGATCGTTCTGAAAATCACAGATTATGATGAGGAGGCCTCAGGGAGGTCTTCTGCAATCCGGTTCAATTCCTGCGGCACGCGAATCAGCACCCGCTCGCGCCCGGTCTCGAGGAAGCCCTGGCGCTCCCACTGGCTAAGCGTACGGCTGACGGTGTAGAGCGTGGTGCCGGTCATCTCCGCGAGATCCTGGCGAGAGAGCGGCAGATCGATCCGCACCCCAACTCGTTCGCACTGCCCGGCCTGCTCCACCAGGCGCAGCAGCGCGCGGGCAATACGCCGCTCGACCCGCTCGGTGGCCAGTTCGCGATAGCGATTCTGCAGTTGGACAAAGCGCCCGGTAACCATGCGCAGCGCGCGTAGCGCCAGTATGGGATACTGCTCCAACAATCGAACGAGCGCGGCGCTGCCCCAGGCCAACGCCTCACAGTCGGTGACCGCCTGCAGCGAGAGCGGATACGTGGCCTGCTCGATAGCGGCGACAATCCCGACTTCCTGGTTGGGTCCAACAAAGCCCAGGATCACCTGGCGTCCTTCCGGCGTGATCTGGCTGAGCCGCGCTTGTCCCGCGATCAACACATAGAAGGTTGTCGCCGGTTCATCCTGCGTGAAGAAGAAGGCATCACGCGGCGCCCGTTGTTTGCGGCTGGCCTGGGCGATCATAGCGAGCGCGGCGCTGTCAAGCCCTTGAAAGAAGCGGACATTGTGCAGCGGCTGCTGATCGGTTGTCGCTTTCTCCGTCATACGTGGCGCCGTCCAACTCTATAGCAGCGTCGTACCATGCGAGCAACACTCTTTTCTGCTCCCCAAGCGATGTTTCAACTGAAGAGGAAGTCTCGCGCTTAGAACAACTTGTCTCGAAACTTTACCGCTGCTATCCTACCACATTTTTTGCCAGAGCCTGATTTTGAACGTTGGCAAAAACAGTTAATAGGTTGACAGGTTAGCCCCCACGCGGCCCCTGCACACACGAGGATGAAAATGGGCTCTCAGGTATTATCTGACAGGACTAGGCGGTCACCGGTTGGCAGGGAGGTTTGGAGGGCTTGAGCCCTCCAAGAATCCTTTTGCTCGCCGTTGCTGCGGCGGCGAGCAGGAGTTTTTAGCGAAGCTGCGTCTCCCTGACCACCGCCGCCGCGTAAGTTCGGTAAAAGAAAAAAGCAATCTGCCGCGCCGCAACAGTCGCGACACGACAGATTACTGTTCTGTCCCAATATACGACGATCAAGCGCCATGGGCCAATGCCCTATGGTCTATTTCGTGATCATCGGCACATAGAGGGATAGCATGTTGACCTCTGAATTGATCCGACAGGCGCCGCCCATCTGGCAAACGCCATCTAATGCGCCAGGGCCGTCAATCATCACCATGACATTGCCATTGTTTTGCGGAGTCAATGTTGCCATCAGCCTTCCCTGCTCACCGGTGATGAAACCTGTTGTTTCGATCGTTCCGTTATCACTGCTCAGACGGAAAGGCGGAGTTGCGCTATTCAGGTTGCCTGGCCCCGCGCCCAGGAAGGTTGTCCCCGCCGTATCGCGGAACTGGAAGCGCAGGTTGGCAGTTGCCTGGGCGGGAATAGATGCCTGGCTTGTGACCATATCAATGGTGTTAATCCAAGGCGCAAATGTGATGTTGCCGGCGTTGGCGACGATTGCGTCGCCCTGACCGTTGCCCAATCCACTTGGGCCGGAGGCGGCGCCCCACCAGTTGCCGACCGCCAGCAAGTTTGTCCCGGTCAGGACATTGTTGAGCGAGAGGCCATAATTCGCATTATTCGCGATGATATTGCCGGTCACGATCAACATGCCTTTCGAGTCGAGGTCAGACAGCGTGACCCCGCCCTTATCAACCATTGCCGGATCAGCTTTGTTTCCAGTGATAATGGAGTTCGTAAGGCTCAGGCTATCGATCTGGTCCGTGTTGAACAAAGCCGCCAGACCGATACCGCCATTGTTGTTGTCCTGGATCGTCACGTTGGTGAGTTGGACATTGCCGCCGGAGAACAGCGCGAAGCCGCTATTCGTATTGCTCACCGTGGACGTATTGCTCACCTCGATGTCACCAGTTTCATTTTCCAAGCGAATCCCATTGCTGCTTATGCTTGGATCGCCATTCGCAACTGCTTCAGAATACCTGAGGGTGATATTCCCGCTCTCGATAACTTTAAGCAGGAGGCCTTCATCGATGTTTTGCCTGGCTATCGCTTGAGTTACGGTGATACTACCACCGCCAAGCAGCTTGGCATCGATCCCCTCGCGCTGATTTCCGGTCGCGGTCAGGTTGGTGAGCAGCACGCCATCACGGCTCTGCACCTCGATATCAAAACCTTCCCGGCTATTTTCCCGAGCTGTTGTGTTACTGATGATCACCGTGCTATTCGCTTCGACAGTCACACCCTCTGAGCCATTATTGTTTCCGATCGAGTCGCGGATAATAGCACCGAGTTCGCGCACCTTGATCCCATCGTCGATATTATTGGTCGCTGTTACATTGGTAACGCTGGCAATGCCGACACCAATATTGGCAAACTCGTCGGGAATATTCAGGGCGACCCCGTCATCTTCGTTGCCATTCGAAATAGAGTTCGCAACTTCGACAGTCCCCGTAATAATGTCAACATTGATCCCATCATCGCCGTTCGTATCAACAACGATGTCGGTGAGCCTAACCGCTCCTGTCTCAATATCGATGTCGAGTCCATCGTTTGCATTCATCTTTGAGTTGATGTCAGCCATCATAATGATGGCATTGATGGTGTCGACCTCGATACCGCGGCGGCCGTTATTGGCGGTAACAGTATTGCTGATCTGAAGGGTGCGGGAGATAGTTGAACTCCTCAGATCGATATCGATACCGTTGGTAAATGTATTACTCGCCTGAATACCGGTCATTCTGACGTCGCCATTCACATCCAGGCCGATCCCGTCGTTGTCCGGCGAGGTCACAGCCAGCCCGGAAAGGGTGACATTTCCGGTGAAAACCGTTGTTGTCGCAAGGGCCATACCCGTCGTGGGGCTGATTGTCGCTGTTCCGGTGACGACACTGCCATTGGCGTCCACAGTAGCCAAGGTGATGTCACCCAGCGTCGGTGTGATCAGGGCGCTGCCCATCAACGCGAGATCGACACTTTCGGTGTAAACGCCAGGAAAGATCAAGACTGCCTGACCGGGCGCCGTATTGTTTACGCCGGTTTGAATGGTCGTATAGCAGGGGCTCATTCCATTACACTGCCCTGCCTGATCAACCCGCACCGGCATCTGATTCTGGGCGTGGACATGGGACGGAAAGAATGATGGCAGCCAGACCAGCAGCATGACAAAGACAGCGAGGCCAATCGATAAACTTACTGTGTTTGTTAGGTTGATCGGTTTTGTTTGATTCATAGCGAACAAACCTCTCTATGCTTCAAGGGCTGCCTGAAAAGCGGCCTTGGCGTGTGCCAGCCACACTGTTGCTGCGAGCTGCCCGCACATCAGCGCAGATGCTTTTCAGGCGGTCTGTAAAAAATGACGCCATTGAGCGCACTGTTTTAGGCAGTGGCAACGCGTCCAATTGTGACGCAACTGAAGCTGATCCAGTGCGTCGTGGCAGCAAGATCGTTCGTTGGACAGAAGGAGTGTATCCGTGACAAACCGGGTGTGACTTATTGGTCACAAGCGGGTGAACGTGAAATGACCGGGGCTGTGGATCGCTAACGGAGAAGACAGAGGAGGGTTCATTATTGGCCACGATGGCGCCAACGAACCTGCGCACCGGCAGGACGCGACCAGATTGGGCGAATAGAACCTGATGGAGAAGCGTCAAGCTGCTCATTGTACGATGTTGTCTGACGGCGAACAGCGTAGCATTCCTTATCGATGACAGGAACCAAATCTAGACAGGCGTTCTTGTTTGCTTACTCTGTAGACTAATACGAGCATACCGCATCAGAAAGCTTTCAAAAGCGCCTTGAAATGGATGGCATGCGCCTGGTCCATAAAGGAGGAGGGCGTTCATTGACCAAAAATACATCATTTGACAATGAATATCGGAAACTATGGCTTATAGAAGCCGCAAAGCTGCAAAGTTGCAAAGCACGGATCGCGAGTCGTAACGAAATGCCGGCAATCCATATTTGGGCGGGAGCGATGAGATGAGGAGAGGATGAGGCGGCGAGGCAAGGTGATGAGATAATGATTTCTGCTCTTCATTGCAGTGGCTTGTCGCTGCTGCGCTGCTGCAATTGATTTGACACGCCCCTAGCGCGTATGCTATACTCAACCGCAGCGGATTGGGGGTGTAGCTCAGCTTGGGAGAGCGCGACAATCGCACTGTCGAGGTCAGGGGTTCGAGCCCCCTCACCTCCACCAATCATTAGCGCGTACATTAATCAATCGTTCATCGAGGAGATCGAACGAGATACGGGGCCATAGCTCAGCTGGGAGAGCGCAACACTGGCAGTGTTGAGGTCAGGGGTTCGAGCCCCCTCAGCTCCACCGCACTTCCCGACGTCAGCCAGCCAAGCAGGGTGGTACCGCGGGGCTAAACCTTCCGTCCCTGACCGGGCGGGGGTTTTTTTCGTTGGTCTCAGAACAACCACCAAAATTGACTGAATCAATCAAGGCACGCCAGACGTAGAGAGGGAGCCAAGCATGGTCGTAGCAACACAGCCCACGGCACGCAGCGAACGAT
>JAKSDJ010000546.1 GCA_022360155.1 Chloroflexales bacterium | reverse complement strand
TCGTAGTTGTTGGCGCCGGCGCCACTGGCTTGGGCGTCGCCGTTGACGCTGCTGCCCGTGGATACAAAACCCTGCTGCTGGAAGCTTATGATTTCTCCAAAGGCACATCGAGCCGCAGCACGAAACTTGTCCATGGCGGTGTGCGCTACCTAGCGCAGGGCAATATTTCGCTAGTCCGCGACGCCCTCCGCGAGCGCGGCTTAATGCACCGTAACGCGCCGCATCTGGTGCGCGCCCTCGCCTTTGTGATTCCGTTGTACAAATGGTGGCAAGGCGGCTGGTATGGCGCTGGCCTGCGCGTGTACGATTTGCTGGCGGGCAAGCTCGGCATTGGCTCATCGAAAATTGTGGGGTTTGGCGAAGCTATTCAGCGCGTCCCGACGCTCGCGCGCAATGGTTTGCTTGGCGGTGTCGTGTATTATGACGGCCAATTCGATGATTCACGCTTGGCGATTACCCTGCTCCGAACGTTTCTTGACAACAATGGCACGGCGCTCAACTACATGCGCGTCACCGGCTTAAACAAAACCAATGGTCGGGTGTCCGGGGTGCAGGCGCAGGATACCGAAACCGGCGCCGAGTATGCGATTCCCGCCCGCGTCGTCGTGAATGCCACCGGCGTGTATGCCGACGAGATTCGAACAATGGATGACACACAGGCGCCGTCCATGCTTTCGCCAAGCCAGGGTGTTCACTTAGTGCTCGACAAATCATTCTTGCCTGGCGACAGTGCAATCATGATCCCGAAAACCGACGATGGTCGAGTGCTGTTTATCATTCCATGGCATGACCGCGCGGTAGTTGGCACCACGGATACGGCAGTGAAGCATGCGCCAATCGAGCCGCGAGCGCTGCCTGACGAAGTAGATTTCCTCTTATCCCACACGAGCCGCTACCTCAACAAGCAAGTGACCCCCAGCGATGTCTTGAGCATCTTCGCAGGGCTGCGCCCGTTGGTCAAGGCTGGCGGCGACGGCAAAAGCACCGCAGCGCTCTCGCGCGATCATACGCTGCTTGTCTCCGACTCTGGGCTGGTGACCATCACGGGCGGCAAGTGGACGACCTATCGCAAGATGAGTGAAGACACCGTCGAGCAAGCCATCGAGGTCGGCCAGCTCCCGCAGCGTCCCTGCCTGACGAAAGAGCTGAAACTCCACGGTTGGACTGAAACGCCAGAGAGTGAACCATTCAAGGTCTATGGCGCCGATGCCGCAGCCGTGAAGCAGGTGCTCGCCGAACAGCCCGATTGGGGCGAGCGCTTGCACCCCAACCTGCCCTACCGCGTTGGCGAAGTGGTTTGGGCCGCACGATACGAACTGGCCCGCACCGTCGAGGATGTGCTGGCGCGGCGTTTGCGGTCGCTGCTGCTCGACGCGCGGGCGAGCATTGAGGTAGCGCCGAAAGTTGCGGCGCTGCTCGCCGCCGAACTCGGCTTTGATGAAGGATGGCAGCAGGATCAAGTGCAGCAGTATAGCGAACTCGCCAATGGCTATTTGCTGGTTCCGGCGACCGCTAGCCAGGCTGCTGTGATGACGTAGTTACGCAGCGCAGCTTCGTTTGTGCGGGGCGCCTTCGACAAGCTCAGGCGCCGGATTGCCGGGCTGAAGTGCGCGCTGATAGAGTAGATCCGCGTCGCTTTCGACAAGCGTCGCCTTCGACAAGCTCAGGCGCCGGATTGCCGGGCTGAAGTGCGCGCTGATAGGGTAGATAGCCATGCGCATCGACATCTTAGGCGACGCCTATTTTTCAGGGCTGAAGCGCGCCGATAGGGTAGATCTCTGCCGACACCTTAGCATTGCATGCAGCGATTGTCGAGTTTCAGGGCTGAAGCGCGCGCCGATAGGGTA
>JAKSDJ010000111.1 GCA_022360155.1 Chloroflexales bacterium | reverse complement strand
CAATCCGATACAGAACAGCGCTGCAGCGACGATCAGCACCCAGGAAAGCGGTACTGCGTCAATCATTGGGGATCACTCCTTACTGAACAATGCGAAAGCAAAATGTTAAAATGGTACAGGTTACAGCTCTACTCATCACCGTTGGATTGCAGTGTGGGTGAAGGGGCGGGCGCCGGCACTGGCGTTTTGGGTTCAGCTCGCTGCTGTTGGCGTTTGCGTAATTCAACCTCTTCCGCTAGGGTCAATACGCGCCGGCGGCGATCCCGTTCTTCATACGCAATCACAATCGCGCCGATCAACGCTACCAGTAGAAGAATGCCGGCTATCTGGAATTGGAGCAGATATTCGCGCACAAAAGCTGTGCCCAGTTCAACTGCGCCGGCAATGCCAGTAGGCTCGCCTGGGGCGACAGCAGGCGCTGGCGGTACGATATTCCATTCCTGTGTTGCCACTGTGGGGGTGATGATTGCTGCAAAAAGTGTAGCTGACACCAGCAGCGCGACCCACCAGTAGCGATAGAGAGGCTGATCTGCTTTGCGCATAAGCTGTTGCGTCAGCATGATCGCAAAGAGGATCAGCACCGAGATAGCGCCAACATAGATCAGTACTTGTACAACAGCTAGAAACTCGGCTTCGAGTAACAAATAGAGTGCTCCAACGCCAAAGAACGAAGTGATTAGCCACAACGCTGCGTGAATAACATTCTTGACCGAGACGACCATCAGCGCCGCGCCGATAATCAACGCAGCATTCAGCACAAAAATGATCTGGACCAACGTTTGCATACGCACTATCCTGCCACAAACCGGTCACTTAGCGTGACGGTGCAACCTCGACTGCCTGGTCGTCGAACACATACTGAGATTCCCTTGACGAAGCATTGATCCGTACCAGAATGAGGTAGGCGATCAAGTTGAGCGCCAATGTAATGGCAAAGGCGGCGCCCCAGCGCCCCCACTCGCCCAATCCTTCGGCAATGCCAAAACCCTGTTCTGCGCCCCAGCGAGTGAAGCCGACCCACAAGGCGGCGCTGAAAATGTTGACCAGAGTCCAGGGGATGAGGAACTTCCAACCGAAATCCATGAGTTGGTCGACACGCAGTCGGGGAAATGCCCCGCGCAGCCAAACCATAACAAAGAAGAAAAGATATGTCTTGAGCAGAAAGTAGAAAACTCCTAGAACTCCCGCCAGGAGATTGAAGAGCGGGTTGCCATCCGGGTTGACGGGCGATATCGCCAGGCTGTAGAGCCAATTGACGCCAGGGCCTTGCCATCCGCCGAAAAAGAGGATTGCGGTAATAGCGCAGAGCAAAAAGTTGAGCACATACTGCGCTAGATAGAATAACCCGAACTTCATGCCGCTATACTCAGTCATATAGCCGGCGACAATCTCCGATTCGGCTTCGGGAATATCGAAGGGCGTGCGCTCGCCTTCGGCCAGCGAAGCAATGAAGAAGCTGATGAAGGCCACGAATCCCACGGGTGTGAAGACGAACCAGCCCAAACCAAAGTCAGGAACGGAGGCGACATCGCTGGTGCTGACAAACAACCCGGCCTGATGAGCGACGATATTGCCAATCGAGAGGCTGCCGGTGATGAGCACAATCGCCAGCAAGCTCGAAATGACGGGGATTTCGTAGGAGACCATTTGGGCCACAGCCCGCATAGCGCCAAGCAATGCAAACTTGTTGTTACTGCCCCAGCCGGCCATCATCAGTCCCACTGCGCTGATGGAAGAGATAGCGAAGAAGAAGAGCAGACCAACGTTCATATCCACCGGCGTCATCCCTGGTCCCCAGGGCACAACTGCGAACATAAACATGGTTGGCGCAACAACAATGCAAGGAGCTAACAAGTGTACCCACTTGTCGGCGGCGGTAGGAACGATATCTTCCTTGGTGAACATCTTCACGCCATCAGCGATCGGTTGAAAGATGCCCTCGGGTCCGACCCGGTTGGGGCCTATTCGGTCTTGCATACGGGCGATGGTTCGTCGCTCGTAGTAAGTCAGGAAGAGCATTTGGAAGGGCACAACCAAGAACAGAATCGTGGCGATCAGGGTATAGCTGACAAGCGCGACAACCCAACTTGGCGCGTCCAGATTGAGTAGCTGATTCAGCAGGTAGTTAACGACATCGTTCATATGGCTTCTCTCTCGCTCAATAGGTGTTTAGCACAGGGCTGATTGTTCGTTTGTTTGACCGCTTTGGCATGTACTATTTGTACAAATATGAACGAACAAACCCGGAATAAAGGGCCAGGAACACGAGTCGTAAGGACAGCTTCGCCCAGCGCAACCCTATTCCTAGCCCAATTTGGTCAGCCCTGTTCGCGTTTGGCGCGATTGGCCTCGCGAATGGCGTGCAGTTTTGCCTGTTGTTCCTCACTCATACGGGTGTTCTTGGGCGCCCCGGCAATCCCATCTCCATTGTCTTCGGCGAGTGTTGCGACAACGGAACCATCGCCATCAGATTGCGCGCTTGCGGCGGGCGCAGACTCCACCGGCGCGGCCCCTCCTGTTTTCGCAACGTTGGCGGCGCGGATCGCGGCCAGGCGAGCAGCTTTATCCTCGGACATATTCTTGCCTGCCGCCACTGGCGCAGCCGGCTTGGCGGCAGGTGCAGCCGGTTGCGCGTCCGGCGCAGACTCCACCGGCGCGGCCCCGCCCGTTTTCGCAGCGTTGGCGGCGCGGATCGCGGCCAGGCGAGCAGCTTTATCCTCGGACATATTCTTGCCCGCCGCTGTCGCTGGTGCAGCCGGCTTGGCGGCAGGCGCAGCCGGCTTGGCGGCCGATGGCGCGGCAGCTTTGGCTGGGGCGGCTTGTTTCGCCTTGAGCCGCTCGACCATCTGCGGAGCAATCCCGATAAGGCCAGAACGACGCTTTATATTGCCTTGCAGCTTTTTGTAAGCGCTATCTTTAACGGCAGCCCACATCTCTGGCGCGATGCTTGCATAATATGAAATCGGTCGGTTCAACCCTTCCTTGTGTACAGTCAGCGCGGGGTGGTTGGCGGTTGAAAGTTCAAACTCGTGATCCATTTTAATCGCGTCGAAGGGGCAAACTTCAGCACAAAAGCCGCAACTCATACAAGCATCGTACTCGATAATGAATTCCGCCACTGCTGGGACCGCCTTGCCCGTATTCGGGTCTTTGGTCTGGGTCATATGAATGACTTGGGGCGGACAAATACGCTCACACTGGAAGCATGAGGTACACAACTCATGCCCAGTCTCATCGTCGTAGAGTAGGACGGGCATGTTGCGATACGCCTCGGGTAGCTTGAGTTGTTCATCAGGGTACTCGACGGTGAACGTGCCGGCCGTCTGGCTCATGTTTTCCAGTTTGCGAAATGACTGAGTCCAGTGGCGCCAAATCACGACCATCCCCTGGAACAAGCCTTGCCCGGCGCGAATCTTGCGCTTGCTGCGATCCACTGTGATTACTTTGCCGCGTTGAATCTGCGTTGTCATCGATCCACCTCGCCCATGACGAT
>JAKSDJ010000424.1 GCA_022360155.1 Chloroflexales bacterium | reverse complement strand
GACCGTCGGGCAACTCCATCACATTGCCCTGGCCGAACATATACCAACGCGCTTGGTTATCACTCAAAATATCTGTGATCAAGTAGGCGATCTGCGGCCCGGAAGAGCCAAGTACCTGGCGGCCTGGCCCGGTATTCCAGCGTTCAAGCACCTCGCCCCGGTTGTTGGTCACTTTCAGAATGGTGGTTGGTTGATAGTAACGCCCGCCATTGCGTAGCGTATTGTAGGCGGCGCTCAGGTCGAGCAGGCGCACCTCGTTACTGCCCAGCGCCATCGCCAGCCCATAGCGCGTGGGATCGTCGAAGGTCATAATCCCCATTTGAGAGGCGAGTTCGACAAAGTTGTCCACACCAACATACTCTAATGCTTTCACTGCCGGGATGTTCAACGAATTTGCCAGGGCCATGCGCAAGCGTTGAGGGCCATGCCAACTGTTGTCGTAGTTGCGCGGCTCATAGATGCTGCCGTCGCTTAGCGTAAACCGGCTTGGCACGTCCCAGATCACTGTCGATGGCGTCCAGCCGCGTTGCATTGCTGCGGCATAGACAATCGGCTTGAGCGCTGAGCCGGGTTGGCGAGGCGCAAGGGTCACATTGACTTCGCCGTCGATGTCAGGGTTGTTGTAGTCGATGCTGCCAACCATCGCTAGGATCTCGCTATTGGGCGAGAGCATAATCACGGCTGCATTGGTGGCGTTACGCTCGTGGAGCGGCGGTCCGCCGTTTGAGCCTGCGAGAATGTGCTGTTGCGCAACACGTTGGGCCTCAGCCTGCCAGCGTAGGTCAAGGCTGGTAATCACGCGCAGTCCGCCCCGGTAGAGCAAGTCTGGCCCATAGCGTTGCTCCAACCAGTCGCGCACGTAGAACACAAAATGCGGCGCGACGATGTCGGTGCGCGGCTTGACGAGGTTGATAGGCTGGGCGTAGATCTCGTCTGCCTGGCGCGGCGTCAAATAGCCGTTCTTCACCATCAGGTCTAAGGTCGTGCGCTGGCGGGCGCGCGCGCCCTCGAGGTTGGTGAACGGGTTGAGCACTGTCGGCGATTGCGGGAGACCGGCCAGCAGAGTCGCCTCGCTGTCGCTCAATTCCCAGACATGTTTGTTGAAGTAGGTCTGCGCTGCGGCCTCGACGCCGTATGCCTGCGCACCATAATAGACCTCGTTGAGATAGATGCCCAGAATCTGATCCTTGCCATACTCGCGGCTCACTTGATAGGCCAGGATTGCCTCACGCAGCTTGCGCTCATAGCTGACCTGAGTGCGTTCTTCGGGCGGCAAGAGGATGTTGCGCACCAACTGCTGGGTGATGGTGCTGCCCCCGCTGACGATCTCCTGGTTTTGGTAGTTCAACCAGAATGCGCGAATAATTCCGCGGATATCGAAGCCGGGATTTTCGTAGAAACCGGCGTCCTCGACAGCGATCGTCGCCTCCTTCAAGACGCGGGAAATGCGATCAAAGGGAACAATCGTGCGTCGTCCGGCCTGGGGATCGACCAGTTCATAGAGCAGGGTTTGCCCATCACGAGCGTAGATGCGGGTGGTCTCGAACGAGCGGTGCCGTCCGATCTGCTGCGGATCGGGCAGATCGCTGCTATAGCGATAATAGAGCCACGTTCCCGCTGCAGCGAGCAGAAGGAGGCAGACGAGCGTTAACTTCATAAACGCCAGCAGCAAGCGCCAGAGCAAGTGCATAGGCGAGGACGGACGGCGCCGGCGTTTCGACTTATGATGAGACAACATAATAGAGCACACCAGGCGACATGGTTACGTGCGGCGTTGGCAGTGACGTTAAAATTTCAAGGTCAGCGCTTTGATTATATCATGCCGCTTGCCGCTCTGCACTGTGCTTTTTCGCCTCTAATCAGCTTCAAAGTCCTGCAATGGCACGCAGACAACGCAAATAGCCGCAGATTTGCCGCGGATAGCTTCAGATCGGCGGCAAGCTGTAGCGGATCTGCGGCTGATGTTGCGCGTTGATCGAGTTCTAGAACCAATACTTTTCAGATAAGCGCGATGGAAGACCTTTCAGGTCTTGGGGAAGGCTTTCGAAAGTATCTCTTCAAGACCTGAAAGGTCTTATGTGAAAAGTATTGGTTCTAGCTCGCCTCTTTTTCAGCTTGCAGCGCCGCCATCTATTTCTGAGTGCAGCCAAGCTAGCGCACCGCCAGTGCGCACTTCTCGCCGCTGATCATCGCTGCGTTAATGCTGCTTGCCTCGGTGAATTCGCTCGCAAAGAACAGTCCCAGCCGTGCGCTGATATTGCCGGGCAGCGTGAGATGTAGTCCTGGCGGTTGGGCAAACTGCGCATACGGAATACGGTAGAGCCGGAGCGGCGTATACGTATCGAGCGCGCGTTGGGCTAGCGCATCGCCCGCAAACATGACCCGTAGATCGGCGGCGGCGCGGGCAAAGAGTTCAGCATCGTCATGCGGAGGTATCCCCAGCACCGTTGCACTGAGCAGGTGTCGTCCTGGCGGCGCGTATGTCGGCGCTACATTGCTGAGCAACTGGGCGTTGTTCACGAAGGCGTCGGCTGCGGCGTTGAGCAGGATTTTCTTCCCGGCATAGATCCGTTCGGAGCCGCCAAAGTAGAGCGTGACGGTTTGAACATAATCTTTAGGCAGTTCCAGGCCGCTCAACTGAGCCGCGACAGGGGCGGGCGTGGCAAGTACAACGGCATCGGCCCGCACCTCCATCCCGTCTTCTGTGTGGACGCCAATCACCCGCTCGCCGGCTGTCAGCAAAGTCGTAACCCGCGCGTTGAAGCGAATCCGTTCACGCTCGCGTAGTTCGGTGGCGAGCTGCTGGCTGATCTGGCCCATGCCGTGGGCGGGGAGGCAGGTATTGCCATCGCAGAGCATTTTGAAGTCGAATTTGAAACACTTTGCACTCGTTTGTAGTGAGCGGTCGAGGAAGATCCCGCCATAGAAGGGGCGAAAGAAGTTATCGATGATGACTGAACTAAAGCCGCGCCGCCGCAGATACACCTCAGTGGTCGTATCGGGCCCGGCCAAGATCTGCTCGATCGTCTGGCTATACAGTTCTTGGGCCAGGAGCAACGTACGCAGCTTGTCGAGCGGCGTGGCGACGCGGGTCAAGACCGAGGCGAGGATGTTGCCGATGTCGCGATCACGCAGCGGGTCGGTCAGTACTGCGCGGTGTCCGTTGGCGCAGATGATTGCGCCTGGGTCGAAGCAGCGCAACTGGAGCGCATCCAGGTTCAGTTGGCGTTGCGCAGCGGGATAGGCATCGAAGAGCACCTGGAAGCCCTGGTCGAATGTGTAGCCATCGGCATAGTCAGAGCGGACCCGCCCGCCGACATCATCGCTGGCTTCTAGCACGGTGACAGTATGCCCGGTGCGATGGAGCAGCCGGGCGCAGGTTAGGCCGGCTATCCCGGCGCCGATAACGAGTATATCCATGCTATCCCGCCGTTACCATTGACATAGATGTGAGCGGGACATCCTGGCCAACAAAGAATGCTGCGCTTCGCGCCGCTTCGAGGATGGTCAGGAGGCCGCTGCCGGGATGCACGGCGCCGCCAATCCAATAGAGCTGTTGGGCGGCATCGGAGCGGATGGGCGGGCGCAGTGGACCCAGTTGGTTCCAGTTGTGCCCCAGGTTGAACACCGCTCCCTGGTACGTGCGGTAGTCGTCGCGCCAGGTTTCGGCGGTATAACACGTTTCGCTGACGATATGTCGCTCGACATCATCGAAGCCAAGCAGAGCCATTCGCTTGATGATCAAATCGCGGTACGACTGCTGTTTCGCAGCCCAGTCGACATGATATGAGGCGTTGGGGATTGGCGCCAGCACAAACAGCGTACTGTGGCCCTCGGGCGCATTGCCAGGGTCAATCAGTGTTGGGTTGCAAACATAAAACGAGGGATTGGTCTCATCGAGAGCTGAGTCGTCGACCCAAGGGCGTTCGTGGCGACGGATGTGGTCAGAGAGGTAAAGCTGGTGATGGGGCAGCCCTTCGTAGCGGCGATCAACGCCCAAGTAGAGCATAAAGGTCGAGCAGGAAAACTGCATATGCTGGAGTTTGGCGTCGGTGTAGTGACCGCGCGCCTGCTTGGGGATCAAGTTTTGTAGCGCATAGCCAAAGTCGGCGTTGACGATCACGGCATCGGCGGCGATCCGCTCGCCATCGGCCATCTCGACGCCGCGAGCGCGACCCCCATCGATCCAGATTTGGCGCACCGGTCGATTGAGATGGATGCGCGTGCCAAGATCTTCGGCAGCACGAGCGAAGGCTTGAGCCAGAGCGCGGAATCCGCCCTCGGGTTGCCAAATCCCATACTCGAACTCTAAGAAAGAGACGAGACTGAAGATGCTCGAACAAACTGTAGGATGCATGCCCAAATACTTCGCCGGGTAGCTCAGACCGTAAACCAGACGCTCATCCTGGAAAAAACGCCAGTAGTGATCATAGAGGCTTTCCCAGGGGCGGAAGGGCAGAGCGGCCATAAGCTCATCGAAGCGCAAATAGCCGAGCACCGGGCGCACCGGCGTGCCGAGATAAGGCTTGTAGCCAACCACGTCTTTGCGAAAATGTTCCACATACCAGCGCTCGAAAGCGGCGGGCAGGTCGGGGCGTAGCTGGGCCAATTGAGCTTTGAACGCGGCGATGTTGGATGTCAAGTCGAGCTGTGTGTCGTCCCAAAAGCGCAGGCGTGTATTGGGTTCAAGCCGCTTGAAGCGGATATAGTCTTTGAGTCGTAACCCAGACTCGGCGAACAATTCCTCATAGACGCGCGGAAGCTGCAGGATCGTCGGACCAGTATCGAAAGCATAGGAGCCATCTTCAAAGCCGCGCATGCGCCCGCCGACCCGATCCTCAGCTTCAAATAGATCAACGTCGTAGCCTTTGGCGGCAAGACGCATTGCCGTGGCTAACCCGCCTGGCCCCGCGCCAATAATAATCACGCGCTGTGACACGATTCCTCCTCGATAGTCAGTGTCGAAATCTTTGCTTCCTATGCAGTATAACACGAAGACTGCCGCAGATCTGCAACTGAGGAAGCGATGTGGCGATGATGAGGAAGAGAAGGGGTGAAGTGGCGTTATCACGTCATCGCATCATCGCATCATCTCCTCCTCGTGTCTTCATGCCGCCTGACGTTTTTTCGCTGTTTCGTTACGTTTAGAGATGACTATCCCTTCATTATATGCTCTCTCTTAATTGCGAATGCCTTTTTGTAAGGCGAATGAACACGTTTGTTGGATTTAATGTGTTGTTCATCTTTACCAGTTATTACTACAACATCTACACCTTTGCGTTCATACTCGGTTATCGCACTTTTTACTAGAACGTCGTAACCATTTAGTATCGAAAGCCAAGCCTATGCGCTACGGTGTCATCAAACGCCTTATGGATCTGACGGTCGCTACGCTGGTCTTGCTCCTCTCTTTCCCGTTGTTACTCCTATTGGTTGTACTCGTGCGTGTAAAATTGGGATCGCCGGTCTTTTTTCGGCAACAACGACCGGGCTTGCACGGGAAGCCTTTCTACATGGTGAAGTTTCGAAACATGACACATGGTTGTGACAGTAATGGGAATCCCTTGCCTGATGAGCTGCGTTTGCCGAAGTTTGGCAAGTTCTTACGCAGCACAAGTTTGGATGAGTTGCCAGAACTCTTCAATGTGCTGCGGGGCGAGATGAGCCTGATCGGACCACGTCCGCTTTTGATGGAATATCTGGAGTACTATACCGCCGAACAGATGCGTCGCCACGAAGTTTTGCCAGGGATCACCGGCTGGGCGCAAATCAATGGCCGCAACGGCATCTCGTGGGAAGAAAAATTCGCACT
>JAKSDJ010000109.1 GCA_022360155.1 Chloroflexales bacterium | reverse complement strand
TGACACGTTGGCATCCTTCGGCTGCGCTCAGGACAGGGGTTAGCACGTTCGCTATGTCAGGCGTAGGACGTATATCACAGGTATGAAAATGACGGCGCTCGGCTTGAATGGAAAGAAACCGCCGATGCACGCCGATATACGCCGATGTTCGATTTGCTGAAGTGCCATCCATAACCGCCCTGCCGATCCTAGGGCGCAACACGCTGAGCATTCCATGTCGGTCTATTGGCTCTGTTCATATTCATACAGCAGATGTCTCAAAAGATGCATAGACAGCGCCACGCATTCGTTTTCACGCGGCAGTATGTATCTACCTATGGACTCTGGTATAATTCCGCATACGATGAAGATAGAGATGTTCAATAACAGAACCTACGCGGTCGCTTCCCGACATGCTGGGGAGCCATTCATAGTGAGTATTTCGCCTGCGGCAGCGTGGGATAAGCCAATTATTCTATCGCTTGTGCTGCAGAGCTGCATAAGCGATAGAATGAAAAAATTCTTCCGCCCTGCCGGAGGCCAATCAGGCCTCATCCGGAAGCATAGTGACTGATGACCGCGTACGTCCTGTCAATAACAGGACGTACGCGGTCACCAGTCGGCAGGGAGGGTTGGAGGGCGGCAGCCCTCCAAGAATTCTTTTTCATACCGTGGCAGCGGCGGCAGCGCCGCCGCTGCCACGGTATGAAGGAGTTTTTGGGGAAGCTTCGCCTCCCCGATCTCCACCACCGCGTACGTCCTGTCAATAAGCCTAGAAACAACGCCTCACATTGAGAATGCCCAACGTCAAAAGCCCTAAGCCCCAATCACAACTCCTGATCCTTACTTCCCTTCGCTATCTGTTGCGCCACCCCTGGCAGGTCGGCCTCTGTATTCTGGGTGTCGCTGTGGGTGTGGCTGTTGTCGTCTCGATTGACCTGGCGAACGCGAGCGCCAAACGCGCCTTCACCCTCTCGACAGAGGCGGTTGCCGGGCGTGCGACTCACCAGATTGTCGGCGGTCCTAGCGGCCTGGATGAGGATCTGTATCGCCAGCTCCGAGTTGATTTCGATCTGCGTCGATCTGCTCCTATCGTCGAAGGATATGCCAGTGCGCCAGCCCTGAACGATCTGACGATGCAAGTGCTGGGCGTTGATCCCTTTGCCGAAGCGCCATTCCGCTCGTACCTGGTTAGCCCCGGCGCGAACATAGCGACCGATGGCGCGACAGTTAATCTGGCGACGCTGCTAGTCGAACCGGCAACGGCCATTATGTCGGTGCAGACGGCGCAGCGCTATGCTTTGTCGCCGGGTGATCTGTTGAACGTGCGAGTCGGCGGCCAACGGCGTGATGTGCGAATCGTTGGCTTGATCCAGCCCGGCGATGATCTCAGCGCGCGGGTCTTGGAGAGTATGTTGCTCACCGATATCGCCACTGCGCAAGAGTTGCTAGGGATGCTTGGCCGCTTGAGCCGGATTGATCTGATCTTGGAAGAGCATGTCGATACAAGTGAGCTCCAATCGCTTTTGCCGCCAGGTGCGGAGTTGACCCAACCGGCCGCGCGGAGCAATGCACTCGAACAGATGACGCGCGCGTTTGAACTCAATCTCACTGCGTTGAGCTTGCTGGCGCTAATCGTCGGGATGTTTCTTATTTATAACACCATGACCTTCAGCGTGGTGCAGCGGCGCACGCTGTTGGGGACGCTGCGTTGTGTTGGCGTGACCCGTCGCCAGATCTTCGCACTGGTGTTGATCGAGGCGGTTGTAATCGGGTTAGCCGGGTCGTTGTTGGGCCTGCTGTTGGGAAGCGTGTTAGGTCGTGGTCTTGTGCAACTGGTTACGCGGACTATTAACGACCTCTACTTTGTGGTTACGGTGCGTGGGCTTGAGATCGATCCGGCTGTGCTGCTCAAGGGGCTGGTGTTGGGGATGATTGCCACAATGCTTGCGGCGGCGCTTCCTGCGCTGGAAGCAACATTGACCGCGCCACGCACGGTGTTGCGGCGTAGTAGTGTTGAAGAGCGAGTCCGCCGGATCGTGCCGCTTGCTGCTCTGGTTGGGGGCGCGCTGCTGGTGATCGGTGTGGTATTGCTCGCCTGGCCTAATCTTGGGTATGGGAATGCTGCGCCGAGTGGACCCTCGATTACAGGGTCGCAAGCCCAACAGCTCACAGTAGCCTTTACCGCACTTTTTGCTATCATCATCGGTTGCGCACTGCTTACGCCGGGCCTGACGGTAGCGCTGATCGGGCTGGCCCGTCCGCTGTTGGGCTGGGCGTTTGGCGTCCTCGGGCGGATGGCGGCGCGTGATGTGGTGGCAACCCTGAGCCGTACGTCGGTAGCTATTGCGGCTTTGATGGTCGCTATCAGCGTCACGATTGGCGTTGGCATTATGGTGGGGAGTTTTCGCCAGACGGTAATCGACTGGCTCGACCACAGCCTGATTGCTGATGTTTATGTTTCGTCGCCCAGTAACACTGCGAATCGGGTTGATACGACCCTTGATCCAGGATTGGTACAAGAATTCAGTCAGACGCCCGGCGTTGCCGCTCGCACCTTTTTTCGTAATGTGCAAGTGAATACGCCGATCGGCCCGGTCATGTTGGTTGCCGTCCAGTCTGAGAGTAAGCGCGGTCGCGCCGCGGTTCGCTTTCGGCAGGGCGGCGGCGCTGCAACCTGGGAAGCCTTTGAACAGGGCGCATTGCTAATCTCAGAGTCGTTAGCGTACCGTATTGGGCTTGGCGTCGGTGATATGCTGCGGCTCCGTACAGATCGCGGTGAACAGGAATTCGCCGTCGCCGGGGTCTATAATGACTATACCTCAGATCGGGGCATTATTCGTATCGACTATACGGCGTACCAACGCTATTGGGACGATCCGGCGATCTCGTCGCTAGCGCTCTATGTTGATCCAGGAATCAATATCGACGAACTGGTGCGCCAATTACGGACCCAGGTCGACGGTCGCCAGGAAGTAGTGGTTGCTTCAAATCAGGCGCTACGAGCAGGCACCCTGGCGATCTTCGACCGTACCTTCGCGATTACCACTGTGCTCCAAATGCTAGCGACGATTGTTGCGTTTATTGGCATCCTGAGTGCATTGATGGCGTTACAACTCGAACGCACCCGCGAACTAGGCATTCTGCGTGCGAATGGTTTGACGCCGCGCCAACTCTGGGGGTTGGTCCTCGCCCAGACTGGGTTGATGGGCATTGTGGCCGGCCTGCTGGCGATTCCGGTTGGTCTGATTATGGCGTTGATACTGATCTATGTCATCAATCAGCGCTCGTTCGGCTGGACCTTGGAATTGAGTCTGGATCCGGCGCTCTTTGCCCAAGCGCTCCTGGTCGCGGTTGTGTCTGCGCTGCTGGCGGGTATCTACCCGGCGTTGCGTATGGGTCGCGCCAACCCGGCGCTCGCCCTGCGTGAAGAGTAGCTCGCGCGTGGTGTGTTGAATCCCGACGTTGCAGCGGCAAAGTGTCGTAGACCATAGAGGTGTTGCTGTTTCGTGCAGATTCATGTGCCAACGATCAATAAAATGATAAAAAGTAAGAAATCATCGTTGATTCATACGTTGATTCATAGAAGATAGTGCGTTGTGGTGTGGTACTTTGTGTATCTTACGCGCCTTACTAATATTTTTTTGACAAATTCGGTACCATTGGGTGATATACATGAGCTTCAAATCACACTATATTGACCATGACCGAATGCACTTCATAGAATATTTACTGTTGTGTATAGTAAGGCCTGTCGCCCAGGCTGCCCTTTCTATACTATTGACATCGTATTCCCGTGAAACCTTTATATTCCAGCGCTCTGTCGTGATCTATGAGACGCCACTCCGTTCCCTTCGCAAACTTGTCTTTTGAGTGAAGCGAAGGGCTTGAAGGTAGACTCCACGCAGAGTCTTATCTGGAAAAGGGATCGAACGGGTAGACTCCGCGGAAGAGAGTCTTCCCGTCCCCTTTTCATACGCCGTTTCATCACCTTGGTCAGTTTTGATATCAACATTGCTTGCCTTCTTCCCTTCTTTTATTCGTGCCGAGATGCGTTGCCAATACGCCCTGTAGCACTGTTTATCTACATAGATCATGATCATTTCCAACCAAGCTCTTCTTCCTCTCGGGGTTGCTCTATTTTATGTAGCGCTGGGCCTCTATGCATGGATAAGACACCGGCCTGTTGATAGTCTCCACCGCCTTTTTGTCGCGTACCTTGGACTCTCCGCCCTGTGGAATGGCGCTCAGGCCCTGTTGTCTAACGATACCCTCATCCTCTGGTATGATCCGATCTGGTTGCGTTGCACTTCCTATGGTCTCATTGTGTTGGGCGTCGTCTATTGGGCGTTGGCTCGCGCTTACCTCCAGCTTCCATGGCATACGCCTTGGGGCTGGGTTGTCGCTTTGCTTGGGCTGGCGCTAACCATCAGCTTGGATCTGCGCTGGGTGGTGCTGCCAACGGAAATATTCAACTTGAGCGCTGGCTGGGTGCATATGCACAATGTGATGTTTGTGTCCGGCACAGCCTGGTGGGGCCTGTTGATGGCGGCGACTGTTCTCATGACCGGGATTCATCAAGTGCAGACCCAGAGTCCCGCATACCGGAACCGGATTAGCCACCTTCTTGTCGCGACTGTACTGTTGAGTATAGGTTACGGCGGGTATTTGTGGTTCCGTGAGCCATTCTGGACCCTCGGCTTGGTGACAACCGTATGTGCCGGGATATTTCTTGTGTATATGATCGTCGTCGAAGATTTGATCGATCTTGGCACAGCCATTCGCATGGGTATTCGAACCGTTGTGCTGGTGGTCGTGACGGTTGCGGTGTACTTGACCGGCATTTACGTAGTGCAAGCTTTCTTGTCGGTCCCGCTGGATAACCTCTTTTTAGTGCGGGTCACAACCGATCACACCCTGATTATCGCCGGTTTTACTGCAGTGTTGCTCACCATTGTCTACACGCCAATCCGTAAGTTGAGCCGGCGCATGGCCGACCGCATTCTCTTTGGGCGGCACTATGAGTATACGGCGGTGGTTCAGCATTATACGCAATCAATCAGCAATTTGCTCGATCCTCACGATCTGGCCCATACCGCGTTCCAGCATATCAACGAGGCGCTCGCCCTTAATCATGGCACACTCTTTCTGGTAGAATTCGATGATGGCGAATGTCTGGCTCTGCGCCCGCTCACGCAAAACAGCTCCAATGGCGCATTTCAGCCGATTGCTCTCTTGCGTGACGCCCCGGTCTGGCGGCGTTTTGTCCAGGAGCGTCGTCCCTTGGCCCAGTACGCCGTCGATGTTTCGCTCCAATTCAAGGATGTTACGCCATCCGAGCGCCAAGCGCTCCAATCCTTGCACTGCGAATGGTATTTTCCCATCCTCAAGGGTGAACAACTGCTTGGTCTCTTTGCCCTCGGCCCCAAAATGTCGGGTCAGGCGTACACCGCTCAGGATAAACGATTGCTGAACACCCTGGCCGACCAGATAGCGATGGCGCTAGAGAATGCCACCCTTTTCGATCGACTCCAGCGCAACCTGGAGGAGACCACGCGCTTGAAACATTTGATGGATAATGTGTTCGATAGCGTGGATAGCGGGGTGATCACAATTAATTTGAAGGGATGCATTACCTTCTATAATCGCGCTGCCGAGTCGCTTTTGGCGGCGCCTCCTGAACAGACGCTAGGGACGCCGTATATCGAGGCATTGCCCTTCTTCGAGAACACGACCCTGCCTAACCTGATGGAAAATGTCACCAGTCGCGAAGATCACTATGCCGATTATGAGATGGTCTTAGAATTGCCAGGGCGTGGACGCACCAATCTGAGCCTCGACCTGACGCCGTTCAAAGATGCCAAAAACCAGACTCAGGGTGTGACGATCTTGATTAACGATACGACCGAGACCAAGCGCTTGCGTGCGGCCCAGAATATGTTCCGCCGCTATGTTTCGCCAGCAGTGGTGGACCGCTTGCCCGCCGACCCGGCTGATCTGAAGTTGGGAGGCACGCGCCAGGAAGTAACGATCCTCTTTGCCGATATACGCGGCTTCACCACGCTCGGCGAAAAACTCCCGCCTGAAGCGCTGGTGGATATGTTGAACCAATACCTCTCGTTGGCGGCTAGCTCGATTCTGATGTATGAGGGCACACTGGACAAGTTTATGGGCGATGCGGTGATGGGGATCTTTAACGCACCGCTCGAACAGCCCGATCACGTTCTGCGCGCGGTACGAGCGGCCTTGGCGTTGCAACAGTCCATCGTTGACTATTCTCGCTATGTTGGCGATGAGCGCAAGCTCTGTTTTGGCGTGGGCATCCATACGGGCGAGGCGGTTGTCGGCAATGTGGGGATGTCGGATCGCATGGACTACACCGCCATTGGTGATACCGTCAACCTGGCGAAGCGCCTCCAGGAAAATACTCCCGGCGGAAAAGTGCTGGTGAGCGAGGGGGTGTATCGACTTGTCGCCGATCACATCGAAGGCGTCTTCTACAAGACTTTGAGTGTGAAAGGGCGCGAGCAGTCAGTGGACACCTACGAACTGCGGATGTGCATCG
>JAKSDJ010000706.1 GCA_022360155.1 Chloroflexales bacterium | reverse complement strand
GAGTCGCTTGACCCTCGTGGATCTGAGCAATAATGACATCCCAATCGATTCGACTGAGCCCTTCTCTGATTTACAGTTTACGCCCACCGATCTTTTCGGCGGCCAGTTGCGACGCTTGGTGCATGAGATCGTGGGCCGGCTCCGCCGCGACGAGCGGGTTGCGGTTGTTACACCGCAGGCGGCGCGAATACACGAGTTGGTTGTAGAAGCCTATATCGATCAACAGCCGATCAAGGGCAAGCAGAAAACGCACAGTGTGAGCTTGGACTCGTCGTTCGCCGCCATCCACGGCGGACTCGATGCTGGTTGGCGCTCGCCCGACCTCAACCTGACTCTATATACCGACAGCGAGATCTTTGGCTGGCGGCAGCGGCGTCCCATCGCCGAGCGGCGGCAGCGACGCGAGCGCAACGTCGAAGAGCGGGCCGCTTTCTTACGCGGCCTCAAAGTGGGCGACTACGTGGTCCATATCGAGCATGGCATCGCCGTCTACGAGGGGCTGCTGCGACGCAAGGTCGGCGATGTCGAGCGCGAGTACCTGAATTTGCGCTACGCTGGCGGCGATCGGCTCTACGTGCCGGTAGACCAGGTCGACCGAGTAGCGCGCTACATTGGCTCGGGCGATGCCGTACCGCAGCTCACCCGGCTGGGCGCGCAGGAATGGGAGCGAGCCAAGCGCAAGGCCCGCGCCGCTGTGCGCGATCTGGCGAACGAGTTGCTCGCGATCTATTCGCAGCGCCAGTTGCGCGAGGGCCACGCCTTTAGCCCCGACAACGAGTGGCAGCGCGAACTGGAGAACGCATTCCCCTACGTCGAAACCGATGATCAGTTGCACGTACTGGCCGATGTGAAGAATGATATGGAGTTATCACAGCCAATGGATCGGCTGATTTGCGGCGATGTCGGCTTCGGCAAAACCGAGGTGGCGTTGCGGGCCGCCTTCAAGGCGATCCAGGACAACAAACAAGTTGCCATTCTCGTGCCGACTACCGTGCTGGCGCAGCAACACTACGAGACGTTTCGACGGCGTATGGCCGCTTTTCCGGTCACGATTGAAATGTTGTCGCGCTTTCGCTCGGCCAAAGAGCAGGACGCGATCCTCAAACAGTTGGTCCGCGGCCAGGTCGATATTATTATTGGCACACACCGTTTGCTCTCCAAAGATGTGTCGTTCAAGAATCTTGGGCTGGTTATCGTCGACGAGGAGCAACGCTTCGGCGTGCGACACAAAGAGCGTCTGAAGCAGCTTCGCGCCGAAGTCGACGTGCTGACGCTCACCGCCACGCCGATCCCGCGCACGCTGCACATGTCCCTGGCCGGGATTCGCGATCTAAGTGTGATCGATACGCCGCCGGAAGACCGTGTGCCGATTAAGACCTATGTCGTGCCCTATGAAGAAAGCCTGATTGCCGAAGCGATCCGGCGCGAGCTCGAGCGGGGCGGTCAGATCTACTTCGTTCACAACCGGGTCCACAGCATCTATCACGTGGCGAACCGGGTGCGCCATCTGGTTCCCGAAGCCGACATTGGCGTCGCCCATGGACAACTCGACGAGCGCGAGCTCGAGCGGGTGATGCTCGATTTCTTCGATGGCAAGTACGACGTGCTCGTCTGCACGACGATTATCGAGAGCGGCTTGGACGTACCCAATGCGAACACGATCATCATTGACGATGCGACCAACTATGGCTTGGCGCAGCTCTACCAGTTGCGCGGGCGGGTCGGTCGCAGCGCGCATCGCGCGTATGCCTATCTCCTCTACAAAGGCGACCGGGCGATGACCGAAGCAGCCCAACAGCGCCTCCAGGCCATTCAGGAAGCCACCGATCTTGGCGCCGGCTTTCGAGTGGCTATGCGCGACCTGGAAATCCGCGGGGCTGGCAATCTGCTTGGCGCCGAACAGAGCGGCCATATTGCTGCAGTCGGGTTTGACCTCTACTCGCGCCTACTCGAACAGGCGGTCAGTCAGCTCAAAGCCAGGTTCGATATGTCGCAGCAGGAAGGACTGAGCGCCGATCAGCCAGGCGGCTATGGCCCCGCCTTGGCACAGCCGGAATCGATTAAGGTCAATGAGAAGGTTCTGGTCAGTCCCCTTGTCACCCTCGATCTGCCATTGACGGCTTACTTGCCTGAGAACTATATCGACGATGCCGCTGTGCGCCTGGCGGTGTACCAGCGTATGGTCGAAGCGCAGAGCCCGGAGGAGGTACGCTCGCTACGCCAGGAGTTGCGTGATCGCTTCGGCGAGTTGCCCGATCCGGCCACCCATCTGTTGATCTGGCTGCAGATCAAGGCGCTGGCGCTCGATGCCGGGGTGAGCTCGGTGGTGACGACCAACGAGGAGTTTATCGTCCGCCTGCCGATCCTCAAGTCGGCGATGCGTGAGCGATTGCGGCGCAGGTTTGGCCGCGACAGCACGGTGAAGATTGGCCCACAGTTTGTACGCCTGGATCGGCGTGAACTCAAGGGCCGCTGGGTCGAGAAGCTGGTGGCGGTACTAGAGGTGTTGGGCCACGCGGTGTGAGGTTGGCGTGAAGCAACCTTTTGCATGTGAGGTGAAAACCTGATGTCTGCACAGCTTGTGCTCTTACTGGAAGAACTGGCGGGCAATGCCTGGCCAGCGGCTATCGTCCAAGTGATCGATGGCTGGCGCTTGCGTTTCAACTGGGGCGTGACCCGGCGCGCTAACTCGACCTGGCCCAATGTGGCATGTGGGCTCTATGACTTGGACGCGAAATTGGACCTGGTCGAGGATTGGTATGCCCTCCGGGGCTTGCCGGCGCGCTACCAGATCTGCCCAGCGTCCCAGCCGCCCGATCTCGATGCGATTCTGGCCGAACGCGGCTATCGGCTGGACGCGCGGACCTGTGTGCAGACCGCCGCGCTAGCGACGGTGCTGCAACACACGACAAGCAGCCTCGCCGCATCAGTCGCGGTCACGGCGACCTTCGATGCGGCCTGGTTCGACACCTACTGTCAAGCCGAACAGGTCACTGCATCGACCGCCGAGGAGCGGCGCAACATCCTGGGGCGGGTCAGCCCGCCCACGGGCTACGCGCTGCTTTCCATCGCTGGACAGCCGGCGGCGATTGGTCTGGGCGTGGCCGAGCGCGGCTGGATTGGCGTGTTCTGTATGGCGACTCGACCAGCGTTTCGCCGCCGCGGCGCGGCAACCGCGGTGTTGCACGCGCTGGCGCAGTGGGGCCAACAACGCCAGGCAACCCAGATGTACCTACAGGTCATGGAGCAGAACGCCCCAGCGCGCACTGCGTATGAACTGGCCGGCTTCACCACGTTGTACCACTATCACTATCGCGAATTAGCGTCCTAAGGGGATCGGTATGCGCGAAACCGTGAACGGCAGGTCGGGCGTCAGCCCAGAGCCGCGCCGGTCGAATTGGGCGTTGACGACCAGCAGTTGATCCAGTGCCCGGTCGATCGTTGTTGGGAAGGCAAATGATTGATCGGTTGCGCTCGCGAGCACATCGCCCTGCGTGAAATCGTTCGACAACAGGATGTTGACAATTAGCTCCTGCCGGTTGCGGACGACGTAGAGCATGCGCCCCAAGAGCAAAAGCCCATCGCCATTCGTCACAGTCGCGCCGCCCAGATCGATCTCGGTGACGGTCTTAGTCGGTATCGCGATCCGGTACAACTTGCCGGTGTTGGATTGGACCACAATCAAGTAGCGTCCATTCGCGCTGGCAGCAATGCCATTGGCGTTGAAGCCAGGCCGATATTCAAACGGCGTCCCACGAAAATCCAACCAGGTCTCGAATGTTAGATCACCGTTCGCCGCAGTCGAGACCCTGTACAGAACGGGGGCCAGCGAGTCGGTAGCATAGGCGTCTCCAGTCGGCGCAACGACCACATCGTTGACAAAGGTTGCATCCAGGTTGTTGGCGAAGGCCGCGCGCAGATCGCCGCTGTTAGTGTCGTACACAAACAACTTGCCGGTCGCTCCCCCGGCAACGAACAGGCGATTCTGCCGATCAACGGCAAGGCCGACTGCTGCAGTGCGACCATCCTGACCGCCGGGCAAGAAAACCTGCGCGTTGGGATTGGCGAGCGTGCCCGCAAAGATTGTCCCATCGGCGGTGCTGCTGACATAGAATGCGCCCGTGCCGCGCTGGTACGCAATCCCTTCAGGGAAGACAGCGTCGCCGGGCAGGATATAGCGATCCGGCAGCGTTATCGCGTTTAAGCTGTTGGCCGACGCGAAACTTGCGCTGCCTAGGCTGGGGGTGCTTATAACCAGCGCCACGAGGGCGCACAAGAAAACGAAGTGCAGACGATGCATCCAAAAATCTCCTTTCATAGCATGCTGTTAGGTTGGCAGATTGACAGTTTAACCCTGCGAACACGAAAAGAGCCGTCAGCCGAGCATTCGCATAAGCTGACCATGGTCCTGCACCTGAATACGGCAGTTTGGGGCCAAGTTACGGAAAGTCTGACATCGGCCACACAGTTCCGAACGCCCCTGGATAGTCCACAAGCGGAACAAGGGTGATTAAGCCGGGTGGTTTTAGTACTCCAACGAGCCATATCTTCTGAACCCTTCGGCGAGCCGGTCCTGAGCGCAGCCGAAGGGCTCAGGACCGGCTCAGTGAAGAATCTCCTTGCAAACGGGTGCGAGACCCTTCGCTGCGTGTATCCTGAGCGCAGCCGAAGGGCTCAGGATGACCCCGAAGCTAGTTTCTCCAATACAGTTCGCCTGGAAGTCTCATTGGAGTACTAGCATATTCAGCTTTTTTCTAATACAGCTTCGAGTTCTCTGAGCCGCCCAAATCCTTCGGCCAGATCAAGCCAGTCCGCTTCTTCAACTTCGACTTCT
>JAKSDJ010000504.1 GCA_022360155.1 Chloroflexales bacterium | reverse complement strand
TGGTTTCATGACTGTTTTAACGTTATTTTTTGTAACTCATCCATATTACTACTCTGGGAGCCAGAGACGTTTCATACTTGGCCTTCAGTCAAAGATATGTTGGCCTGTGGCTGACACAGCGGCTGAGAGGCGTCCCTCCAAACTCAAGAAATACCTTTGGTACCCTCTGTACATAGTTTGCACTACTTCAAGTTTCACATTGATATGTTTATGACAAAGGTATGCCATGTGTTAAATGCATGTCTTGAGCTATGGCTTTTCAGGTCTCAACTAAATCTGAAGAGTTCTCATTTGAGTTTAAAATCATAATTAGGCCAGTCTCTTCTTTTAATGAATATTTTTTTTAGCTTTTTAAATAAGCATACTTGCCTTAGTCAGGCTCTTAATTGAGTTATCCAGCTTGTCACAATTGAAAGGGCATAGTAAACATTTATGTGGTACTGTACTGAGGAAGGTATTTGAATGTACAGGTGTTTCGTAACGACTTTAAAGCACTTTTGCCTCCCAGAAATTTTGTATTTAATGATGACTGATGTCTGAATAAAGTAGAACACACAGGGAGCTTAAAATTGCTTAGAGTACTATGTTAAACAAGCTCTGTAAACTTTTTAAAAAAGAGTACGTTTAAAACGTCTATTTTTTTCTTTGTATGTCAGTGAATCAAATTAACGTAAACAGGCATTAATGAGAACTTGCCTGTTGTAGCATAAATTTTGATATCAAGCCTCTGCCCTAAGAAAAAAGGTGGGCTTTTAATCTTGCATGCCATGTAAAGGCTATTCTTTTTGCAAAAACTAAGAATTTCTTGTCTTCCAAAAGGTAAAAGTAAATCACCAGGCTCCACCAGCATACCCATAAGCTAGAGAAGCCACACAGCGCACCTTGTGTACTGACATCAAATTTCACTTTGACATTAATTATAATAACATTAAAATGTTGTAGCAAGCACTATAGCATGGAGCAGTGTAGATGTGTTTTAGACTACATTCATTTTAAATGAGTTGTGAGAAAAGTTTGTCTTCCATGGTCTACATGTTTATTATCATGTGCAAGTCTGTGCATGGAAAAAATTGCAATGCCGTGAAGGTGCTGTGGCGCAACCTCGTTCCCAGGGTTGAAAACTGCGTTCTGAGTCCGCTAACGACTCCATCGTTTACGATCAAGTGAAAACTGGGTCTTCGCAGCCGGAAGAACTAAACCAATCGATCACAAAGCGTGAGAACGTGAGTGTGATTGGGCTATCCTTCCGCTTCTGTTTCCGACTCAGACAATCAGCGACGGAGTCGTAAACGGATCGAGTCTGTAGAAAATGGAAACATTCTGATTCTTCTGACCCTGATTCCGCCGATCTTACTACAACTGCGCTTACGACTCCGCAGGGGGAGTAGCCTAAAAAGGGGAGAGGGACTGGGGAGAAAGGCTCCAAGACCATGTTCCTTCTGTTCCTTCTTAATGTTCCTTCGCCCTTTCGCGTTTTTCTCTTCTATCCCCCCCCCCTCCCCTTTACGCCCCTGCCACCTGGGCTAGTCCTTAAATGTCACTTTACTATCTTTCATAACAAATAAAACAAGGCCCTGCGTTCTAAAATAACACATAATTCATACAGTACTGAAAAATAATGCAAATAAAGTTTCAGTGAAAAATAAGTAAGAACAACCTAAATACATTTGAACCTCCAAGTGCAACCATCTCTCGTAAGCTACCACCTCCAATAAGCGACCACTTATCCAAAATCCCAAACATTTTCCATTTTCTTGTGAAAAATATATCAAAGACTTCCAAAGTTTGCAAAATAGATTTATCCGTTGAGAAGACAGCCATCTTCGCCTACCAACAATTAAATTAATTTAATTCAATTTTTCTTTTTATGATCCGAGTCCATCTGAGTCCAATTTTATTTTATTTTTTTATTCGATCCGAGTCGATCCGAGTTGATCCCACCTGCCGGACTGGCGGTCCAAGTTGATTCGGTCCAAAGTAAAATTTTACTCAGGGTGTAAACTTCCAGCACACTTTTGAAAGATGAACGCTTTGGAAGATTCATTAAACACAGATCGATAGAAGACCTTCAGCGAATTGTTAAATATGAACGCTTTACGAAGATTCAGCACACTTTTAAAAGATGAACGATTTACGAAGACTAGCCTGCGAAAACAGAATAGCAGCCGGCGACACACGAATCACTACTTGAGTTAGCGCGTCAAAATGTCCTCTATGCTGAAGTGATGCTCTCGCCGATGCAACATCTGCTCCGTGGCATGGATATGCACGAAGCCATTGTTGGTACTGCTGTCGGGTTTGGACGCGCTCGCAGTGAAACTGGCATTCGTGTTCAACTTGCGCTTGACTATGGCCGTCAATATGGGCCGGATACAGCCTGGCGCGTCTTGGATATCGCCCAACAAGCAATGGCCCATGGCGTGGTGGCATGGTCTATTGGCGGAAACGAGATTGGTCATCCCCCCGACCCTTTTGGCGAGGTTTTTGCCGCAGCAAACCAAGCCGGCCTGCGAGTGATGGCTCATGCCGGCGAGGTCGTTGGACCTTCAAGCGTGTGGGGGGCGGTTGATGTCTTGCAGGTCGAGCGCCTAGGCCATGGCATCCGCAGTATTGATGATCCCAAGCTGCTCAACCACCTGTGTAAGCGTGGCGTGACACTCGATGTTTGCCCCAGCAGCAATATTTGGACTGGTGCGACCGCATCGTGGCAGGAACACCCGCTGCGACGGCTCTACGATGCGGGTGTAAAGGTGACGATCAACACCGATGATCCGACCTTTTTCCATACGACGCTGATTGACGAGTATCGCAAAATTGTCACCTACTTTGGCTTCAACGCCGATGAACTAGTAACGCTGGTGCGGAATAGCGTGGATGCCTCGTTCCTCCCCGTTGACGAAAAGGCGGCGCTGCTCCAACGCATCGAGACCGAGATCAGTGCGTTGCGGCGCGAGTTAGATGTCTAACCTTACATCGTTTTCAAATATTCGCGGATCATGAGAGCGGCAGTCGCGCCCTCACCAGCGGCGCTAGCGGCCTGTTTGGTGCTGCCTTGACGCACATCGCCTGCGGCAAATACGCCGGGAAGGCTCGTTTCCAGGGTTGGGCTCGTAACGATGAATCCGTACTGGTCGCGTTCAATGTTGGAGGGGAGCCATGTGCTGTTGGGTGAGAGACCAATGAAAACAAACGCGGCTGCTGGGTTGATGCTCTCTATTGCGCTGGTCGTCCGGTTGTGAACGACAACGCCGCTTAATTTGCCATTGCCCAGGAGCTCCTGTACCTCGGTGTTGTAGCGAACCTCAATCTTCGCACTTTCATTGACCTTATCGATAACGACTTTGCTGGCGGTCAGACTGTCGCCGCGTACCAGCAACGTAACTTTCTCGGCAAAACGGGTCAGGAAAATGCTCTCCTCGCCGGCGCTATTGCCACCGCCAATAACTGCGACATGTTGGCCTTTGTAAAAAGGACCGTCGCATGTTGCACAGAAGTGAACGCCAGCGCCTATCAGCTCATCTTCGCCAGGTACGTTCAAGCGGCGATAGGTCGAACCTGTTGCGATCAAGATGGCGCAGGCGCCGTACTCGGCGCCGTTACTGGTGGTCACGTAACGTGACTCGGCTTCGGCGCGCAGGTTGGCAACTTCCTGCGCCTGGAGCAGTTCGACGCCAAAGCGTCGTGCCTGTTGCACCAGCCGGTCGGCGAACTCGGCCCCGCCGACGCCGTCGGGGAACCCAGGGAAATTGTCGAGCTGCTCAGTGATGCCAGCCTGGCCGCCGAGCCCGCTTTTCTCGATAACCAGGACATCCATACCCTCGCGGGCCGCATAGAGCGCTGTCGTCAAGCCGGCTGGGCCGCTGCCGATCACAATCAGATCGTAGTAGCTCATCTGGGCGCGTGTTTGGAGCCCCAGTTTGGCCGCCAATTCCGCGTTACTTGGCTCGACTAATGTACTGCCGTCCGCAAAAACGATAGTGGGTATGATCCGTTTGCCCTGGTTTAACTGTTCGACTAGAGCCAACCCAGCGGGGTTTTGCTCGATATCGATCCAGGTATAGTGTATCCGGTGCTCGCCCAGAAACTTTTTAGCGCGTTTGCAGTCGCCACACCAAAGCGCGCCATAAACAATTGGGTTTATCTGTGTCATTGTAATTCTCCAATCTGCTATGCATCCTTATATACCAGTAAGTATAGCAACCCTAAATCGGTTGTAAATCCTATCTAACGTCGCTTTGAGGCGGTCTTTGTTCACTGCCTCAGAGCGGCGCTGCAACTCAAATAGGATTGCTATAAAGCCTTGCTGTTAAGGTTGTAAAACTTATGTTGGAAACTATTCAAAGGTAATCGACTATGCTATAATCGTAAGATAGCTAGACCAAAGTTTCTGATAATTTTACAGGTGGGTGGAGGTTTGTAAAGATAGGGTAGACCCACCTTATACCTTTCCTCATTTTTGCAACGATAAAGCGGTTCAGCCCTGTCCTCTCCACCTCCTCAGTGAGTGCAACAGTATTGTATGGGTTTTGAGCATTTTTGTTACAGATTGAGTACTACAAAGAATCTCATCTGACATGAGCGTGGGTTGGGGTGCTACGCCCAATCGATATTTGCTACAACATCGCAAAGCCGGATATATCAGCGTATGACGCTAGAGTGAACCCGAAACGGATGCCATGAGCAGATTCTTGAAGTATAAGCCGCCGCTCTTTCCTATCCTCATTGCTGTGCTATCGGCGTTAATCTTACTTGCAACTCTGCAATACCACTGGGTGGGCCAGGTCAGCCAGGGTGAACGCGAGCGAATGCAGGCCAGCTTACAAACGGGCGCAGTGCGTTTCAGCGAAGATTTTGATCGCGAAATTGCCCGGATCTATCTAAATTTTCAAATGGATGCGGCAACCTTGCGCGACAAAGATTGGGTTCGCTATGCTCAGCGCTACGAGAGTTGGTTCGCGACAGCGCCCTATCCGGGGCTGGTACGTGATGTTTACTTGGTAAAAGTGAATGAGATTGGTCGACTTAGCTATTCGCGCTTCAATCTCGAGTCTGAGGAATTCGAGAGTATGGTTTGGCCAGACGAGTTGGCCGAGGTTCGGGAGTATTTCGAGCGCGCCTATCGCCAAGATCTTGAAGATAAGGAACTGGCAATGGGGAGTGCATTCGATGTTGATCCCGACGCCCCAGCGCTGATCGTTCCGCTGTCACGCGAATGGCTGCTCTCCGATAGTCAGTATCTCGATATTTCCGCCGACCTGATCTTTAGCGACACGGTTTTGCCGCCCTCACAACGGATCTGTCCGAGCTGCCGGCCTTCGGTGGATACATTGCCCTTACTGGCGCATACTATTGTCTATCTTGATCTCGACTATATGAAAAAGGTGTTTATTCCTGATTTGGTCGAGCGCAACTTTGCCGGCATTGGTTCTGACTACAATATGGCAATTGTTAGCCAGGGCAGAACAGGCGCAGTCGTTTACCAGACCGACCCCGATCTGCCAACATCGGCGTTTGCGGTGAGCGATTCTACAACGGATATCTTTAGCATACGCTTCGAAGAACTAAACCGCTTGCTATTCCCGCACAATCCTGACCAGGAAGAGCAATTGAGCGATCTCAAAACTCCTGAGCGCATCGCAGTCGGTATCATTGGCGCTCCAAACGGGAATGATGGCCACTGGGATTTGCTGCTCAAACATCGGTCTGGTTCGTTGGAGAACGCTGTGAGCGAGTTACGCACCCGCAACCTGATCATTAGCTTTAGTATTCTATTGATCCTCGCAATGAGCATTGTGCTGATGGTGGTTGCAACGCAGCGAACCCAGCGGCTTGCAAAACAGCAAATGGCTTTTGCTGCGGCTGTATCGCATGAATTGCGCACCCCACTCGCAGTGATTTGCGCTGCGGGTGAAAATCTGGCCGACGGTCTGATTCACGATCCAAACAAGGCCCGCCAGTATGGCTCGGTCATTCGCGGCGAAGGCCGGCGCTTGACCGAAATGGTTGAGCAGGTGCTCGATTTTGCCAGTGCTCAGTCGGGACAGAAGACCTATCAATTACACCCGACCGAGGCCAATGGCTTGGTTGAAAGCGTTCTGAATGCACTCCATACCCAATTGAGCGAGGGTGGGTTTGTTGTTGAGAAAGACTTTTGGCCCGATTTGCCGTTGGTTATGGCGGATGAAGCAGCCTTGAAACGGGCAATCCAGAATCTGCTGAATAATGCTATCAAGTATAGTGGAACGAGTCGCTGGATTGGGGTGTGGACCAGGATAGCGGCGAGCCCACATGGCCCCGAAGTGCAGATCACGGTTCGTGACCGTGGTATGGGTATCGCACCGAGCGACTTGCCGCATATTTTCGAGCCATTTTATCGTGGCCAGGACGTGACCATGGCGCAGATCCATGGTAGCGGCTTGGGATTGAGCTTGGTCAAGCACACGATCGACTCGCTGGGTGGACAGATCAGTGTAGACAGCACGCTGGGGCAGGGGGCTGTGTTTATCTTGCACCTTCCAGCCTTAGTCGAACCAATGAGTGTGCAACCGGCGACGATACGTAGCCATCATTGGGGCAAAACCTAATCCGGTCGTTTCTATGCTGCCCGGAACTGCTTGTGAGAGAGTGGCGCTTATGAACAAGCGTATTCTGTTGATCGAAGATGAACCAGGTCTGGTGCTGACGCTGACCGACCGGCTGAGCAGCGAAGGATACAGTGTTGACACCGCACATGATGGTGATGTTGGCTTAGAACGCGCCTCGAACGAAAATTTCGACTTAATTATCCTTGATGTCATGCTTCCCTCGCGCAACGGTTTTGACATATGCCGCGATTTACGCCAGCGGCGAACGAGCACGCCGATCATTATGCTGACCGCACGAGGTCAGATCGTTGATAAGGTTGTTGGTTTGAAGCTTGGCGCTGATGATTATCTGACGAAGCCGTTTGAAATGCTCGAATTGCTGGCACGTGTCGAGGCCCTGCTCCGGCGTGCGCCGGTGTCGCCTGTTCCTCAACTCGACAATGATATTTATCAGTTTGGCCCGGTGCGTATCGATTTTCGTCGCGCCGAAGTGCATCGCAGCGGTGAAGTGATCGAACTCTCGGCGCTTGAGTTTCGCCTCCTCCGTTATTTTATCGAGCATCGTGGTGAAACGCTCTCGCGCGATGAGCTGTTGAACGAGGTATGGGGCTACAATGCCCTGGTCTCAACTCGCACCGTTGATGTACATGTCGCCTGGCTGCGCCAGAAGCTTGAAGAACATCCCCGCCATCCCCAATACATCCTCACTGTGCATGGCCTAGGCTATAAGTTTGTCGGTTAGATCCAATACGTTTCCAAATAACAGGACTTACGCGGTCACCAGTTGGCAGGGAGGTTTGGAGGGCTTGCAGCCCTCCAAGAATCCTTTTTCTTGCCGTGGCGCCGCCGCCGCCGCGGCAAGAAGGAGTTTTCGGGGAAGCTGCGCCTCCCCGACACCCACCGCCGCGTAACTCGTGTCAAATAAGACCTTTCAGATCTTGAAGAGATGCTTTCGGACTCCTTCCCAAAGACCTGAAAGGTCTTCCATCGCGCTTATCTGAACAAGTATTGCGGTTAGATCCGCCTTTTGACCCTCCAATAGTATACAGTGCAAACTGACCGGCGCGTCTGTTTGAAAAGAGTCTGCGCTAATTGCCACTCGCTGGGCGATGCGTTATACTCTTGCAGAGACCAGTACGTGGGGGGGGCCCATAGCATGTTCTGTTGTGACTCTGGCGTCTTGCCTGTTGTTGCTGCTTTCTCTGCAGCTTTCTGACAAACGCCTGTAGTGGTCTGAGAGCAAGCCGAGTCATCCTATGGAAGCATGCAGTCGCCCGGCAGCAAATGGCTGTTGTACTCCAAAAAACACGTATCAAACGGCCTTTCATACCTTGTTGTGAGGAGTAAACGATGACGCAAGCGACGATCGGCTTAATTGGCGGCAGCGGTTTGTACGCAATGGAGGATCTAACCGATATTGAGGAGGTGTATCTGGAAACGCCCTATGGCACGCCCAGCGACACCTATATTCTTGGTACGATTGCAGGGCAACGGGTGGCTTTCTTGCCACGTCATGGGCGCGGCCATCGTCTGATGCCGACCGAGGCGCCCAGCCGCGCCAATATCTATGGCTTCAAGCAGCTTGGTGTGCAATATCTGATTTCGATCAGCGCCGTCGGTAGTTTGCGCGAGGATTATGCCCCTGGTCACGTGGTGATCCCTAATCAGATCTTTGATCGAACCAAAGGCGTGCGTCCCTGTACCTTTTTTGGCGATGGGGTTGTTGTCCACATCGCTTTCGACAAACCATTTTGTTCGGCGCTCAGTCAACGCCTTTATGCAGCGGCGCAGGCAGCCGGGGCGACTGTTCACAAGGGTGGTACATATGTCTGTATGGAAGGTCCGCAGTTTTCGACTCTAGCTGAGAGCGAAGAGAACCGCCGCCGTGGGTTTGACTTGGTTGGCATGACGGCCTTGCCCGAGGCAAAACTGGCCCGCGAAGCCGAAATCGCGTATGCGTTGTTGGCAATGGTGACCGACTATGACTGCTGGCATCCTGACCACGATGCGGTAACGGTCGAGATGGTCGTTAAAGTGCTCCAGTCCAACGCAAAATTGGCGCAGCAGATCATCCGCGAAGTCCTTCCGCGGATTGGCGATGGCTTTGCGAGTCCGGCTCATCAAGCGTTGGCAACCGCGATTATCACCGATCCCAACGTCATTCCGCCAGCGACACGCGAGCGGGTTGGCTTACTGATCGGAAAGTATCTGGGCGTTAAGTAGGGTTCTCGTACAAGTGTACGTTAGCACGTTGACATGTTGAACGTTGGCCGGTTCGAACATTCCAATATTCGAACGCTAGCTGAAAGCTGACGGCTGACAGCTATGTTCGTGTTGACTGGGCGGAAGCTTGCTCCGTATTTTTTAGTCAAATTACCTTGAAAATAGCTCTTATTAGCCATGGACTCTGCGGCAAAAAATCGCTATACTATATATACAATATTGCGCCATACGCTCATGGCTATTTACGTGACATACGTGAAAGGAAACTGAAGCTATGTATCTCACCCTCGTACTCATTACGCTTGCACTCATATTTGCTCTGTTCATGATCGCACAACATGGTCGTAGGGCGCAGCAGGCTCCGGCGCGTGTCTTGGTTCGGCGCGGAGACGAGAAGTGTATCCGGAAGCGCTACTAAATTCATCGCTTCAGAAAATCAGACGAGCTGTGTTGTCGCGTCAATCTTGATCTTCGGGTTATGACCTGTTGCTTAAGTTTGGCGCGATAGTCTTTAGTACGGTATCCGGCGTATCAGTCCTCTCTCATCTCGCTATCATTATCCTCATAAGTTTTTGATTTTATACTGAGAACACTACACGAACGGAACTTTCCCGCTAAGTAGATCGTCATGATATTGACGACGCTTGTGTTCGGGCATCTTCACTTTCGGGATATATCAGCTAACGGGGCTGTGGCATCTGCTTCCGCAGCTGTCTGGTTTATTGACCGCTAAGACTCGAAGAGGAGCAGAACATGGGACCGCACGCGCCACGTTTTTATCTGCTAACACACCTCATCCTGCTAAGCCTGCTCATCTTGAGCACTGTAGCCTGCAGCACAGTTCCTGGTTGGTCAATATCGCATAGTGTTCCACCTTACTCTGGCCCACAACCTATACCTACCCCTGGTCCTACCGAAGTGATCGAGCCGCAGAACGTGTCAGGAATGACCTTCGAAGCTCGTGCCGCCTACGACGGCGTGTATCGGAGCGGTAGCTGGATGCCTATCTTGGTTACGGCGCAAAACGATGGAACGGATATCGTCGCCCAGGTCGAGGTTGGCGCCGGCAGTGATCGTACGACCTATGCGACGATGCTCGATCTTCCTGGCGGCGCTCGTAAATCGGTGACCGTTTACGCATACATGCCCGGTTTTATGCGGCGGCTCGTGGTGCGGTTGACGCATGACGGCCAGCAACTGGCGCAGCAACCGGTGAATGTCACCCCGCGGTCAAGCGATGCGTATTTTATCGGAGTCGTCACTAGCGACGGCGTCCAAATCCGCTTACCCGATCAATTGGCCAGCAAGGCGCTGTTGACCACTATTCCATTGCGTTTACAAGACTTACCGGATCAGGTTCATGGCTTGGTCATGTTCGATGCGTTGGTGTTGAACGATGTGCCCACTGAGGAATTACGCGATGACCAGCGAGCCGTGTTACAGGAATGGGTGGCGCGCGGCGGACAGTTAGTGCTTGCCGGCGGTGCGGGCGCCCAACGCACGCTGAAAGGGCTGCCGGAGTTGCTGCGTCCAGTCAACTATATTGATCTGCAACAAGTTGCCGCGCGCGATCTGCTTGGCCTCGCAGATAATGATGCTGGCGAGTTGACTATTGCCCATGTTGAGCCAGTAGCAGCAACAGATCAAGAATCTCCAATCTACCCGCTGGTTACCGGTATACTAAATGAAGCAGCGCCCGATTTCAACAATACGCCGGTGTTGATCGAGCGAGCGCTTGGCAATGGCGCCGTTACGTTTTTTGCTGCATCGTTCGATGCATCTGCTTTCGTAAACTGGCCAGGGCAGCAGACGTTCTGGAGTGAAATATTGCACCAGCGCCAAATGCTTGCTCCTGGTTTTGGTCCTGCCGGTATCCGCTCGGATACGTTCGTCGAAGGCAACATTGCGACAGCGTTGACTGAATTGCCGGCCTTGGAGTTTCCTTCCTTGCTTCTGATGGGTTCCTTGCTTCTTGTATATGTGCTACTGATTGGGCCAGTTACATATTTTGTTTTACGCCTGTTTGATCGGCAACTGCTCGGGTGGGCAGTTGTGCCGGTCATTACGATTGTTTTTGCTGTGATTGCCTATGGGTTAGGTTTTGCCCAGCGCGGCGGCGATGTTATTGTTAACCAGATCACCTGGATCGAGCCGCTTGTTACTGATACAGGCGGCAGCGGCCTGGCTCGTGTGCGCTCTTTTGCAGGCATCTTTTCGCCGTCCGAAGAAAACTACACGCTGGATATTTCGAGTCCCAGGCCGGCGGCAACGATGCCGTTGCTGCGACCCATCTCGCTTTTGGGGCCATGGGATGGCAATGAAGGCGCTCAGGGCGGAGTCTTTGTTCAGGATGACGGTTCATTGTCGAGCACGCACGTTACTGACCTTGAAGTTGCTAAATGGTCGATGCGTGCGGTGCTGGCTGATACGGTCCAAGCATACCAAGGCGTGAGCGCGCAAATTACTATGGATGGAACCTCGCTCATTGGCGAAATCTATAATGGCGGCGCTCAGCCTGTAGATGATGTTGCAATGGTTCAAGGGGGACAAGTCGCTTGGTTTGGCCGGATCGAGCCGGGCGAACACCGCCGCGCCGAGCTGATGCGTAAGCCAAACGGCACGAGCGGAGGCCACTTTTTCGAGTCGTCATCGCTGGGCTATTTGCTGTACGGCGATCAGATGGGCACATTCAATCGCCCCGATAGCGGACCGCCGCCGCGTGACTTGCTACTGAGGATAAGGCTGCTTGATGCGCTCTACAACACTGGCCCCACTATGCGCAATACCCATCCCGTGCTTGTTGCCTGGATGGATGCTGCCTCACTTGATGTCAATATACCGGATCAGCGCGTCGCACACCAACAGCTTACCCTGATCACCCTGACACCGCAGTTGCGCGTTGCTGGTGATAGCATCTCTTTGGATCGCGGTTGGATGGAGCGACGGGTCGAACAACATAGTGATAGCATGTGTATGGGAAGCCAAGGACTTGGCGTCAACCTGTATAATACCCAGTCAGCCGTTGTAACATTGAGCCTCCCGCGCGAACTATCCACGCTGCAAGCCAGCAAACTCTCCTTACTCACATCTGCTGATGGGCCGTGGCCCCAAGAAGTGCAGGTTGCCCTGTTTGACTGGCAGACAGGAACATGGATCGATCAAGAACGTACCGGCTCGACAATTGCGATCACCGAACCGAAACGTTTTATGAGCGGCAATGGTGCGCTGCGCGTGCAGGTCGGGGGCCAAGTTGTGCCGCAGAACCTGCCTGGGTGTATGTATGTTGATGCGACAGTGGAAGGCGTGCTGCCATGACTCCCGCGCTTGAGACAATCAATTTAACACGACGCTATGGCAAGACGGTCGCACTTGAGCAGCTTAGCCTCGCGATCAGCAGCGGCAGTATCTATGGCTTCATCGGGCCGAATGGCGCCGGCAAAACGACGACGTTGCGCTTGCTAGCCGGGCTGTTGGAACCAAGCAGCGGCGAAATTTGGCTAATGGGCCAGCGCTTGAGCCGCAGCGGCAGCGAAGCCCAACGCCTGGTCGGATATATGCCGGATTTTTTTGGGGTCTATAGCGACTTGCGGGTGTGGGAATATTTGGACTTTTTCGCCCGTTGTTACGGGTTGAATGCGGCGCGGCGGCGCTCGACGGTTGAACAGTTGCTCGATCTGGTCGATCTGACCCCGAAGCGCGACGCCTTCGTGCAGAGCCTTTCACGCGGCATGCAGCAGCGGCTCTGCCTGGCGCATGCGCTCGTTCATGATCCGCCACTGCTGTTCCTCGACGAACCAGCTAGCGGTCTTGACCCGCGGGCGCGCGTCGAGCTGCGTGAGTTGCTGCGTACGTTGCGTGACATGAACAAGACCGTCATTCTTAGCTCGCATATTTTGAGCGAGTTGGCCGAGGTATGTGACGCGATTGGCATTATCGATAAGGGTCATATGATCATTAGTGGATCGGTGCCGGAAGTACGCAGCCAACTGCAAAGCGGTCACACGCTCCAGATCCGAGTCTTGCGCGACGCCGACCGGGCTGACGAGATTCTTCAGTCGCTACCGTCAACGTCCGAACTGCCTTCCATTCTGAAGGTGCGCAGGGACGAGTTGAATGACCGAATATTTCATATCGAACTTGGTGCTGCAAGCGAAGAACAACAATCGGCGTTGCTGGCATACTTGCTGACCCAGGGTATTCTGGTCAGTGATTTCCATACAACGATAGAAGATCTCGAAGATCTATTCCTGCGCTTAACCGAGGTTGGCTAATGCGAGTATTCAAATCATCACAACCCCAGCTCAACCCGATTATTGTCAAAGAGCTGCGTTCACGGATGCGCGGCTTTCGGCCCTATGCGATCCTGACCATTTTTCTGGTCGTGCTGGTCGCAGTCGGCTATGGCATCTTCCAGGTTGTCGCACAGCAAGCTCGTTTTGGGACGGCTGTGTTGAGCGCGCAGATGGGCCAGGCGTTGTTTACCGGCCTGTCGCTCTGTACCTTGTTCATGGTCGTCTTCTTGGCGCCGGCCCTGACGAGTGGTGCGATCAGCGGCGAGCGCGAGCAGCTGACATACGACATGTTGGTGACGACTCCGCTTCGTCCGGCGCGGATCCTCTGGGGCAAGCTGATTGCGACCCTCAGTTATCTCTTCTTGCTGATCTTTGCCGCGATCCCGGTCTTTAGCCTGGTGTTGATGTTTGGCGGCGTCACCCCAACGATGATGTTCAAGGCGCTAGCCTTAATCCTGGTTGCGACGATTACCTATGGCACTATTGGCCTTTTCTGTTCGACGCTGTTCGCGCGCACGGCCTCAGCGACTGTCATCAGTTATATCCTTGTGTTCCTGATTATTGGCGGGACCATGCTGGCAGGAACTGTGTGGAGTCAGTTCACGATGCCGCCGGGTCGCCAAGTTCCGCCGCAAGTGCTCTACCTCAACCCGTTTAGCGCATTGATGTCGATTATTGCTGTTATGCCAGGAGGAGGGAAGGGGGCATTTTTTGGCTTTGGCGGCGATTTCTTCAGTAGTCTGCCATTGTTGTATCTCCTGTCGCCTGGTGTGGTTTACTATGGTTCCAACGGCCCCGAGATTATCCCGCTATACCGGGCTACGCTGATGTTCTATCCGCTGTTGACGCTCATCCTCGCCTGGATCAGTTCGCACCTTGTGCTGCCGCGGAAGCGTTGGCGGCTGACCTGGGGCGATCTCCGCTTTGCGCTGCTCCTGGGGGTGCTGTTGACCGCCATCTGGCTTACGCGCGGATGGTGGTTCGTGCCGCCGCCATTGCTCCAGTAGTTTTGTGTCAGAGACAAGCGTCGCTGCCCGCCGATGGCGGGATTCTTGTTCTATGCCCATGCGGCGGATGTGTGTCGAGGAATGGTGTCCAATGGAACACGGATGATGCCGATGCGTAGGATGGGTAAAGATAGCGTTATTGGAGGGTGTCTATGAGGCTGAAGACGAAGCTCACCATCTGATGTATGAGTGTCAGATGAGCTTGAAAGAAGCTCGATCCTGACCATCATTAAGCTGCCGTGAGTTCAACGTGTTAGTGTGGGCTATATGCAACACGCGTTGGGGCGACAGTCGTTGAAAGTTATATGGACATTACAGTCAAAGACTGTACTATTTTCGGTTCGTCATACTAATCGCACCGCTTTCTGAACGCCTTGCAGTGAAGCTGATTGTACGACCTTTAACTGATTTCTCTATAGAAGCCCGGAAGGCAGTACGTTATGGAATAAATATGCGTCCAGCGCCGACGTAGTCTTCTGGATATAGGACAATCTCCAGCAATCGAGCCGCACACGCTTCACGATAGCTCCGTTTCGTCAACCGAGCCACGCGCCCAATGGTCAGCACTGGCAGAGATGTCGCCCTATTCTCTTCACGGATAGTCTGTTCCAAGGAGTCATCACCCTCCATATTCCGGTTATCCGTCAGCAAGTACATCTGCTGGGCTTGTGCGAAACGCCATACAGTACGATCTGTGCTATCAGCGGGTAAGCCGATCTCCGCGAATCGGACCAAGCGTAGCGGTACCAACTCCAGCCATCCGGCAGCGCTCAAGGTTCCCCAAAGCAGAAGCGCTTGACCTTCAATATTATGGTCCGCCAGAACGGTTATCATGACTGACCAAGCTGGGCTTTCCAGGCACGTAATTTGGCCCGTAGCGCTTCTTGTTCCGGTGATGCCGGCCCATACGGGCGCGGCGCCGACCGCTCGCGGTTGCGTTCTTCCCAATATTGTCGGTTAGCTTCCGCCTGATGCAGCACCTGCGCATATTCGCGCTCGACTTCATCGCGATGCTCGGTGAGATAAGCGAGCACATCAGACATTTGCTGATCGGTGAGATTGAACCAATCCTGGATCAGTTTTGGGGGCCAGTCGGCGTGGAGATAATCTAGGAGCGCGTACAACGTGATGCGTGTTCCAGCGATCGAGAGACCGCGACTCGTGCGGACCACAGTGGATTGTCCATTTGTTGATGTTGGCATAGCAGACCTCTCAACCCAATAAGACGCTGACTTCCATTGTACCATAATGAGCAGAAACATTTGTGCGGGTGCATTGATCCGATACACAACGATTGCAAAGCCTCCTTCGCTCAAAAAGGCGGCGGCCGGGCTGCCGCCTTTCCCAGCGCTAGAGCATGTGTTTGCACGTCCCTCATGAGACGGACCGCGATGCAGCCCTATTCTCAAATAGTGAATATTTGCTCAACGCCGTTCACCCTCACAATATAGCCTCCCGGCGGGAAGTCGCCCTCCAGTTGAATGCGCTCGTCCACGACCGGCGCGATCATCGTGCAAACCTCTGCGCCGCTGTGCCGTGCTTGTATCGTTACTTCAACAACATTGTCGTTACGCTGCTGCTCGATTGCGCCGAGCGAGGTACATCCATCACCCAAGTAGCCCTGGACATGCACGAATACCTGGACCGGCTCCGACTCGGCGATATCGACTTTGATGGTGTCAATGGTTAACGTTCCCTGAGGTGGAGGGGTGTTGGCGCCTGCATTGCTGCAAGCGCTAAGGAGGGCGATCAGCGCAATGAGAAGGTATTTCCACATAACTTTCCTCTTCATAGATCGAACAACGAACACTCCAATGACGTTGTTGAAATGTAAAAAGTTCCCGCCAAAGGCGCATGGTATAATAAAGCCTATGAATACAACATCTTTAGCGCTCTACGATGCGACGCTGGCGGATCTCGAAGAGCTGATGCATGATTGGGGTCAGCCCGCCTACCGTGCCCGCCAGATCTATCATCAGCTGTATGTCGGCTTTGCGATCGACCCGCTTGCGATGACCGACCTGCCGCTGGGGTTGCGTCAGCGCCTAGCCAATGAGGCCCAACTGGGCAAGCTGCGCTTGCTGCGGGTTCAGCAGGCCGACGCGGGGCTGACGCGCAAGGCGCTGTTTGTCCTGCCCGGCGGCGAGGTGATCGAGGCGGTGTTGATGGTCTATCCCGACCGTGCAACAGTCTGTGTGTCGACCCAGGCTGGCTGTGCGATGGGCTGCGTCTTTTGCGCTACCGGCAAGCTTGGTCTGCTGCAGAACCTGAGCAGCGGCGAAATTGTCGAACAGGTTCTCTGGGCGGCGCGCGAAATCCAAAATCTAGCGCCTGAGAAGAACGTGAGTCCTCTACACTCAACGGTCACGAATGTTGTGTTTATGGGCATGGGTGAACCCTTCGCGAACTACGACCGCTGGTGGGCGGCAGTCGAGCGGCTCCATGACCCGCGAGGCTTCAATCTGGGCGCCCGCAGCATGACCGTCTCGACGGTTGGTCTGGCTGGCGGCATTCGCCGCCTGGCGGGCGAGCGACTGCCGATCAACCTGGCGATCTCGCTCCACGCCCCTGACGACGAGTTGCGTGGTGCGTTGATGCCGATCAATCGACGCTACCCCATCGCAGCCCTGCTCGATGCCACCAGGGAATACTTGCATATGACGAACCGGCGTGTCTCGTTCGAGTATGTGTTGTTACAAGGCCAGAACGATAGCCCGGAACAGGCGCTGGCCTTGGCGACCCTGCTACGTGGCGACGACAGATATGGCAAGCCGGACAGTCGCCAGGGCTTGCCGCTGCATCTCTGTCATATCAACCTGATCCCCTGGAACCCGGTGCCGGGCATGCCCCTCGGTCGTTCGGAACGGCGGCGAGTGCTCGCTTTCCAGCGCGTCCTTCAGGAGCGTGGCGTTGCCTGCACGGTGCGCGTCGAGCGTGGCGTGGAGATCGCCGCCGCCTGTGGCCAACTTGCCGGAGCAAATGAGCAATTACGCAGCGAACGGCAAGCCAGAAATGTGGGGCAACCATGAGGTCTGGATTGCAATGCACCTATGCCATACTTATTATTCTTCTCGGCCTGTTGCTTGCCGGCTGCGGACAGCCTGTGCCAGTACGCCAAAATCAGCCTGCGGTCGGGCTCGCTCCGCCCGGCGGCAATCTGATCATGGCCTTGGGCGCGCGCGATCCAGCAACCCTTGATCCGGCGCTGGTTGGCGACTCAACCAGCGCGTTTGTCACCCAACAGCTCTTCAGCGGCCTGGTCCGACTCGATGAGAATCTGTCAATCCAGCCGGGTATCGCCGAGCGCTGGACGGTTTCGGACGATGGAATGACCTACACCTTCACCTTGCGTGCGAACGCCCGTTTTGCCGACGGCACGCCCATCACGAGCGAAGATGTACGCTACTCGCTGGAGCGAGCGACCGACCTAGGGCTTGCTTCCACCCTACCCGCCAGGGTCTATCTGAACGACATCGTTGGCGTCGCGGAAAAGCTTGATGGAAAAGAGTCAACAATCAGCGGCATCCAGGTGATTGATGCGCAGACGCTTGCGATTACTATTGTCGGCCCGCGTAGCTACTTTTTGGCGAAGCTGGTGCATCCAACCGCGTTTGTCATCGACCGCCGCACGGTGGAAGCAGATATTGCCGGATGGACCGAACAACCCAATGGCAGCGGGCCATTCATGATCGAAGAATGGCGCCACGACCAACGGCTGGTGTTGAGGCGCAACCCCAACTACTATGCCGACCCGGCGCGGCTCGATCGGGTCACGATGTTGATGGGCGCGGCGGCAAGCAATCCTTTGGTGCTCTACGAAACCGGCGCGATTGACTTCACCAGTGTACCCGCGTATGCCTTAGATCGGGTACGCGACGAAAGTAACCCACTCTCGCGTGAGCTGATGAGCGTTTCCCAACTCTCGCTCTCGTATATCGGCATGAATGTCAACGTTGCTCCGTTTGACGATGTGAACGTGCGCCAGGCGTTTACGTTGCTGATCGACCGAGTGCGACTGGCCGATCTTACCTTGAGCGGCGGCGTTCAAGCGGCCCGTGGTGTCTTGCCGCCCGGCATGCCCGGTTATAACGAGCAACTGCCCGACCCGCAGGTCGACTTGGAGCGGGCCAGGCAACTCCTGCGCGAATCGAGCTATGGCGGCGCCGAACAACTCCCGTCAATCGTGGGCTATGGCGGCGGATGGGTTGGCTTGCTGCGCGACTTGGCCGCTGAGGAGTTGGATGTTATGATTGAAGTGCGCGCCTACGAAAATTTTGGCGACTACCTGGACGCACTGGACGAAGCTCAGTTTGCGCTCTTCAACATCGGCTGGGTAGCTGACTATCCTGATCCGCAGAACTTTCTCGATGTGCTGTTCCGGGGCGGAAGCCAGGAGAACTACAGCGCCTATGCTTCCCCTGAAGTCGATGCGTTGCTGGACCAGGCAGCGAGCGAAGCGGATGAAATGACGCGCTGGCAACTCTACCAGGAGGCGGAGCGGCAGATCCTTGCCGATGCGCCTATCATCCCGCTCTACCACAGCATCGATTATGTTTTGATCAAGCCCTATGTTCAGGGCCTGAACGTAACACCGATGGGGATTCTGGATCTGTCTACGGCGGAACTGGTACGCTAATGACTATTAGGAATGTGTGGGGTCTTGTAACCTGTCAACCTGCAACCTGCTAACTTGTTAACCTGCAAATTAATCTGCAACATGTAAAACGCGAAAGTCGTATGCAAAAACCTCAGAACATCAAGGGAATGCGCGATCACCTGCCGGCAGCAATGCTGTTGCGGCAGCACATCATCACCATATTGACGGGGGTCTTCGAGCGCTATGGCTTCGAACCGCTGACAACCCCAATTGTCGAATATGCCGAAACGCTGGAAGGGAAGCTTGGCGACGACGAGAAGCTGATCTACCGCTTCGAGGACCATGGCGGTCGTAAGCTGGCGCTGCGCTATGATCAGACTGTACCGCTGGCTCGCGTGGTGGTCCAGTACAGCGGCGAGCTTGCCTCCCGTATGCCCTGGCGGCGCTACGCTATCGGACCGAGCTATCGGGGCGAGCGTCCGGCGCGCGGGCGCTACCGCGAGTTCTGGCAGGCCGATGTCGACATCGTTGGCAGTAACTCGCCCCTGGCCGACGCTGAGATTGTCGCTATTCTCACCGACTCGTTAGCCGCCCTAGGCTTCCCTGACTTTACCACCTTACTCAACCATCGTCAGGTACTCGGCGGTATTGCGCGTGTGAGCGGGCTGGACGAGGCGGCTGCCGGCGGTATTTATCGCGCAATCGACAAACTCGATAAGATCGGCGCCGATGGAGTGCGCGAAGAACTGCTCAAGAGCG
>JAKSDJ010001014.1 GCA_022360155.1 Chloroflexales bacterium | reverse complement strand
TGAAAACGCCTACCTTTCAATGCGTTGGTTGCAAAGATGTGTACTTAGAAGCTCTAGCGTTGGTAGCATTGTGCTTTTCTTGGATTGTTGTTACTCTGGATGGATCGGTGAGAAAGCCCCAGATCCATGTTTTGAAGAACTCTACCGTCGTTTACGTTACTACCTTGGCATTGAGGGTGTGGAGGAACAAACAAGCAAAGCCAAAGCTCGCTGGTCTATAACGGCAACAAGTGCAACTGGAAAGGCATTTGAATCAAATGGTCAGAGTGTTTTTGCGGCAGCCTTCAAGCAAGCTTTAGCGGGCGTGAAAGTTGACGATAGTGGGTACGTCGCGCTCAATGTGCTGGAAAGCTACGTGGCTGAAGCAACAGCAATGTACCAAACATGCACGAGATTTGGATTTGGACCGGATGGTATCTGGTTAGCACATCATCCACACCTTGCCAAAGAAATACTTGATAATCAACGCCATCAAGCGCATCAGAAGAACATCGAGCAAGCTCGACAGGAGGGATTTGATCGGGCTATCGACGAAGAAAGGATAGATCCGGATTACTTTGATGAAAGGGCAACGCAGCGCTTTCCTTTCGATCACACACCCTGTAGGGCTGTGAACGAGGGGGATCTGGATGCAGTGTTATTGCGCGGGTTCTTCGAGCAACCACGTGTTCAGCAGCGACAAGCACAAAATCCTGCTACATTCTCTGAATGGCAAAATTCTAAGTTGAGGCGCAACCAACATCCTACCTATGGTGCATTATTATGTTTTGGAAGCTATCCTCAGCGCTGGGTGCCAGGTGCAAGAATACATTGTATTCGGTGGGAGGGCAACGAACAGAATTCAATTGTTGATAGACATGATCTTGATGGTTCTTTGATATCTCAGTGCGAAAATATCTTCGATTTCCTTCGAGCGAATCTTCGCATAATGCGCAATCGAGATCGAAGAAAAGAGAGTGACCAATGGGAAATCCCCTTTGCCGTATTGCGTGAGGCGGTAGCGAATGCGCTCGTTCATCGTGACTATCCAAGGCGTGACGATGGGATTTACGTCGAGATATTTGATAATCGCATTGAAATAACCAATCCTGGCATATTTCCTGAAGGCACAAGTGCCGAAACATTCATCAAAGCAGGCGCACTGGGAATATATACGAATCCGTTGATTGCGGAAATATTCTATTTGTTTGGCTATGTTGAGCAGGTTGGATCTGGCATACGCAAGATGAAGAACGAAATGGAACAGGCCGGATTACAGCCACCAGAATTTTGTCAAAGCAGAGAAACTCAAAAATTCAAGGTCATCCTACAACGCCCACAACTTATTACCGCCTCCTCCCATGTTTACTCTTCTCCTCCCAACACTTCCCCCGCTTTCCAAACTCCCTACCCACCTAATCCGTCGTTTGCTGGGCGCACGGCCGAGTTGGATGCGCTGGCCGCGATCCTGCTCGACCCGTCGGCGCAGACCGCCGCGCTGCTCCCAGCTATAACCGGCCTGGGCGGGATTGGCAAGACCCAACTCGCGGCCGAGTTCACCCATCGCTATCGCGAGCGCTTTCCGGGGGGCGTATTCTGGCTGAATATGGCTCAGCCGGAGACGGTCGCCGGGCAGATCGCGGCCTGCGCCGGTCCGGGCGGGCTCGATCTCCCTGGCTGGCCGGCGCTGGACTTCGATGCACGCATCGCGGCGGTGTGCAAAGCCTGGAATGAACCGACGATCCGGTTGCTGGTGTTTGATAACCTGGAAGACCCGGCGTTGTTGCGGACCTGGCGACCGGCGGGCGGCGGGACGCGGGTACTGCTGACCAGTCGACGCGGGGTGTGGAGTGCGGTCAGCGGGGTGCAGCGCATCCCGCTTCTGCCGTTGGAGCGCGTGGCGAGTGTGCGACTCCTGCTCGCACCGCGGGCGCAGGAGCTGGAAGTGGAGCTTGCACACCTACTGGCGGATGCAGACACCGCGCAAGCGGCGGATGCGGTTTGTGACGCGGTCGGCGACCTGCCGCTGGCCCTGGCCCTGGCCGGGGCGTACCTGGAGCGCAACCCCGGCGTGAGCGTTGCCCGGTATCGCGCCCGCTTGGACGAGCAGGCCCTGGTCCATTCGTCGCTGGATGCCGAGATGGATGAAGCCTTACCCACGGACCACGCCACGAGCGTCGCCGCAACCATCGCGCTGAGCTATGACCAGCTCGATCCCGCGCAGGCGACCGATGGACCGGCGTTGGATCTGTTGGCGCGGCTGGCCTGGTGCGCCCCGGCGCCGATTCCTGACCGGCTGACGGTGCGGTTGGCTGGGGGCGATCCCGACGATGAGGAGGCCGGGGAACTGATTGATCCGCTGGTGCGGCGCCTGAGCG
>JAKSDJ010000221.1 GCA_022360155.1 Chloroflexales bacterium | reverse complement strand
CGAGACCACCCCACGGTACGCTAACCGTGATGTCTGTGCCGGGCACAAGCGACCCCAGCCCGTGTACACAACCAGACCAGAAACAGACGATGCGCTACGGCGGTGTCTCAAACGTAAACTCACGCCCCGCACCATCTGCAATTGTTCGTGGGAATTCCTCGCCAGATGCCATCGCCTCGCCCTCATCGGCGGCCTCTTCTTCGCTGGCTTCCTCGGTGGGCGCAGCAGTCGCCTTAGCTTCTGCCGCATCGGTAGCGGATTCTGCAGCGGGCGCAGCGACGCAAGCGGCCGGCAGCAGGGCGGTAATAAGCGCCGCGAACAGGGTGGTCAATTGGGTGTTCGTGGCAGTCCTCATTGTGATATGGTTGGAGCATTGAAGCGTTCAAACGTTTGAATGCCCCAACGTTTCAACGCTTCCTGCTCCTCGCCAGCGATCATGTTTGCGCGCTGCTCAAAGGTGTAGAGTGCGCCGTAGTAGCTGATGTTGAGGATTGAAGAGACAGGGTAGGCATTTCCGGCTTGCACCGCGGGCAGACTCTGCCAGAGCGGTCCCTCTGTCAACTCCTCAAATTCACCTTCGGCGCCGTTGCCGACAAAGACCATGAGATGATCGGCTTGGAGGTTGGCGAGCAGCTATCCCAAGAGATGCTCGCCACCGCCATCTTCGCCTACGAATTCAAGTACCTCTGCCCCTGGCAGCAATTGGCATTCCTGATAGGCCCACTGCGTTGCCGCAATCGGAATGAAGCCCGTGTCGGTCGTGTAGCCGGGCGGCGTCACCCAAATTGCACCGGGAAAGAATTCGATAAAGGTGATCGTCTCGTCTTCGCCAACCGCGCTGCGAATGCGCTCACACTGCGCATCGACAGTCTCTTGCTAATTCGCCAACAGCGTCTCCGCCTGATCGCTGACGCCGAGCATCTCGGCAACGTCCCACGTTGCCTGTGCCCGAAAAGAGTAGGAATTATCGTTGAGCACGACCGTGGGCGCGATGTCGCTGAGCAGTTCAGACATCCCTTCAGAATCCTCGGCAAAGGTCACAACCACATCCCAAACCAGAATCAGGTCTGGATCGAGGGACAAAACGGTTTCCAGATTGACTGGCCCCCGTACGTAAAGCGGAATATCTTCAAGCAACGGGGCGAGTTCCGGCGGTGGCTCAACGCCATCAGCATAGAAGGAGTTTGCACCAACGGGCGAGATGCCCAGTGAAACCAGAATGTCGAGCGTGGAGGCATCGGCGTAGATGCGCTCAGGATTTTTGGGAATTTCCGTCTCGCCAAACAGATGGCGCACCAGTAGCATGTCGCCCCGATCTTCCACAACTTCGACCATGGTCGGTGCAGGTGAGTAGGGCAAAAAGCCTGGCACTTGGTAGGTGTCGCTATCGGCGGTCTCATTCGTCGCTTCGTCGGTTGTCTCTTCCTCATAGCGCAGACGGCGCCTCCGCCGCGGCCCCATCCGACGCGGGAATATTCTCAGCGGGAACGCACGCCGCCAGCAGCGCTAGCAGCAGCAGGGTGGTTAGAATAAGGGTTGTGCGTTTCATGATGTTTGTCCTTTGTCGTTGGTCATTTGTTGGCGTTGGAACGCTTTATCATTTTCCGCTCCAACGTTCAATCGCTTTACTTGCTCAGGAATGGGTTGGGCGAGACCTCCTGCGGGTCTACGTCGGCAACGTATCGGAAGAGGTCGTCCAAGGCCGCATGTGCGGAAATGATGCCGCCACCCCCATCCCAATAGTCACCTGCCAGATAGACCTGGTCATTCCTGAAGGCATTCAGCGTTTGGAACAGCGGGTCATCGGCTAAGGATTCAATGAGCGCTTGGTTTTCTGCCCGCATTTCAGGTGTGGGCGCGGCGCCGTAAAATAGGATGACATCGGCATCCATTAGATCGACCCTTTCAAGGCTGATCTGCATGACGCGACCAGCATGGGGATTCGAGAGATCGTCAGTGACGTCTCGTTGTGCCTCAGGCGAGGCGAGGCCAACTTCGGCTCGAATGACACCACCCATGGAGTCGCGTAGCTGGATGGAAAATGCATCTGGCTGAAGACGGACAATCGACACCGAGATCTCTTCGCGATTTGGCGTCAGCTCTTGTAGGACTGCGACACGTTCGTCATAGTCGGCAATCAATTGTTCTGCGGCTTCACGTTCACCAATCAAGTCAGCCACGAACAGCATGTTTTCTTGCCAGCTCGTCGCGAGATCCAGACCAATTTCAGGCGCAATCGTATCGGCTATGTCTTCTGGGAATACGGGTGCGGTGAAATGAGTGATGAATATATCGGGATCTGCTTCGAGCAAAACTTCGAGATTGGGCGGAAACCCGTACTCGGGTAGACCGTCGGTCATTGCGCTTATTTCGTCGTCCAATTCGGGGAACATGTCCCTTAAGAATTGCTCGAGAATCGTATTGGATGCCACGGGTCGATAGCCAACTGCCAGAAGCAGTTCAGTATTCAGTTGTCCCATCTCGACTACGCGCTCGATATCCATTGGTACGCAATCGGCGCCCAACGCATGTTCGAGAAGGCGCAAGCCCTCTTCGCAGCCGCCATGAGACGCAGCAGCTTCTTCGACTGCGGCCTCTTCTTCCGGCGCAGCCGAATTCGATACAGGTGCTGCCGTCTCGACAGGTGCGCACGCCGCCAGCAGCGCCAGCAGCAGCAGGGTGGTCAGGAAGTGGATTGGGTGTTTCATGATCTTGGTCCTTTATTATTCATCACTTGCCGTTGGTTATGTGTCACTGCCGGGTTGTTGTGCAAACCACAGCCCACCAGTGACAAGTGACGAATACAGGTGATTGTGCGCTAATTCCAGCCGCCCGCCTTGGTCACGAAGCCGCGCTCGCCGATGTGGGTTTTCACCAGGTTGGCGGCGTTGATGAGAGAGAGCATGCCGCTGCCGTAGGTCAATGCACCTTCACTGTTGATGTACTGGTTGTGCTGCACCGCCCAGAGGTTCTGCCAAAGCGGTCCGGTTTCGATTGAAAGCCCAGGTGCAGCGCCATCGTCGTTAACCCTATGTCGTGCAGGGTGATCACGCGCTGTGGATCGGCCGGAATTGCGACCTCGCCCAGGGCGTGCTCCACAACTCTGGTTTCACCGCTGCTGGCAGCGGCCGCTGCAGTCGGGTCAGCTTCCTGATCGGTCGCGACAGGCTGATCGGCGCACGCGCCCAGCGCCGCCGCGCCCAGTAGCCCGCCCGCCCCGATAATGAAGCCGCGCCGGGTCAGTCGCTCGGCTAGTTCGATTTCCAGTGCTTCTAGGTCCGTCGCGGGCAGGTCGGTTGGAATGTAGCTATCGATTTGGTTCATCGTGTCGTGTACTCCTTTTGTCTAGAATGGGCCGTTCCATCGCTCAGATATCCTTGGGTTCGCCCACCCTGCCAGCTCTCCGATACCAGGGAGGAAGGCAACACCCCCATGTCTCGGCGAGCATTCTATG
>JAKSDJ010001015.1 GCA_022360155.1 Chloroflexales bacterium | reverse complement strand
CCTTCGCTTCGTGTATCCTGAGCGACGCCGAAGGGCTCAGCATGACAGCATGCGGAATACTTCAGTCAATTGGTATAAATCCAAAATAGCAACACTCTCTGCAAAGGACAAGAGGCTATGATAAACATCCTTCGCCCAATGGCTGTACTCCTCGTCGCCGCGCTGCTTTTCGCCTGCGGCGACTTCAACGCCACGCCGCAGGCATCGCCAACGCCGGATACAGCCGAACCCGCTGCTATGACACCAGAACCCACTATGGGATCGGGGGCGAATGCAGATCAGCCCGTTACCATCACCTTTGGGATGTACGAGTTCGAACGTTCCATCTACGAACCACTCATCGAAGCCTTCCACCGCGAGAATCCTACTATTCGTGTTCAGCTTGTCTCGCTTGACAAATTATGGGGAAGCATCGATTTTAACGACTACAATGCCGCTATGCGCAAGCTCGCCAGCGCCGCTGATGTCGTCTCTGCCCCTCTCGCTGCGATGAAACCTGAACTCATTACGAATGGCTATATCCGTGACCTCGCGCCCTTTATAGAAGCTGACCCAACGTTTGATCGCGACGACTTCTTTCCCAGCGCGCTCGAAGCCTATGAAAACGGGGCCATCGGGCTCTTACCCGGCAAAATGAACGTCCAGTTGCTCGCCTACAACCGCGATCTCTGGGCGGCGCGCGGTCTCGATCGGCCTGACCCCAACTGGACATGGGACGATCTGCTCAGTGCTGCGGCGCGCATCGCCCAAAAGAACGGCCACACGATTGAAGTCTATGGTTTCATGGAAAGCCGCCGTAGCGAGCTGTTGCGTAATGGTGAGATAAGCGGTCTCGGCGACCTGCTCGTCGATGTCGCGCCTGAGACAGTTCAACTCGATAGCCCCGAAGTTGTAGCCGCGATGGAACGGGTGATGGGGCTCTTCGCGGACGGCATCGTCTACACCCCGCCACAGATTCGCGACGGCTCGATCCTAACTGCGGATGACTTCATGCCGCTGATCCGCGAACAAAAAATTGGTATGTGGCCAGACGGCTTTGAGCAGTTCGCTTCCAGCGATAGCTTGCTGTTTGACATTGGTATCGCACCCTACCCGCTTTCGTTTTTGCCAAGCCAGCGTATCTCTACGCAAGGCTACATCATGAGCGGCGGAACACCATATCCTGAACAGGCCTGGCGCTGGCTGGACTTTATCAGCCGCCAGGCGATTTACCAGACCGATTTCAGAAGAGTCGGCGACATGCCCGCCCGCCAATCGGTTGCCGAGGCAAGCGGCTATTGGGATCAACTCGATGTCGAAGCGCGCACCGCCATCGAGACGACCCTGGCGCGCCAGTCAGTTGCTCCTACATGGCTGGGGAGCGAGAGGCAACAAATCCAGATACTCTCCCAGGCGCTCAACACAGCGATGGGGGCAGTGCTCGACGAGGACAAATCGCCCGAGGAGGCGCTGCGCGCGGCGCAGGCAGACCTGACAGAGCGATTGGCCAACGCCCAGCTTACTCCCACCGCTGAACTGGACACCAGCCCCATTGTGGTCGCGACCCCGCTGCCCGAGGTTGTTGCCGCTACGAACACGACGCCGATCACCTTTGGCAATATGGGTTTTGGCATCGATCAGATGAACCAGGTCGCCCAGGCATTCAACCAGGAGTTCCCAGCGTTTTTCGTTACGGTCAAAACAATCGAGCAGTCTGGCGACGATCCTCTTACATTGGCCGATGTCGCCGCCACTACCGATTGTTTTGCCTCATGGCTACAGATCAGAGAAGACGATGATCGCGCCGCGCTGCTCGATCTGCAGCCATTGATTGATGCTGATCCGACATTCGATCTGGGCGATTACCCTGCCATGCTGCTTGCGCTCTTCGAGCAGGACGGCAAACGCTACGGCCTGCCGTACGATTTCATGTTCCGGGTGCTGAATTATAACCAAGACGCCTTCGATGCCGCCGGGCTTGTCTATCCAACGGCGGACTGGACGCTGAATGATTTTGTCGGCGCCGCCCAACAGTTGACCCAGGGCAATGGTGCGGATCGCCAGTATGGCTTTGTCGGCGGCGATAGGTTTGACCTATTCTTTTTCCTCGCGCGCTCGGGTGTCATACCAGTTACGGGCAGCGATGCTACGCTCGCGCCCAACTTCACCGACTCCCAGCTTCAAGCAGCGATAGAATCCTACCTTGATTTCTTACGAACCGCCTCGCCCCACCAACAACTGCATTATGCGAACAGCCAGTCGCCGGACGAATCGTATCGGTTACGGGATGAAGGGCGCGCTGCGATGTGGTTTGGCTATGGCTTCGAGCCAGATGGGAGCAGTATCGGCGAGTCGCGCTTTACCCGAGGCGTCGCCCCAACGCCGCTGGGCGATGGGACGCTGGATTCGAGCGACTTCTTCACGACCGGGGTCTTTATTTCGGCCAACACGCCCCATTCCAACGGTTGCTGGCAATGGATTCAATATCTCAGCGCTAACAACCCTGCTTTCAGAGATCGCTTCCCGGCGAAGATTTCGCTGGCCGCGTCCGAGGCGTTTCTCGACCAGGCGCCGGCGGGCGCCGCCGAGATCTATACCGCCTACCAAGCGGCCTTTGCGCGCACAAACATACCTGTCGAGTCGGTCTATCGGCCAGCGATCGACCACTTCTGGCTCTTCCGCGCGATCGACCGCGCGCTCCAGGGCGCCGACCTCACTGTCGAGCTCGCCGATGCGCAATTCCTCACCAAGCAGTGGCTCGCGTGTGTGCGCGGCGGCGAAGCGCCCGACTTCTGCGCCCGCCAGGTCGACCCGGACTATGCCAGCTACGGACGCTGAACGTTTCAGGCATAGACGCGATCAAGAGTGACAAATAGACCAGCGGGAACGACATAGAGCGTCGCGGGGTATATAGAGCAAGCAGAAGAGCTTTGCAACCAGGATCGCACCGCCTGCAGCCGGTGAACCGACATTGCCTCATGAATTTTGCCTTTCAAAACCGATCAGAGGAAAAGTTCTCGTAGTGCCGCCTCTAGGCGGGTTGAAGGCGGCACAACCACCTGAAGGCAGCACTACGTCAGACAACTGCCATTGATGGTCACATTTCGTAGGCGGCGCAACACATTCTATTAAAGTGGCGTGAACAAATCGCCGCGATTGAACGTCTTATTATAGAGACCAGCTTCATCCTCCAAGAAGGAGAGGGAGGATGAAACAGGCTTGGTCCGGCCAAATCTGGTTGATGCCCAGCGGTAGCGCCTAGGCTCCAACTTCAAGGAGCAGTCAACGCGTTGGCTCATCACCGGATCGGGTCTAGCTATCGTACTTGCGTCAATCTACATTTCACCCACGTCAACTGCATTCCATTCTGCTACGTTCCATTCCCGTCCCTTTGTGAGATCGATTCAGACCGTCAGGACAAAGGAGGAAAGAGTATGCCCGGAACGCTACGCCCAATGGTTGTGCTCCTCATCGCCACACTACTTACCGCCTGCAGCGGCTTCGATACCGCACCGCAAGCCTCACCGGAACCGAACAGCGCCGGACAAATCGCCAACGCCCCAGACGCCCCGGATCCCGCTACTGGTCAAACCGTCACCATCACGTTTGGGACATACGAATACGAGCGCTCCATCTACGAGCCGCTTGTCGAGACCTTCCATAGCGAGAATCCTGCCATTCGTGTTCAGCTTGTCTCGCTTGATGCAGTCCGAGACGGCGCCGATTTCAGCGACTTCAACGCCTACATGCGACGAATGGTCAGCGCTGCTGACACTCTTTCGTCTTGGGGATCATCTAGGCCGGAGGCGATTGAACATGGATACATTCGCGATCTAGCGCCCTTTATTGACGCCGACCCGACCTTCGATCGCGACGACTTCTT
>JAKSDJ010001044.1 GCA_022360155.1 Chloroflexales bacterium | reverse complement strand
TGGCACGACTGAGAGCGCAGTCTTAGCTTGTGAATATGCATGAGTTTTGTTGGTCATAGCGATCTGCAAGTATTTCTTTCACCAAACCGTTGAAGCGAGCAACGAGCGTGGCAAGCGTATGGCGCATGCTTTTTGTTGAACTTAACGTCCAGCGATAACTTTTGCCAGGATCACCATATACTGTGTGTCTTTGATTACGGGGAGAATTTCTTATAATTGCCCGTTTTGTTTTATCCTTGCGCGGACTATAATCATCAACAACTTTCGGCGTCCAATACTCACGGGCGGCAAAATTTACACGCGGCCCCCAGTAGAGGCTAGATCCCGTAAACGGATAGCCAAAACCATGTTTTTTTCTAACTGTTCTCTGCGACTCTTGCATCTGACGCGATGTGGCGACTCGCTTGATGAGTTCAATTTTTAGCTCCTGGATAGTATCAAACTTAAACTCATCTTTAGCATACGCCATATCTCTGGCGACTAGTTTAGCCAACCGATAATCCCGGCGGGACAAGGTTTTGCGCAGTAGTTTTCTGACCAATTTTCGGCGACGACGTCTAGATAATTTACGCCAACTAACGCCAAGTGGTGTTGGTTCTTTCAGCAAAATTTTACGTTGCAAAGGCGCGGGGCCTGCTTTCTGTAAATTGCCTCTCTGCTGCACCACATGCGTCAACTCGTGGGCCAGTAGTTCCCGTCCGCCGGAGGTGCCAGGATTGTACTCACCCCGTTTGAAGAAAATATTCTGGCCTGTTGTAAAGGCCCGTGAATTGAGCGACCGATTAAGCATGTCTGCCCGCTTGTCACGGTGGATTTTGACGCCGCTAAAGTCCGCGCCGAATTTTTGCCCCATCGAGGTCTGTACGTCTTCCGGTAGGGGCTGTCCCCCTCGCTGAGCCTGCCGGATGTCGGACTCCATCGTTGGGCCGACCTCTCCGCCGGTGCTGCCGGCTTGGGCCTTCATCTGAATCGGTTGTTTATCTTCTTCTTCAGGGGCCACCGGTTGGGGAGCGGCCTGTCGCTGGACTATAGCCCCTTCATCTTTTTCCTCCATCCCGGGCCGGGTGTCACTCTGCGACATGATTTGTTCATCGTCTTCGGTTGTCTCTGTGGTTGAGACAGCCGCCTGGGGTTGAACGGCTTCTTCGTCTTCCATCCCAGTTGTTGGTGAGGCAAGCTGAATTTGAGCTTTTTCTTCCTCATCTTCCTCCAGCCGCTGAATGGCGGGTTTCATCCGAGTTTGCTCTTCCTCTTCCAGCTCCGGTGCCGTCGGGGCGGTGACCTGTCGGGCGACCTGGTCGGCTTCTTGTTCGTACTTATCGCCGGCCCGGCCAACCGTGAGTTTCGGCTGAATCGTTGTTCCCAGCATGCGGGATAAACGGGTGTTACCAACCTGGCGCTGCATCACTTTGGCTGCCTGCACCCGAGCCGTTGTATTGAGTTTAGACCCTTCCGTAGCCATCCGGCTGATGTTAGGAGTCACCGCTGTCGTTTTGAGTTGGCCCCGCTTTTCTTGAATGACGGTCGGAGAGAGCGTTTTTTGTTGCTGTTTTGTCTGTATTTTTGTTTTCATCATTCTCACCCCAACAGCGCGTCTTGCTCCACCCAGGCGTAAAATGTTGGACTGAACTCGCCTTTGGTGATTGGTTTGCCCAGCTTCTGATACTCGCGCACGGTCCCGGCGATTAGGTGGCGCATGGTGACGTTCGGCGCCGCCCCGTCAGCCTCAGCCAGGGCGCGGAAGGCCGCGTCGACGACGATGTTCTTGATGCTGCCGCCGGCGAGCCGGAACTGCGCGGCCAGCGTGGCCAGATCGTCGTCCGCCGGGCGTTGGATGCCGGGCGGGAACATGCCCTGCCAGATACGCAGACGCGCCTCGGGTTCGGGGAAGGGGAACTCGACGATCACGTGGATGCGGCGCATAAACGCCTCGTCGAAGTTCTGGCGCAAGTTCGAGGCCAGGATGACCACGCCGGTATACTCTTCGACCCGCTGCAGCAGGAAATTGGTCTCCATATTGGCCCATTTGTCGCGGGCCTCTTTGACTTCGCCGCGCTTGCCGAAGAGCGCGTCGGCCTCGTCGAAGAACAGGATCGCATTCGCGTCCTCGGCCTCGGCGAACACCCGGTTCAGGTTCTTCTCGGTCTCGCCGACATACTTGCTGACCACCGCCGACAGGTCGATCTTATAGAGATCCACGCCCTGCTCGCGGGCCAGCAGCTCGGCGGCCATGGTCTTGCCGGTGCCCGAGGAGCCGGTGAAGAGGGTGATTAATCCCTTGCCCAGGCTCAACCGCCGTTCGAAGCCTAAGCCGCTGTAGAGCTGGCTACGATACCTGATCCGGCGACGCAGCTCGTCGAGTTGGCGTTTGTTTGGTTTTGGCAGGATCAGATCGTCGAAGGTCAGATCGGTGCGCGGCTCGATCAGGCGGGCCATGTTGATCAGGCGCTGGCCAGTCTGGCGCCGGCAGCCCTCGTACAGGTCGTCAGGGGTCAGGCGCGGCTGCTGCGGGTGGCGCATCTGCGCCTGGCTGTAGGCATTGGCGACTGCGTCCACGATCTGCCCCTCGGTGAGCTGGAAGCTATTGGCGAGCATAGCCGCCAGCAAATCCGGATCGGATGGCGGTTCGCTGAGTGCGGCCGCCGGCGGAAGGCGCTTCTCCCAAAGCGCGCGGCGGACCTGATAATCCGGCATCGGAAAGGCCAGGCGCAGGAACGTCCGGGTTGGCGTGCGGAAGCGCCCGATTGGATCCCAGGTGGTATGGCTGGCCAGAAAGGTCAACCCGTTGAACTGCTCGGCGGCGGCGACCAGGTAATCCCAGGGATGGCGGGACTGCTCGCGGTCGAGCATGGGTTCACAACCGGCCCAGAAGAGGGCCGCGTTCTGCAGGCGCGCCTCGCGGTAGGCCAGGTCGACGATCCGCTCCCAGCCGCTCGGGGCGCGCAGCGCGCGTTCCGCGTCTATCACCAGCAGCGTCGTCGTCGCCTGGGTGCAGATCGCGCGCGCCGCCGCCAGGCGACCGCTGCCATATGGCCCGTGCAGCAGCAGCGCCGCGCCGAACCTGTCATCCTGGCGTTGCTCGCGCCACCAGGCTGCCAGAGCCTGCAGGCGCTCCAGATGCTCGGCAGCGCTGCTCAATTCGCTCCAGGCGAGTTCGCTAGGCCAGATCGCCAGATCGCGCAGCCGCTCGTCGATTGTGTCGCTGTCCAGCAGGTAGCCGGCGATGCGCCCATCGAGCCTGACCGATTGGGCCGGCAGCGCCTCGTCGCCGCGCGCGTCGCCGAGCAACAGCAAGTGCTGATCGACGAGCGCCGAGCCGGCGTAGAGCGCGTTCCAGGCGTCTTCGCGACTCGCAATGATCGGGTCGAGGATTTGCAGCGCCAACTCGACGGTCGGTTGGCTGCGCGAGGCGTCGTCTTGCAGGTAGCCGAACAAGCGCCGGTAGCGCGCATCGATCTCGGGTAGCAGGCAGACCAACAGCAGATCGCGCTGGAGGACCGACAGGGTGAATATCTCGCTGAGGCGGGCCAGGCGTAGGCTGCTCCTAAGCGCGGGCGGCGTTTGCTCCAACCGCTGTTCAATTGCCTGGGCTAGGTCCGTCGCTGTCTGCCAGTAACCCGCCAGCGCATTCTCCAGATCAGACGGCAGATCGGGGGGCAACCAAAAAGGCGACTGGATGTAGCGCGCGACTTCGGCATCGGTAACATGGACCATACCCCACAAATGCTCGGGCTTGTCCACGGCAATCGTCATCCACCAGCGCACGGTCTGCGCCCGCACCAGCTGGTCGATCCGGCACAACTCGTCCCGGAGATGCTCCGCACTGCTGTTGTAGGGGCCAGCCGGCAACACCGGCAGCGGCGGCAGTTCAGCCTGAGCAAACGCCTGGCCATTCCCTGCTATCTGATCGAATTCGGTATCCATCTGGTCCTACTCCCTGGATATCTGGCCGTATCCGCCAGGCAATTGCCCGAGGCGCCGCTGGCTGTACCACCAATACCGGTTGACTATCTCTGTAGTCGAAAGCGTACGCACCGCCGTCCGAGCCAGGCGATCTGCTCCAGGTCGGCGGTATAGCCGGCCATCCCGATGACCACATCGAAGGGGCGACTCTCCATCTCAACGGTAATGCTGGTTGCGTCCATCAAGACCCGGCCAGGCCGGCGAATGAAGTTGTCCAGCAGGTACGGTGCGCTGGATGTGGCGAAACCGCGTTGCAACCAGCGCGCCCAGGCCCGCAACAATGCGTTCGCAATCAACGTGATCGGCAGAGCGGCATCGGAACGATCAGGCCAGGGTGCCTCCAGCGCCGGCAGCATGGCTAGCAACGCCTGACGGCTGGCGTGATGCAGACTCACCTTCTTGTCGACTCCGTCGCCTGCAGGAACGGTTTCCGGCGCGATAAGCAGATCTGCGGTTCGAACAACGTCCGGCAGCGCTGCCAGGAGCGTCTCATCGAGGATAACAGTCAGAGGCTGCCCGGTCAGACCTGCCCAGACAGCCTGCCAATCGGAGATTGTCTGAGCAATATCGTCTGTCGCGCCGATGATCTTGCCAGGCAGCCACAGGCCAGTTGCTTCGCTGCCCGCCGCCAGAACCCGCGCGCCGTTGGGCAGCATTGGGTAATACAGGTGCAGCTCTGGGCCGCGAATCAAGCGCTGGCCCGCAAGAAGGCGCAACAGTTCGACCTGGAGCAGCGCATCATCGAGCGACTGGATCAGCGTCTCATGCAACCCGGCGAGGTCGACCGGCTGATCAAGGCCTGACAATATGGCTAGTCCGCCATCGAGTTGGCCATCGACCAGACCAGGCGCGCCGGCCCAGCGCAGCCCCAGCGCAACGAGCAGCGCGCCCAAACGATCCGGCGACCCCTGGTGTGGAAGACTCGCCCGTGCGACCAGTTCGGTCAGGCGCGCATCCAGGAGCGTGCGCAGCAGCAAAAACACACCGGCGCAGCCCGTCTCGATGCTTGCAACTGGGGAGACGCTACTACGCAGACTGCGCGAAGCAGCGGGCATGTTCTGCGTTGAGCGGGGAGACGTGCGATGGATTGCCGGTGTATCCGCCTGCATATTCAAGAGTGTTGCTAGCAAGTTCAGGGCCAGCCCACCGAGGTGGAGCAGAACATCGAGTGTCGCGCCGGCCGCTTCCCGCTCTCGCTCCGGGAGAGTCTGCGCCACACCGGCGATGTCGCCCTGCTGCAGGCGCTGCAATGCCGCCTGAGGCGCATGACTGCGCGCCAAACAGTTCCACGCTTCCAGCAAACGCTGGATCATTCCCGTAGCGATCGGGTCGCCGGCCCAGCGTGGGGAATGGTTGATCAGCGCAGCGTACCACAGCAGCGCATTGGCCGGCAAGACCGGCTGGCTGCGATTCATCGGTATGCCGTCGCGGAGTACGTCCGCCAGTTCCGCCAGCAGGTCGCGCTGCCGTGGCGTTGGACCGCTGCGCGCCGATCGGGTCGGCAAGGGCGCAGCGGGACGACGTTGCGAATCGCTCAGCACCTCCAGCAGAGCAACCTGAAGCTTCGTCATGTCCAGCCAGTCATAGTCGGCGATCACACCCTCAAGACGACCCCGAACAGCATCACGCTCTGCTCCGTCCAGACGGCGGATGACGCCTCGTTGCAGCAAGAAGTCGAGGATACGGATGAATGCGGCGGTCAAGCGCTGGCGGTCACGCCAATCCGCCGGCGCCGGGCGAGTCGCCATGAAGTCTTTCAACAGCGTTTCCGACGCTGGCTGTGGTTGGACCAACAAGTCGAGCCGATCCAAAAGCTGCAGCGCGTAGGCCACGAGCGGATACATTGCCTCTGGCTCGACAGCCGGAGTGTCGACCTGCAAATGTTGCGGGTCGACCAACAGGTCAGTCTGAGGCATAGAGGCAGGCTGGTCCGCTGCCCCAGTTAGGAGATCGCCAACGGCATCCTTGAACCAGGCGATGTCGAGCCAGTCGAAGTCCGCCAGCGCCCGGTCGAGGTTCGCCGCTACATCATGACTCATCACTGCGTCGACCTGGCGCAGATATCCCCGCAGAGCGAGAAAGCGCCAGGCAGCAAGCAGCGCCGCAGCCAAACCGCGCCGGTCGCGCCAATCCGCCGGCGCCGGGTGGGTGGACAGATACTCCCGAAACAACGCTTCACTGGCTGGTCGGGCATCGGCCCACAAGTCGAGGCGATCCAGTAGACTCAGGGCCGCAGCGAAGAGCGGGCGCAGCGCTGCCGGTTCAGCAATGCTTACAGCCCCCAAGCCATGCGACCAGAGCTGTTGCAGGTTGGCGTCGTCCAAGACAGCCAGCAGACGCCCCAACATACCACGATGGTGCAGAGCGCCCAGGATGACCGGCAAGTAGTCTCGGTTGTCGAGCAGCACGGTGCGCAGGGCTTCCGCTATATCAAGGGAGCGGAGAGCGGCGAAGGGGTTGTAAAACCAGCGCTGCCAGGCCAAGCCCTGCAGCAGATCGGCAACAAAGCTAGCCACATAGTCAGCTTGATTCGCGAATCTGACCAGGTCGCTGTCACTCGCACTGCTTGCGATAGCGCGCATAACCGCGCCCGCCAGATTCTGGCCCCAGCGCTGCGCTAGCTGCGTGTCGGTCAGATGATCGTCGAGGACCACTGCCATCCGCGCCTTGACCCATCGCAGAACGTAGACGGCCTGGTCATCGCCAAGCGCCTGGTCCAGTGCATCAGACCAGGCTTGCAGCACTCGGTCACGGGCCAAGCGATCCAGGAGATCGGCCGTGGCAGCGGCGGCGCTGTGTGTGCCAATCACGCGGTAACGGCAGTGCATATGTCCAATGTGGCTGTCCATGGTTTGTTCTCTATGGGTCGCGAAAGACGTGAAAAACGCAAAAGGCGCAAAAGAATGCGGCTTGGATAAACGCGCCAACCCCCTACGGCGCGAGTTCGTCGCGCAACCTGGTCGCTAAATCGGGAAATTCTTTGAGCGCCGCTACAAAAGCGCTGATCCGTGCGTCATTGTCATCAAGTTCCTGAGCTATCGCGCGTAGTCCTTCGTCGGCATCGAGGAGACGTTCGATCAGATACGAGATCGTCTCGCCTGTTTCCAACTGCACATCGACCACAGTGATGCGTGTGCCTGTATCAGCGACGAGGCCGCGCATAACATGTCGTAACGCTGCGTCATCCACGCTTAGATGGCTCACTACGGCATCGCGACCCGTATCGGTGTCAAGCAAGGCAGCAATCACCGCTTGGCGCCCAACATTGGACTCCAGCAACCCGCGAGTAAGCTCATTACGGCTTGTTTCATTCGCCGCCAACTGTTTTAGAATGGTCTGGAGCGCATCGTCACTCGCTAGGAGCCCATCGATTACGGCCTGCCGCCCAACATCGCTGTCGAGCAAACTGGTCACCACGGCACTTCGTCCCGTTGCGCTCGCCAGCAAGCTACTGATCACCGCCTGCCGTTTCTCGGAGTCTGTCAGCAAGCTATTGATCACTATCGCCTGGCCCGCAACGCTATCCAGCAGTGCGCTAATCACCGCCTGACCGGCAGCGCTGGTGACAAGGCTATTGATGATCACCGATCGCCCTGTTTCGTTTGATAGGAGGACATTTACAAAATCTCTCAACCGGCCCTGATTTTCTACCAGAATGTTGACAATTTTTTGGCGGCTCCCTTCCTGATCCAGCATCCTCCTAACAATTTCCTCTTCATTGCTGGTTGGGCTAACAGTTTTGCTAATCTTGCTAAGAGTCGCTGATAACGCCAGCGCACGCGCCTGCGAAGTAATCTCCGGTTTTGGTCTGGCCTGACCTTCGGTCAGTACGCCTTGCACAACCAGATTGCCATGCACGGTCACCTGGCAGTTGTCGGCCACAGTGAGGCAGGGCTTGAACGCCTGGTCGTCGGGCGACCAGGCGCCGACCACCACCTGACTCAGGCGCTGAGCTCCCAGCGCCATTTCGATCCGCAACTGGTGCAATGCCTCAGGTATTGCATCTGTCTGCGAGTCATCGGGTGACGTTTGTTCGACGTGATGATAGATCTGCCACGGTCGCGCTTGCTTGGCGCTCGCTGTTCCAACGCCAAACTCAATCCCTCCCCCGGCCATGGTCAGATCACCGTACACTGTTGTTGCACCGTGAACAGTGATCAACCCTTCCTTGTGAATCTCGAGCGACGGGGAAGGTTCGAGTAGTTGGGGAGACTCGGGATCGCGAATGAAGACAGCGAAGCGGCGCGGATCATTGGGGCGCTCGGCCCCAATCTGTAGGTGCGCGCGGCCCGACGGCGCGACGATCGCCTCACCAACTAGGCCAGCGTAAGGCTGATTATATTCGGCTTGAACCACTGAATAACTATAGTCGCCCGGCTGATCCGGGTTGGGCTCGCGCCGGATCTGGCCCAGAAAAACTGGCCACTCGCGTTTTGGATCGTCCGGCGGTGTGCGACTGGGATCAAAATTCCAGTCGCCGTCCGGCACACTCTTAGGGCGGCGCATATCGGGGAAGTTGGGATCGATCGTATCGAGCCGCGGGCGTGCCAACTCCTGCCAGCGATATTCTGATCCTGCACCGTTCGAACCGCAACCAACATAACCCGCTTGGGCCGGGTCGCCGCTGATGCGTTCGTAGATCAACCAGACGCCGAGCAGGTCGCTGTCTTTCTCGTCGAAGGCGGCGCGCGACAGGGGCTGCTTCTGGGCGAGAATGAGTTCGCGGCCATACCCGTCGATTGCCATACCCGACCCAACGAAAAGATTGTTATCCTTGTCAACCTCCAAGCGCAGACCGGCAACGACGCCCCAGATGTGGTGGGCGATGTTATGGCGGCGGCGCATCGCGAGGTGATACTGTTGTTCGGCAGTAAAGTCTTGCGTGCGCAGAAATTGGCGCTCGAAGTAATGAACGCGGGCGATACTGTTGTCGCTCATACTCGTTATACTCCCTGGGGTTTCGTTCAACTCGCGTGCATGCGCCAATGAATGTCTGGATAACTACTGCACGTCTGCTTGAACAGCTTCTATGTGTACTGTTTTGTTGTCTGAACCAAATAACAGATTGAACTCAACCCCGCGACCCACAGCTGTAACGATAATCTGAATCTGTTGCCCTGCCGCTGCACCCTCTGGAATCTTGAACGGAGATGCAGAAAATTGCCGCGAGGCGTCCAGTTCGAGATAATTCTGGTTAGTGGCCAGTGGTGCATTCAGCCGCACCGTATTCCCTATAACAATCAATGTCTCGTATACCTCGATATCGGTAATGCGAACACCGCTACTGTTTGTGAGAGTCATGGTATAACTCAGGGTGGCTCCCGGTTGAATGCTTACTGGCGCATCGAGTGTCACTGCAAGGCCCGTCGCGCCCATCTCGGTCAACAGTTCCTGAGCAGTTTGGTTGGCCACAAAACGCGGATCTTCCAGATTGGCATCGATGGGACTCTCGACAACCTGACCTTCAATATTGAGATCGCCATGCACGGTAACTGTGCAGTCGGCAGAAACTGTCAAGCATGGCTGAAATTGCAGCTGCTCCTCCGACCATGCGCCGATCACAAACTGCTGGCGGGCCGGGTCGCCCGCTTGACCCGGATTTTGGATCTCGATACGCAACTGGCGAGTCTTTTCCTGGTCGCCGGGAACATCTGTACGATAGATCTGGCGCGGCCTTGCGGCATCGGGGAGCGCCAGCGGCGGATCGAAACGTACACTGGGTATGGCGGTCGCGATAGAAAGGTTGTCCAAAAACAGCGTGTCTCCCCGTAGCGCCATGTTGCCCCTACGATCAATGACTAGGCGATCAATGGAACTGTCATTCCCGTCGAACAGCGTGACCGCAAAGCGGCGGCGATCACTTGCGGCCTCGCTGCCAACCTGCATCCGCACGTGCCCGCGAAGAAGCGGCAATTCGTCCGCTTCGGTCGATTCCTGGGCCAGCTCTAACCTGGGTGGACGGAGGGGCGGCGACTCAACCGCCTCGCCGCCCAGCGTTACATAGGGTCGCTGGGTCGGGATGATTGTATAGACTGGCTGCTCCTGCGCGGTCGTTCGTTGGATACGCCCCAGATACACCGGCCACATGCGCTGCGGATCGTCGGGCGGCGTGTCGTGTAGGCCAAAGTCGTAGTCGTCCTCGTTCACCGCAACCGGATGGCGCGGATTGACAGGAATAGCCGGATTGGCGGCGGTCAGGCGCAGGCGGGCTTCCTCGCGCCAGCGCGTATGTTTACCCGGTCCGTACGGCGAACGGCCCAGCGGAAGCGGCGTCTCAGGCACGCGATCATAAACGAGCCAAGCATCGAGGGTGTCGCTGTTACAGGCCGTAAAGATATCGGCTTGCTTGAGCATAGGTACAGGGTCCGGGACAATCAACTCACGCCCGTAGCCGTCGACCGCCATGCCTGGCCGCAGCAAGATATCGCCAGCTTCGATCACCAATTCAAGACCACGGACGATCCCCCAGCCATGCGGTCCAATGTTATGGCGACGGCGCATGGCAATATGGTAGGCCTGATCGGTTGTCAGGTCGCCGGCCTGTAAGATCTGGCGTTCTTGATATCGAGTACGGTTGATGGTCATAATCTTAGTCCCCATTGAGTCCTGATAATCGCGACCCTCATCGAGCTATTTGGAACATTTGCGCCGCACCATGCTGCCTGCCGCGGGCAATCTATCTATTTCCGCTTGCGTGATCGCGGCGCCGGCGCTTTGGATTCCGTTTCGGCTGCCGGTTTGGCGCTCGGTTCCGCTGCCGTATCTGGCTCGGCGCTCGGCGGCGCATCTGCCGGCGCCACGCTTTCGGGGCCATTGGCTGCGGCTGTTTCATGTTCATATTCTTGAGATACCAGGCAGAAGCCGACCACACGCTGACCTAGCAGCCCGGCATCGACGACTTGCACAGCGACCGTATCCCCGGCTGCCGCGAATAGTGGATAGGTCGCCGGGCATCTGAACAGATTCTCCAACTCTGCCCTGGTTGAGGGAATCGAGTGAATAGTCGTTGCGGCTTCGATACCCAGATCGATCAGGAAGCTGCGTACTTCTTCCCAACGATGCCAGATCAACTGGCCAAGGTTGACACTACCAAGCGGTGCGGGCCAAGACGCTGGACTGATCGGTCGCCGATAGGGCGGAAACGGATCGATATCGAAAACGGTGCAACGTTGCTTCCCGGCGTCATCGCTCGTCGCACGCATGCGCACCCGCGCCAGCGGGACGCCAAGACAAGCCTGTCCATCCACGCATTGCCGGGCGAGGAATGCGTTGTGGCGATCCTGAACCACCCAAAACAAGAACCGATAGAAATTAGCGTCGGTCAGGCCCTCTTCCTGCTTGCGCGCTTGCTCGATATGGTCGTAGACAAAGCAGAAAGAACGGAGTGATCGCTCTTTATCTTTTTTATCGATGCTCTGTTTCATTTGTTCCCACCGATTCGATGCATCCATCAACTGGCGCAAATCCGACCAGATGGCGTCGAACTGGTTGTGCCACAGTTTGGCGGCTCTATCGAGCGGATCGCTGTACCCGCCGCTTCCGTATCCTTGGAAGACTGCATGGTGCAGTTCATAGGTCTCGCGTGTCCGGCTGTACTCGCAGATCTCGGTCTGGCCGCAGACGCGGCGGCCCAGGGCTGTCTGCGGGCTTGCGCCCTGCTCGGCATAGCGAATATAGAGATCGACCTCGACGTAGGGTTCTTGATCTTCTGCTTCTTGGCCGGCCTGCTTGTACAGGTCAGCACAAACTGCTTCGTGTTCGAAGCACACCTTGCTGAGATCATACGGATCGCTCTCGCAGCTGAGGATGATATCGTCGCCGCAGTCGCTTACGGCGTAGCCAGGTCCAACGATAATGTGTCCTTCATGCTGCGGATCACAGCGCACCTCCAACCCGCACACCACGCCCCAGCCGTGGCGGTAGCGCACCAGGCGCATTTTGTCCTGAGCCCAGTTCAACAGCGCAGTCAGATCCTGGTCGGTCAGCAATTGCCCATGGAAGAAGCGGGGCTGTTCCAGGGAATTCAGGCGACAGGCAGCCCCCTCACTTGGGGCCGTATCGGCGGCGGGCTGCCCCGCGTATGACTGCGTCCGCAGGGTTACACTTGATGGTGCCATAGGGTTTGCTCCTTAGCTCTTCTCAGCCGACTGTATCTGCTCTTCCCGCTTCCTCGCCGCCTCTCGTCGAAGGGCGCGCGCGTTAGCGCCGTCGTCGACAACCCGAAACCAGCTCTCGAATGTACCACCCGCGATCCCATCTCCGGTCGGCGCCACCCCGCCGAGGTGGTTGCCATCTACTGCCAGATCATGGCAATCTAGTACAAAGTCACACTTCAGTGTGACATGCACGATGTGATCGACGAGGGTGTCACTGCCCTCAAGCCACTCTTCGTGAACAGGAAAAATCGCAGCGCATTCTTGCGGATCCCAGTACGGCGGGTTGTTGTCGTCATAGAGCATATCCGCCTCGAGCCGAATACCTTTCGATTTGTGGATATGCACGACAAATGTGCTGCGATTGATGCCGGTGCCAGCGTATTCCAGATCATTCCCCTGATCGCCGGAAGACGGCTGTTCCTGATCGGCTTGATCGCTGGTTTGTTGGGGTTTGCCCTGCGGCTTATCAGCAAGCGGGCGATCGAAATAGATCTTGAGCTTGCCGTCCATTTTGTCGAAAGAGACTAATTCTGATAGCGGAAGCGATTGACCATGAGGCCAGTTGTGATGCACAATGTGGGTCAGGAATTCAGGCGGCATACGCATAGTGCGGCGGCCGTTGCTGTCCGCTTCCCAACTCCAACCTTCCTCGCCAGACCAGATGGGCTTGATAATGGCCAGTGGTACAATGTGGTCAAGAAGGCACTCCGGCTCCAGGCAGATCCCCGTCGGCCCCGGCAATTCATCATCACAGTCATCACGGCAGCCGCGACAGGGGCGCTCTTTTTCCTCCTCATTCGCCGGTTTCCCGTTGTACTGCTTGCGCCACACCGTGCCCGGCCACTCATTTGGGTAATCGGCGAAATCCCTCAGTTCATAGACCTTGAGTTCAGCTACCTCGTAGACGCGATTGTATTCATGCTGGGTTGGATCGCAGGCGGTTTCGTTGTAGAGGACCGGCACGCTCTCGATTGGGCGCTCAACGTACCGCAGGCCAAGCACCAGCCAGTTATCTTGCGGTCTCTCCTCCGGTTGACTCTGTTGCTGCGCCGCCGCCGCCGGTGGCTCGGGGAAATATTCTGAAAGATCGATGGCTGTATCCTGGTGCAGGATAAGCTCGCGACCGCAGCAATCGATGGCAATGCCCGCACGCACCACCGCCCAATGCTTGCAGTCCGGGTTGGGATGCCGTTTCACCCGTAGTCCACAGACAACGCCCCAGCCGTGGAGGATGCGGTTATGCAGGCGATGGCGACTGAGGTGGTAGCGTTGCTCGTCGGCAAAGTCCTGCGCACTCATGTATTTGCCGGTAAAATAGCGCTGACGCTTGGTCGCGATATACCCGCAAGGCATAGCGTCTAGCTTTACAGTCTGCTCTGTGTTCTGGTCAACTTGTTTTGTACCCATAGCGCGTTCCTCTATGATTCAGGTCAACAGCGTATCAATCCCCACTCGGGTGTGCGCCGTAATCGGCAGGCCGCCCGCCCCAGTTGTCCGCCCGGCTAAAATGGTGTCGTAGCCGAGGCAGTTGCGCGGCATACGACTAGGCGCTTCCTCGTCGTCATACTGGCGCGCCAGGCGGGCAACTGGATACCCGCCGATGATTGTATCAAGCCCGACCGTTGATTGGACGCCGACACGGAAACGCGGCTCGACCAGACAGAGGTCGTAGCGCGTATGGGCCGGCTTCTCGGAGTCTAAGGCCCGCCGTACCATCCGCTCAGCATCGGCGGTGCGGACCCAGGCCCCGGGGAGAAAGACCCGGAACCGATGCGCATACTCGTGAAAGACATCCCGCTCCGGATCACCGGTCGAGACCAGCCGGACCTCGCCCTCACGGGCATACACATCGAGCTGCAAGCGGCCAAGCCGCCCCGCGCCCCAAAGTGGCGCGCCCTGCCCAAGATCGGCCAGTTCCGCAACGGAAAGGAGCAGACGTTGTCGCTCGCGAAAGCCCTCAACGATTTGGGGATATCCCCGCCAATCCTGAAGTTCGCCCGAGTGCTCCACGGGCATCATCTGCTGGTCTGACGGCGTCAGACCGGTTATGTTTTGCAGATACACCTGCAGGTATGCACGCAGCCCGTTGATCGTTCCCCGCTGTGGATAGATGCGCGGCGTCGCCTTCAGAAGATTGCGCTTTTGCTCATTGTTCCAAGACCCTTCCAAAGGCAAGGCCAACAAACTGGCGAGGTAGGCTAGGAACTCACCCTGTTCACCTGCAGGGACAGCCTGCGGGTCGAAATAGATCGCGATATCCTCGATGCGACGTTCGAGTTCGTCCCACTCGGTCTGGAAGATCGACAAAAAGCGTTCCAAAAACCAGCGGCTCTCGTCATCGGCTGCGTAGACCGCCGGCAGATAGGTGAGATAGGACTCGCGCGGGTACGTCACCCGGAGCGATCCTGCCGCTGGTGTCGCGTACCCCTCGCCGGTCAGGCGCAGCTTGAGCCACAAATACTGTCCCTCTCGGCTTTGCACCAAAAACTCATCGTGCTGAGGGGACGCATCGAGTTGGCTGGGCGCTTGCATTGGCCCTGAGATGACATAGCTAGTATTCCAGAGATGATCGGGCAGCCGAGCGATATCATCGGCGGAACGGAGTTGACTATCGGTATAGGTACTGACTACAACCTGAGATCCGACCGGCAGATCTAGCAAATCGAGTTCGATCCGGCGCCACTGGCAGCCATAGATCTGGCTGTCAAGCTCCTGACTGAACCAGAACCCCTCGCGTACATACACGTATGGCCCGCTTGGTTCTGTTGGATTGACAGCGACATGCTGGCCGGCCCGGCTAAAGGTGAGCGTTTTCAGCGTGCTTGTCTCGTGGTGCTTGAATGCGCCAGGGTAGGCCGCCTCGATCAGCAAGCGGTTGAGGCGGATAAGCGCTGTACCGTGCGGCTTTTGGGCGATCAGAGCCCGCACTGCATCCGTTAAGTCAAGCTGCGCAAATACCGGCTCGGTATAGAGCGGGCCAGCCTGCAGCATGCAGTTGAGATCATCAAGTAATGCACGCTCAAGCTCCGCAAGCGATAGACTAGCGCGTTTATACTGTTCCAATCGCTTGAGCGTACCCGCCGACAATCGCCCGTAGAGATACCGCGAGACCGGATCACTCCGTTGAGTCAGCCGAACGACCATGTCCGGCAGGTTGGCGAAATCGGCTGTACTCAGGAGCGGCGAATGAGTCACAGGTGACATCTGCGTCGGCGCACAGAGCACTAGGGGCTTCTCTGGCGGCGGGGCTGCGGGGACACGTCGGTCGCACAGACGGGCCAGGCTCGCGGGCAAACAGAAGCGTTGCTTGTGATCGAGGCGTATGGGCGGGGCGTCGAATTGGTCGCGGATATTGCCCGCATCCACGACCTTCCGCTGGTATCTTCCGTTTTGATCGTAGATCTCTATCCATGCAGTTCCGTCGGCTTCGCCCAACAGGTAGATGTCGCCCTGGCGATCAACAAGAACCCGGCTCCAGCGGTTGGCGGCGTTCGGCCGGTTGACCACCAGCTTGTGCGGATCAGCGCCGGGATTATGGCGATAGACTCGACCGTAACGCCGGTCCAAGAGGTAAGCGACACCAGCCTGTGTGGTCACATCGACGGGATACCACAGGCGTGTCGCAATCTCATTGGGATAGGCTTCTTCGAGCAAGCGCTTGTTGAGGCGTAGCCGATCGTCACCCTGCGGGTTCTGTTCGATGAGCTTCCTGGTTTCTATCGTCAGCCTCATTGTGCGAAAGCGCTCTTCCGTATACAGCGATACGTCGCGCACTAACCGATCCATGTCTTCAGTTAACATGGCGCGCAACTCTGCCGATGGTGGTTGCGACGGGTCATAGGTATCAACCAGTTGGCGCGTTTCAGGCGCCAACTGGCTAGAGATATAGTCTGCCAGCGGCCTCAGGCGGCGCCGCAGCCTGACGGCAAAATCACCGAGTTCGAGCAGAAAGATATGTGACACCTTCCCTGTATCGAGATCACTGATTGGCTCTCCCTGATATGTATCTTCTTTAAGTTGCCACACATGGCGCAGATTAAGGCTGTCTCGATCAAACACCTGCACCCGGCGATTGCCCGTATCGGCCACATAGAGGTTGCGACCGGCGATGGCAATATTCCTGGGTTGGCGGAACTGGCGGATCTCCTGGCCTTGCGCACCGATCGTGGGCAGGAGCACAAAGCTGTGCGTAGCCGGATCGAAGCGCTTGATCCATGGCTCGTCCAAGCCCAGCAGATACAATATGCCGCTGTCGTCGAGGGCCATGCCACGGGGCAGCGTCAACCCGCCGAGACTCCCGTCGGCGCTGGCCAACGCAAGCGGCCCGGCTGGGTCAGCCGCCAGGCGGATGCCCGCATCGGCGCCCACGCTCACCCGATCAGCGGTCGCTGTACGCCAGCCGATGTGCCCATTCAGCAGCCATGATGTAGGTTCTGATGGTCGCATAATGCACTCACAGATCTTGCGTAGGTATGACGGTAATCGCGTGATCAACGCCATAAATCAAGCCGTCCAGCGGTACTTCCACCGCTTTGTTCAGCCCTTCATGCGGGCGGTTGTTGACGTAGACTTCAAGACTCGCGATAGAGGCGACGCCTTTAACCCGCAGGATCTCGCCGTAGAGGTTGGTCGGATAGAGTTCCTGGCCAAATTGCCAACCCACCCGCCGGACGCCGCGGCCATCTGCAGAGCTGGAATCGGTCTCGCGAATCAGCG
>JAKSDJ010000927.1 GCA_022360155.1 Chloroflexales bacterium | reverse complement strand
TCCGGCTCTAGTGCGGGCTGCCCCCATTCATCGAACATGCTGCGCAGGTTCGCGATCGTCAGGTCTGGGTTCTCGACCATCTGATCGGTCCAATTCTGATAAAGCGCCCGCAGCGTATCCGCTTCTCTACTGATTTCCATATTTATCCTCCCAAGAGTAACATTTGGCAAAGCCACCACCTGACGTCGCCAATCTCGGAGGCGTCAAACGGTCTGAGGCGTACGCCAATGATCTCAGAGTAAGGGCGAAGAATGCACCGTGTATTGAACATACCTGCTTTGGAAATTGTATGATCTTGCTCAGCCTGTCGTGAGGCAGATATGCCTGCTACTAGGCTCTGTTGAACAAATTCCGTGCGGGATCCATCTTATGAACCCGGCTTGGTAGCCGGGGTGCATGAGCAGACTGCACCCCCGACCTACAACACCAGGAACTTGCGAGCCTACAATGAAGCGCTCAAGCGCCGGGGCGCTCTGGCAATCTGGTTCGACCCCGAAATGAGCTGGGAGGCCGCGCCGATAGGCAGTCGTGGCCGGCAGCAGACCTACAGCGATGCCTCCAGCCAGACCTGCCTTTCCATGAAGGTGTTATTCGGCATGGCGCTCCGGTAGACGACTGGGTTCGTCTAGAGCCTGCTGCAGCTGGTTGGTCTCGTCCGGACTGTGCCCGACTTCAGCACCCTGTCCCGGCGTCAGAAGACCCTGGCCGTGAACATCTCGAATCGCGGCTCCAAGGGGCCGCTGCACCTGCTGTCAGCACGCGTATCAAAGTCGCGGGCGAAGGCGAGTGGCACGCCCGCAAGCATGGTGGACCCAAACGGCGCGTCTGGACCGAGATCCATCTCGGGGTTGACGAGGAAACACTGGAGGTTCGCGCAGTGACGAGGTCACAGGGAGCCACATCGGCGATGCATGGGTTTTACCCGACCTCCTCAACCAGATCCCGGCGGACCAGTAGATCGGCAGTGTCATGGCTGACGGTGCCTACGACACACGGAAATGCCACGACGCAATTGCTGACCGTGGTGCCCACGCCGTTATCCCGCCACGCAAGAACGCAAAGCCATGGAAGACCATCACCGCCGGAGCCGTGGCGCGAAACGAGGCCCTGCGCGCGGCGAAGTGCCTGGCTCGCGCGCTCTGGCGACGATGGAGCGGATACCACCGCCGAAGCAGTGTCGAGACGAAAATGAACTGTGTCATGTCGCTGGGGCATCGCCTTATAGCGCGGGACTTTGACCGTCAGGTCGCGGCACTCCCAGTCCGCATCGCCGTCCTGAACGGATACACTGCACTCGGCATACCCGTTACGGAAGCTGTGGGATAAGTTTATCCGGGGAAAGGGCAACCACGGCCATCACCCCATTTGCAAAACAGACTCCCTCTACCACAGAAAGACAACTTATCTGCCGGTGATCGTGGGAAACATGCTGACATGTTCCTCCCCGGTCGCGAAAACTCTTTCTAAATAACGAGGCACCCTCCAGCCGCAAGGATCCTCTTTGACATGCGCGCTGAAGAGCGCGGTCAACCGATCCTTGCCGATATTTTTGGCGTGGTGCATCAGGCCTCCCCGCCAGCGGGGAAATCCGTAGCCGTGAATCATTACTAGGTCGATGTCTTGCGGTTTTTCTGCTACGCCTTCGTCAAGGATATCGCAGGCTTCCGCCACCATTGTGAGCAAGAGCCTTTCTACGATTTCGTCAGCTGAGAACTCGCGGCGAGTGAAGTTCATTTCTTCTGAGACACGGAGTATTTCGCTAGCGACCAGCTCCGAATGTGAGGGTTTGCCGTCTGGCCCATAGTCGTACCATCCGGCGCCCGATTTGCGTCCTAGGCGTTTGTGCTTTTCGACCAGCCGCTCGACCAAGGGCACGTGACCACAGCAGTTCCCTTCGGCAACTGCCTTGCGACGGATATTCGCGTAGGCGATGTCCAGCCCCGACATGTCCTGTGCAGCATATGGACCCATCGCCATACCGAATCCGCGCATAGCCGCGTCGATCTCGTCGACATTAGCCCCCTCCACCAGAAGGCGATTAGCGGCGCGACGGTAGCTCGACAAAATTCGGTTTCCGATGAAGCCATCGCAAACACCAGACAGTACCGGGATTTTACCAAGCCTGTGCGCCAGCACAAGTGCTGCACCTAATGTTCCGTCTGACGTTCGGTCGCTCCTGACGACTTCCAGAAGTTTCATAATATGCGCAGGACTGAAGAAATGCATCCCTACAAAGCGTGCCGGGTGTTTCAACCCATCAGAGAGCCGATTTACATCGAGATAGGATGTGTTTGTGGCAATGATGGTCTCGGGTGGCAGTGCGCCTTCGAGTTCGGTCAGGATCGCGGTCTTAACCGCAAAATCCTCGAAGGCCGCCTCGATTGCTAGATCGGTTGGTGGCAGAGCGTCATAGCCTGAGACCGTAACCAGCCGGTCTTCAACCGTCTTTGCCGCATCGACGGACAGAATACCGCGACTGATACCCTGATCAATCAGCTTTTGCAGGTTTTTACTGGCCCACTCGGCGGACGAGGCACTACGTTCGACGACAGTCACCGAGATCCCTGCGGTCGCCAGCGTGTACGCAATAGCTGCGCCCATATTGCCACCACCGACCACGATGGCGGTTTCAGCATCTCGGGAAGGTCGGGGGTAGGCGCGCCCCTTGTTGGTTGCGGTACGCTCGGTGAAGAAAACGTGCCTAAGGGCCCGCGCCTGATCCGAGGTACGAAGGTCCAAAAACGCAGAGCGCTCGCTGGCTAGTGCGTCGTGCAGCGGCGTCGTCGCACTGGTCGCGACTAGGTTCACCGCAACCTGCGGGGCATTCTGGCCAGGCATACGCCGCGCTACATGCGCTCGGGCGACTTCCGCTGCGACGTGGTTTGGCTTTGGTGAAGGAAGATTGTCGGGTGCCTGTGCCGCCTCAAGTACATCGTCATCGAGAGCTATGGCCGCGCCAAGCGGGTCATCGGCTAGCAGCTGGATCAGTCCCATTTTCAGTGCCTGCTCGGCGGAAACAGCCTTCCCGGTGACAATCATGTCAAGCGCAGCTTCAATACCGATAAGTCGCGGCAGTCTTTGGGTTCCCCCTGCGCCAGGCACGATCCCCAAGTTTACCTCTGGCAAGCCCAGTTTGGCAGAAGTTGAGGCGATGCGATAGCAGCAAGCCAGAGCAATCTCTAGTCCCCCACCAAGCGCAGCCCCGTTGATTGCTGCGATAGTAGGAATCGGGAGGTGTGCAAGTTGCATCAGCACATCATTTAGTTGTGGATCAACAGGCAACTTACCGAATTCCTTCGCATCCGCGCCCGCGACGAAGGTCGTTCCTGTGCCGGTGATAATCAGCCTGGTAGCCCCAGTTTCGAGGACTTTGAAGATACAGTGTTGTATTCCAGCCCGAACCTCCGCGTTGATTAGGTTAAGCGGCGAATTGTCTATGGTCAGAATTGCTGCGTCATTTGAGAAGCTTAATTCAACAGGCATGGGCATCCTCACAGCACTGGCGCTCGATTGCGCGAGATAAATTTGGTATTGAGATAGCCTTCGAAGGTTTCTGTCCCGCCTTCAGTCCCATAGCCGCTGTCTCTTACGCCGCCAAACGGAGTCTCGGGCAGAGCCAGGCCGAACTGGTTGATGCTTACCATACCTGCCTGCAAACCCGCAGCTGCTTTATCTGCACGCTCTAACGAATTGGTAAAGACATAGGACGCCAGCCCGAAGGGTAGCCCGTTGGCCCGCGACAGTCCGTCCTCTATGTCACGAAAAGACGAGACGACAGCAATCGGGCCGAAGGGTTCTTCGCGCATCAAGTCGATGTCGTCGTTGGGCGTATCGACGACTGTCGGGGCATAGAAGCTACCATGATTCCCAACCCTTTTGCCTCCCGTCAACACCCGTGCACCGTTTTCGCGGGCATCCTCGACGAGCTTTTCCATCGCATTCACGCGTCCGCGATGACACAATGGTCCCATCTGCGTGCCTTCGGCTAAACCAGCGCCCACCTTTACGCTCTCAAATGCTGAAACTAGTTCGGACAGAAATCGATCGTAGATGCCTTGTTGTACGTAAAACCGGGTTGGGGCGATGCACACCTGGCCTGCATTGCGCAGCTTGTTGACCGCCAAGGCGCGCGCCGCGGCCGTGGCATCGGCGTCGTCGAACACCAATACGGGCGCGTGACCGCCGAGTTCCATCGTCGCCCGCTTCATATGGCGGCCAGCCAATTCTGCCAGATGCTTGCCCACCTCGACCGAACCGGTGAAGGTGATTTTGCGCACCTCGGGGCGCGCAATTAGAGTTTCCGAAATGAAGGCCGCATTACCCCAGACAAGGTTCAGACAGCCTTCGGGCAATCCTGCATCCAGCAGATAGCGAGCAATTGCCATGCAACCCGCCGGAGCCTCTGCCGGGGCTTTTAAGATCATCGTGCAACCTGACGCAAGCGCCGCCGCGACCTTGCGTACCGCTTGGCTCAGCGGAAAATTCCAAGGCGTGATGGCAAGGCAGACGCCTATCGGTTCGCGCACGACAAGCTGCTGTACCCCCGGGCTGCGCGATGGAATGATGCGCCCATAAATGCGCCGACATTCCTCGGCGTGCCAGTCGACGTGGTCAGCTGAGGCGCGGACCTCAGCCAAGGCCTCAGCCTGAGGCTTGCCTTCATCGAGAGTGATCCAGCCAGCGATCAGTCTGTCATTTTGGCGCAGCAGGTCGGCAAACCG
>JAKSDJ010000636.1 GCA_022360155.1 Chloroflexales bacterium | reverse complement strand
TCGACAATGGCGGCTTGGCCGCAGTGGTTGCACGAGCGGCACTCGTAGATCGCTTCGCCCGCGGGTGTCACATGTGGCGTCATCACGCCGATCGTGCATGCGTTACAGAGATAGCGTGTGGTAGAATGCGCGGGTGCCATAAGAAGCCTTCTTTCTTGTGGTATCGGGGCGTTGCTGTTGACACCAGCAGCGCCCGCTGTGTTATTCCTCGTCGCCTACGCCTCGCTCTCCAAATCGGGAATGTCCGCAATCGCGTCCTCAATAAGCCGTTCCGCCTCTTTGTGCGGTAGGTTGAGCGCCGCTACTTCCGCGTGGATCGCGTCCTCAAGTGTTTCATAATTGCCGTCAAAAAAGAAGCACTGTGCGTTCGCCAAAACGGTAATGCTGTTCATCGTGTCGCTCCTTTGGTGCTGGCCCGTCTCGCGCTGTCATCGCGGGGCGGGCATTTGTTTGTTGAGAGTAGTATAGCATTGATATGGCGCTATGTCAATAATTTGATATAACGTTTTAGCCATATAGCAATATATTGACATATACCGTTTTTCGCGCTACAATAGGGAAGTACCATGTTTAGGCAGAAGGGTTTTGCGATGCTACGGAATCGAACGCACGAACTTCTGGATGAGAGGGGCGAAACAAACTACACGCTGTATCAGAAGATCGAAAAGGTGTGTAAGGAATTAGGGGAAACACCGCCACAGTACAACACCGTATTGGCGTTTGTGCGCAACAACACGCAGACAATCAACAAGCGTGTATGGTGGCTTGTCTCGAAAGCCTTAAACGTAAACCCAGAAGAACTGTTTGTAACTGAGGATAGGCTAGCCCTCCGGTTCGCACCCACGTGAAGAGTCCACGAACCGGAGGGCTGTAGGACGAAGCCTACGCGCCAGCGCCAACTGGCGGGTAGCTTCGCCCTCTATCATACCAGACCGCTGAGATTTGTTAACCGGACACCAAACCGGGTGCAGCGGTCAACGCGCGACGCCCGCGCCAGGGCGCGCCCTGGCGCGGGCCAGCAGACCAACAGAGCAAGGAGGACGACCGATGTTCACAAACCGCCGGCAACATCTGTTGCTCGACCAGGCCGAACAGCCGACCACGAATCAGCATGCGTACCGCGATGATGCCAGCGTGCGCCCCATGGCGCCGCGCCGGCGGCATCCCGCGCGGCGCGGGCGCATACGCCACGTTCCCTGGCGCGGGCCTCCGCGCCTGAAGGCACGCATTTATGATCCGCATACAGCACATCGCCAGCAGACGCCTGGCGCTCATCCTGGCGGACGGGCGCACCGCCATCGTGAGTGCCGCGCACCTCGGCGCGGTGCTGCACCGGATTATCACGACCCGCCGGGCGACGGCGGGCCGGGTCGGGACGGACCGTCGGACCCAGGAGACAGAACGATGAGTATCGGAAAACACCTTGTTCACGCGCACAAGACACGCAATCCGATGCTTGACAGGAGAAAGCGATGCAACCGGTTGGGTTGATTGTTGGTCACGGCTATGTCAAAGCCGTCAGTATCGATCGGTCGGTGGTCTTTCCTGCGCTGGCGGCGCCCGCGCCAGCCAGCGATTACGTGAGCACGGTTTCGGGAGCGAATACCGTGCATCCGGTGCGGGTCAATGGCGCTGGCGACTGGCTGGTCGGGGAGGAGGCCCAGACGTTCGCCCCCCGGCGCATCAGTTCGATTCTGGATCGGAGTCGCTACGCCCATCCCTCCTATCGGGTGCTGGTGCGCGCCGCCCTGGATCGGCTGCTGCCCGACCGCGGGCGCCATCTCCTGATCCGCACCGGGATGCCCGCATCCTGGTACCCCGATCTGACCGCGCGGGGCGCGCTGGAGGACGCCATCCTTCAAGCGGCGGCGCCCTGGGCGGCGGTGACGGTCAAGATTGCCCCGGAAGCCGCCGGCGTGTTCTATGCCTGGGTGATTGAAAGCGGGGGCGTCAACGTTGCACGCACCCATGGCAAGATCGGCATTATCGACATAGGATACCGGGATTTTAATATCGCCTCGTTTGTCGATGCGCGCTACGTTGGCGGCATCAGCCAGCCCGGAGGGATGTTCCAGGCGTTGCATGACATGCAACGCTTGATCAGCCGACAGTATCAGTTGGAACTGTCTCCCCATGAAATCGACAGCGCTCTTCGGCGCGGCTACGTGCTGGTGGATGGAACAGCACGGGCGCTCCCTGCCGGCACGCAGGAAGCGCTGGATCGCACGTTGGCCCCGATTCTGAGCGCGGGTCGGACGCTCTGGCCGAGTGGCGGACGTGATCTCGCAGCGCTTGTGCTGGGCGGCGGGGGCGCGCAGATGGTCGCGGCATCGCTCGCAGCGGTATTCCCGCAACTGGCCCAGCCGGCGTGTCCTTCGCCGCAACTGGCCGGCGCCTGGGGGTTTAAACAGGCGGCCATGCAGGAACTTCGTCCCAACCGGACCGCGAGAGGCTGAGATGGCACGGTCGAAACCGCATTCACTTGCGTTGCCGCAGGCCGACCCGCGGAGTCAACGCATTCGCGCGTATCTTGCGGGTTTACCGCCGGCTGCTGATGCGAGTGCGGAGCTGCGCCGGCTGATTGTCGAGGGGCTTGATCGCTCGGCGCTGCTGGCGCGGCTCGACCGGATCGCGGCGCGGCTTGACCAGATCGCGGCGCAGGGCATAAGCGTCGCTCCGGTAACACCTGAGCACGACTCGGCGGCGGTACAAGCCGCGTTGAACACCATGCTTGATTT
>JAKSDJ010000201.1 GCA_022360155.1 Chloroflexales bacterium | reverse complement strand
GCAGGATCGGCGGCAAGTGGTTTTCGGGTCCAGCTTTTCGGGCGATTACAAACTGTATGTGACCAATCTGGACGGCTCGGCGCAAACGATGCTCCGCACCCCGTTCGGCAATAACGCGCGGGTGCTGCCCGCGCCCAATGGACGCCGGCTGGCGTTCTTGAAAGATGGGACGCACCTCGCCCTGATCGATCCAGACGGGGCGCACGAACGCTGCCTCACCTGTCAGCGCGCTAAAGGGGTCTTTGATTTTGCGTGGTCGCCGGATAGCACCCGACTGGTCTTTAGCAGCAAACCGCCCGATAGCCAACGGAATCAGCTCTTTGTGGTCCGTGCGAACGGGACCGATCTGCAGCGCGTGACCTTTACGCCGGACCAATCCCACTCACGAGCAGACTGGTCGCCCGACGGTTCCACAATTGCATTCCGCGCAGTGAGCGAGACCGCAGGGACTGCGATCTACACCGTGAAGCCAGATGGCAGCCAACTCACCCGAATTGTGCAGCTGCAGGGCGTACCCAATGATCCGGCGTGGTCGCCGGACAGCCGCTATCTAACCTTTGCACTGTCCAAGCCAGGCGAAAACACGGATATTTACCGGGTCAATGCCGATGGTACGAACCTCCAACAGCTGACCGCGCATCAGGGGGATAATTATGACACGGCGTGGCTGCACGTGCCCTAGCGGGTTGGGGTAGGTGTGTGAACCGCGCTGCGGCAGCCTGGGGCAAGAGCGCGTCAAATGCACCTGGTTGCATGTGCCATTTGATCTGTAATCGTCTAATGTTTGGGGTTAGAACAATGGGCACGTCGTATATCGAAGTGAACGAACAAGGCTTCTGGATGCGTGACAGTATCTTGGAGCTTTGGATGCGCCTTGTCGCCTTGCATATCGAAGAGCCAACGGAGGATGATTCGCAGACTCGCCGCATTCGCGATCAGTGGCTGATCGCCTCGCGGGGCTACTTCAACGGATGCATCCCGATTGATCTTAACGACGATGTGTCAACCGAGAAGGGTAAGCAGATCATTATCGATACAATCAATTCTGTGCTGAACGGGCTACGTCAAGCTCCGGAAGCCCTGAACAAGGATGTTTTGAATCTGCTTGGCATTACGGGCGCATTCATCCAGGATATCGAAACGTGGCGACTGATCGAGGTCGGAGAGGCATTTCTCGACTTGATCGATTGGGAAGATTGTCGGGACGGCGACGAACACGAACTTCATGCCCGGATGCGGCGGAAAACCGAACAAGCGCATGGAGACCAAGCACTGACCTGACCTGAATCGAAATATGAAACGCAAATTCGCCCCCGGGCTGTATCGAAGTCGCACTCCCAGTCAGCGGAACGTTCAACAACGCCCCTTGGCGGGCGCCGAGCACAAAGGCCGCAACCGGGCGGCTCAGGAGGATGTCGTGCTGATTGACCAGCCTCGCACCGGCTCGTTCTACCGGTCAATGCGGAAAATCACCGCGTCGCGCGCCGGGATCTGGCTCTTGTCCCCCAGACTCCATGTGATCGACCGGATCACCCTCGCCCTCTCTGACGGTCAGGCCACACTCACAGGCCTCCTTGGCGGCGTTTCCATCGTCACCCTCACTACGGTTGGCGCAAGGACCGGCGAGTCTCGTTCGACGCTTCTGCACGCCATACCAGCCGGCGAAAGCATTCTGGTGGTCGCCTCGAACTGGGGCCGCCCGCGCCATCCAGCCTGGTATCACAACCTCAAGGCGCATCCCGAGGCGACGGTTACGTATCGCAACCGCACCGAAACATATCTTGCCCAAGAGGTCGAAGGAGCGGAGCGCGATGACTGTTGGAGACGAGTGACCGAGATCTACCCCGGGTACGAAGCCTATCAACGGCGCTCGCCGGCGCGGAAGCTCCCCGTGATCATGCTCAGCCCGTTGCGGGCGTAGCGCAGTGGTGTGCGCCGCCGAACGGCGCATTGCAGCGCGCCTCGGCAGTTGGTGATGCACATAACCACAAGGTGATGCCATGGGAATAATTATCGAAGCAATCAACGCCGCCAATGTACAGGATGTGAATACGTGCGATGGCGAGTTCAGTATTGATGCCAAACTTGCAGTGTCTGTTGAAGAGGATAACATCCGCTATCAGGTTGTGAAAATACCGTGTACCAAGAAGCGGTATGCATATGATGAGATTGACTATACCGCCTACATTGATGACCCGGATAAGATTGTCTTCTTGGCCCAGTTGATGGGCAGCTAGCGGGACAAATCATTCTGCGCACGAACTGGAACAAGTACGCCTATGTCGAGGATATTACCGTAGATGTGAAATTCAGACGGCAGGGAGTTGGCAAAGCACTGATTGTACAGGCGAGGCAGTGGGCGCAAGAACGCAATCTAGCCGGGATTATGCTGGAAACGCAAAACAACAATGTGGGCGCCTGCATGTTGTATGAGCGTTGCGGGTTTCGCCTAGGCGGGGTTGACAAATATCTCTACAAAGGCATAAACAGCGAAACGGACGAGGTCGCGTTGTATTGGTATGTGTTGTTCGACGGCACGCTGCCTAACCGGGCGTAGAGCGCGATCCGCCTCTAACGGGCGATTGGGTATTGTTGTACAACATGCCCCGGCGGCGGGTGATGCGTAACTCGTTCGCCTGTCCACGAACTTTTCATGTTGCACCCTGAATTTATGCAGGCTGCGGCATTGCCTCTGGCGCAATCTCCACGCGCTCTACTTGGTACCCCGCCGCTTTAACGTTCCCGATCGCTGATCGAATTGCTTGCTCTAAGGACTCGGCCTCACGATGGAAGTCAATTGAAAACGCCCCTTCGCATGTGCCAGGCGTTCCATCATCGCAACCGGCTTCAAAAAGATCGTCCGCGATGTCTTCGGTAAGCTCAAGCGGCCCCTTTAGAATAAACGTAAATTCGTATTTCGTCATCGCATAGCACCTTTCCAATGTCGTGTCTACGAGCCGTGGCGGCACGCTCTACAGCTCGGCGCAGATCCTGTGCATGGTCCTCAGGGCTTTTCGGTGTGGAGTAAACGGCTTTCGCACAACCGTCGCGCGTTCCCAGCGGGCAGTACAAACGTCCCCAGATGTGAGCCCGCGCCCCTGACTTCCGCAAAGTCCAACCGTGTGCAATAGCGTATGCGACTGCCGCCCGGATATGTTTGTTCGGGTGTTCCGCCATGGTCTCACTGCCGTGGTTACTCCATTCATACCCACTGAATTATATCATTTCGTGTACCAACTGCGAACTACGTTATGCTCCGTTTTTCCGAGCTCCAACAGTAGCAATAGCCTGAACCGCGCGCCTTGGCAGCGAATGACAGGCTGAATGTCATGCGTCTCTAGCGCACCCCAATCCGCCTGTGATCGCGATAGAGGACAATGCTAGCTAGGCTCACTGCGCCTAGCTGCCAAAGGGTAACGCACCACAGACCAGATTGAACGAAGCTGAATGTGAGGAGAGCGAGCAGTATGGCGTTGTAGAGAATAGTGCCAAGCCAAACCTGCCATGGCCACAGCCAAAACGATCGGTTACGCGCCAGTTGCACATACCCCGCACAAAGCACACACCCGACAAGAAAGATGAGCACAATGGCAATTGCCTGTAACGTAACGTCGGAAAATAGTAGAAAATACGCGCCATACAGCGAGGGCAACACCAACAGTATGCTTCCAGCGCCAAGGAACGATGCAATATGCTGGTTAATACTACAACGAGACATGTCGTTCTGAACGAAGTGAAGAATCTCGTTGCCAAAGGTTGCAAGACCCTTCGCTTCGCTCAGGGTGACATCGAAAGATCCCATTCCGATGAGGTGCAGTATGAAGTCTCGTTGTAGTATTAACCTGGTCAGAAGATGCTTCGTTCGCCATCGCGTTGCCTCCGTAACCTTCTTCTGGAAACCTTGACTCACCTTGGCTCGCGCCAACTCTCGCTCTGCCACAGACGTGGTACAATGCTGCCAGGCCACGACGATCGTAGCTTACAGGGTGATGTGCTGGAGCAGTGAGGATGTAGGCCCTTTGCAATCATGTGCAACATCACCGGGGTCGAAAAGATCGCGATCAATCGCAGCATCTGCGCCAGCGCGCGTCTCCGCAAATTGTACGGAGGCAGCCAGTGGCCAAAGAGGAAATGTATCGCCACCGTCCTGCTCGCGGATGGAACCGTCCGTACGGCGGAACGGCATTGGTACGTGGCAACCGGAATTGGTTGGAAGGAATACAAGCTAAGCCTCCTGCGGGCAGCGCCCGCGTGAAGACGGGAATGCAACGGCGCAGCTATTGCCTGCTACAATAGCCGTGCGCCGGCGCGAATCCGCCGGCGCCGACCCTGCGGCTGATTGCACGAGCGTGCGGGGCGCTGTCAATATTGCTTGTACCGTATTACGGTACAAGCATGACATAGGACGGTAGTGCTGTCAAGATGCCGGAGTATCCAGCCATTCGCCGTTTTGGGGAAAAGTTTCGTACCCTGCGGACCCAACGCGGGATGACAGTGCGCGAATTGACCAGTGCGCTGGGGTATACCGGCTACGGCTACATTCATGGGATTGAAATGGGCAAGAACAAACCGACGGTCGAGCTGGTCTTGCGGGTGGCGCTCGTGTTCAAGGTGACGACCGATCAATTATTGCGCGATGCTCTGGAAGTCGAAGCTGGACGTGATGATGCGGAGTAACCTCTGCAAGCCCTGGGCCCCCGTTCATGCTACTTGTAGCACGCTGCGGCAAGCAACATACAGTCCGTTAGACGGCGGAGTCGCCCAACCCAGGCGAATGATCAACGTTCTACGCTCCATGATCAAACAGTAGCCCAGGGCTACGTCAATGTGGAATATCAGCCGCAGATCAATGGTGCGATTGCCGCAGATAATGGCTGATCTGCGGCAATCGTGCGCCCATTTGCGCCATATGCGTGCCATTGCAGGACGTTGACGCAGCCCTGACAACAACCTACGCTGATCCAATCAGGCTTGCACTTTGCGGGCTTTTTGCACATTCCGCGTACTTGCGATCTCGCCATTGACCACGCGCGCCCAATAGCTGTCCAGCGCACGCTTCACCACCGGCGCCAGGAAATACAGACCGATAATGTTTGGCACCGACATTGCAAACAACATTGCGTCAGAGAAACCGATCACTGCGTCGAGGCTCATCGTCGCACCGATCACAATGAAGATACAGAAGATCGCCTTGAAGACGAGCTCTTTGATCTGGCCCTCGCCCAGCAGGTAGGTCCAGCACTTCAGGCCGTAGTACGACCACGACAACATCGTGGAGAAGGCGAACAGCACCACCGCCAGCGACAACACGTACGGGAACCAAGAGATATTCTGGGCAAACGCTGCGGACGTGAGCTGCACGCCATCAAGCGCTTCGGTCGCGTTCGTATAGGTTCCGGTAATGACAATCACCAAGGCGGTCATTGTGCAAATAATGATTGTGTCGATCATCGGCTCGTACAAAGCCACAATCCCTTCGGTGATAGGCTCTTTGGTCTTCACTGCGGAGTGCGCAATCGCCGCCGAGCCAATGCCGGCTTCGTTCGAGAAGGCCGAGCGACGGAAGCCCTGGATCAGCACGCCGATGAAGCCGCCGGTAATGCCTTCCGGCGTGAATGCGCCCTGTACGATCGCGCCGAATGCGGCTGGCACCAGGGTGATATTGGCGAAAATGATCACAAGTCCTGCCGCAATATAGGTGACCGCCATAAACGGCACAACTTTTTCCGTGACTCTGGCAATACTCTTGATCCCGCCGATAATCACCGCCGCAACGATGGCTGCAATGATCAACCCGAACAGCCAGCCCTTGTCGGCGAAGAAGCTGCTGTCGCCGCCGGTTACATTGACAAACTGCTTGTACGCCTGGTTGACTTGGAACATGTTGCCGCCGCCAAGCGACCCGCCAACGCAGCAGACTGCAAAGAACGCCGCCATCACCTTGCCCAGGCCGGCTATGTTCTTTTCCGCCATACCCTTGCTGAGATAGTACATTGGCCCGCCCGACACCGAGCCATCAGGATATTCGTTACGGTACTTCACGCCAAGCGTACATTCGACGAACTTCGTAGTCATCCCAAAGAAGCCGGCAATAATCATCCACAGGGTTGCGCCGGGGCCGCCAAGCGACACCGCCACCGCCACGCCAGCGATATTCCCCAGACCGACTGTCCCAGATAGGGCAGTTGCAAGCGCTTGGAAGTGCGACACCTCGCCCGACGATTCTTTATCGTCGAAGTCCCCACGAATCAGGCGAAAGGCGTGGAGAAAGGCCCGTAGGTTGATGAACCGAAAATAGAACGTAAAGAAAATCGCCGCCACAACTAGCCAGACCACAATGAGAGGCAGTTCCGTTCCCGCGATAGGAACCGAATAGAAGACAACGCTTTCAACCGCTTTGGAAATTGGTTCGAAAATCGAGTTGATGCGTTGATCAATCCCCCCACCGTCTGACGACTCCTGGGCAAACGCTGCGGCTGGCATCAGCATGAGGCTGAACAGAACGCCGAGTGCAATGACTGTTTTTTTCATCGGTGCGCTCCTCGTATTCGTGTG
>JAKSDJ010000435.1 GCA_022360155.1 Chloroflexales bacterium | reverse complement strand
TTTAGGGGCGGAGCAAGCGCAACCTTAGTTCTTGTCAACTAAACGTATAATCTATAAAAAGAGTTCTGGTGAGGAAATCAGTGTTACACTCTTTGCCCTAACTTTGAAAAATTGGTAACTAGAGCGCCTCCTTTTTCCCTGCTAATGCTCGATAATCCAGATCTCCATTAGGATGCCATTCTAGCTGTATTTGCCAGAGCAAGAGGTTAAAGGATACTATGAAGTCGAACTGCATTATTGCGTTTGCTGGGCATATGATCGACAGGAATGACCGTATTGCGCCGCGCTTCCCGCCGTATATTGAACCCGCTGTTCGCATGAAAATCCGTAAAACTATTGAATACCTTAATCCTGCTGCGGCTATTTCCTCGGCGGCTTGTGGCGGTGATATTATTTTTGCTGAAGAAATGTTGGCATATGGCGCTCTGCTCTATGTTATCTTGCCGTTTGAAGATCGTGAAGATTTTATCTTCCAGTCTGTCGCAAGTGCTGGACCTGGCTGGATAGAGCGTTTTGAAGGTGTGTGTAGCCAGGCCATCCCCGCTCCTTATTTTGTCAAACCTGGGAACTACGAAAGCGACCAAGACTTTGAGGCGAACCAACGCGCCCTGGTCTTCTTTGCTCTTGGTGTGGCGGCTGCTAGTAATTCGAGTTTGAAGTGCCTGATCCTCTGTGATGAACAGCAACTTGGTAACCAAATCGGTGGTACACGCAGCTTTCTTGAACTCTGCCAAGGCCTTAATATTCCTTACGAGATCATTGATTTAGCCGCAATCCGCTTAGAACATATGCGTGATACCGATATGTTGATAGAGCACTCGCCTGTTCAACCGGGGGGAACTGAAGCGCATAATGACCACGCTTGCTTCATCACGCGAAATCCAAGCTATTCAAGCATATTTCAGCCACAGCTACCGCGCTGATGATCGAAATATCAATCTTTTCTTCTGGCGGCTCTTCAGTGAGCACGGCTTCTTCTTTACGGTAGACCCGAAATCTGGTCGCACCTTTGTGCCCCATCTAGAGCGAATGATCCGCCATAGCGACTGCTTTATCGCTATTGTTACCCGGCGTTTAGAGACAGTCAAGTCTATTGGCAGTATCGTCCTCCCGCAGCCGCAGGTTGTTTGGACGTGTTCCCCCTACATCCAACTCGAAAATCGACTGGCCTTTCGTTCTGATAAACCGCGCTTGATCTTTGTTGAGAGCGGTCTTGATGCGAACTTGTTTGGCTCCGCCGAAGAAGTGCATGTGTTCGACCGTGATATTCTTGACAAGCGAGAGCAACTCTACAGTTCGTGGGTAAAAGAGTTTGCTTACACTGTCCGGGATTACAAACGCTACACTGATCGTAGATTAGAACGCACCCGTAAAGCTGGAATCCTGGTTAACACCGATCTCGCAAATTCGGCGTATACCCCGGAAACCATGGCTCTGATCAAGGATGCCTTGCGCGCGGGAGGCTACATGCCGAGCGTTATCTCGACACGTGTAGCCGATGATCAACAGTTTGTTCGTGCTTTATCCGATATGGAGTTGCTTGTTGCCGAAGCACGTATGCCGTATATCAACTCCGTCGCCCAGACTTTTATCCATGCCCGGTTTATCCCAACCATTCGGATCTGCCATTTGGAGCCGGGGGCAAAGCGTGATGACGTTGTCCTGCCCGAATTTCTCGACTCCTACGTCGTCGGCGATATTGACCCGCTTGTAGCCTGGCGGACGCTGGATGAACTCGCCCTTGAAATTGTGCAGCACGTCCAAAAATTTCAGCAATCGCGCACATTGCTGGATACATTCGATGCTGGACGGCGCTATTTCCTGAGTGCAGGTCGCAAACAGGCGAAGGTCTTCGTCAGCAACGCGCACTCGCTGAGCGATCTGGCAATGGAGGTGATCAAGGGGTTTCAGACAGTTAACGTCCAGTTCTTTCACTACCAAGCGACTCTTCGGATTGGCTCGGCTTGGCAGGATGAACTCAAACGCGAACTCAACGAATGCGATGTTTTTATTGCCTTGATTAGCGATGAATATCACACCAGTCGTTGGTGTCAGTATGAACTCGAATGTGCTTTTGAGCGTTGGAAGGACAATCAAGTCATTATTTTGCCTTATCTTGTTACGCAGACCAGGCTTCCGGAAATTATTAAAGATTATATTCAGTGCGCTTTCCTCTACAATAACCCGACTGATAATATTGTGCGGACGGTTGTTGAAACGGTTGATAAATACTTGACAGAGCTTGAACAGACGCCGGCAGTTGTGCGTGACCGTGTTGGCGAGTTCGAGCAAGCGCTTGATCGGACTGCTATCCAGTCGCCCTCGATTGATTTCCAGGCTGTGATTGTGGAAACAGTAGGTCGTATGGTGAAGACTCTCGATATCAAATATGATGCACAGACACAGGTGGCATGCCTCCACGATATGGGTTGGCTTGAAATTCAGGTCGAGCGTCTGTTTGGCGACTTACCGAACTTTCCCCCCAAAGCGCCGCTCTTTTTTTCTCGCACGCCAGATCTCGACCAAGATGCCATCGACGCGCTGCGCGAGCTGTTGGTTAAAAAAACGCGGCGCATTGCGTTGTTGGTTTTACCGGCGCATGCTGACCAGACTCAAAGAATCCAGCAGGTTCTCGATACACAGTTGCGCCAAGTTCATGCCTGTGACATCGTTGTACTGAGTCATGCTGAGTTGAAAGCCATCATGCGTGACCGAGCCGCTAACATGGCGTTTCGGCGGGCTATTTTGGCCCAGGTCAATATTCTGAACTATGCCCCCTTCGTTGTCAATGGCTCAACGCCTGACCACATGTTTTTTGGTCGTGAGCCGGAACTCCGCTCGATCTGCGAACATGCCCAGGTTGCATCGCATGCTGTTATCGGGGGACGTCGTATTGGAAAAACATCGCTTCTCAATCGCTTGCATCGCGTCCGCCTACCGGGGGTTGGCTTCCGCACGGTCTATCACGATTGCTCGATTTCGCCAACCTATGAGGCGTTCCTCAGTACGGCTATCGAGAACTGGAAACCAGAGTTAAGTACATCAGTTCAGCTTACATTCGGCGATCTCGTATTGGACCATTCGCCGCGCAAAGCGTTGCCTACTGACAGACCAATCGTGCTCTTACTCGACGAGGTCGACAAGCTGATTGGAGCCGATCGAACCAACAACTGGCGGCTCTTCAATGCCCTCCGCGCCCGAGCAAATTCCGGACGAATCCAAGTCGTTTTGAGCGGTGAGCGAACGTTGCGCGATGGGTTGCGCGACTCCGACAGTCCATTATTTAATTTCGTCAATGAGATGCTGATCGGTTGTCTTGATTACCACGCAGTTGATGAGTTAATCACACGCCCGATGCAACAATTGGAAATGGAATTAGACGATATGGATGTCATCGTGAGACGGATCTATGATTTTACTTCTGGTCATCCCAATGTGATCCAGCGGCTGTGCCGTCGTTTAATTGGACGTGTTCACCAGCAACGGCATCGCCGAATCACGATGGAGGATGTAAATCTGGTTATTGAAGATCCGGATTTTATTCGTAAAGATTTCTTGGAAACCTACTTCTCGCGCGCCTCGACCCTAGAGCACTTGTGTGCTCTGATCATGGCAGGTGATGGGGGGATTCATACGCTGACTGATGTACACGATGCGCTCTCGCGCTATGGCGTCGTTGCAACGCTTAACCAGGTTGATGCGGCGTTAGAGCGCTTGGTGGACTTGCGCAACATTCTCGAACGCACCCTGGGCGGCTACGAGTTTGCAGTTGCTGCCTTCCCGCTGATTATCGCACGAAGTGCGCGCTTGTCCGACTGGTTGAGTCTACGCCGCGAAGTATTTGCGCAAGCTGGTGATATTGCCCCTGAAACAGCGCCGCCAGAATTGCAGGGTAGATTGTGGTAGTGCAAAACTCAACACTCTTCTCAACCGGTGGTGCGTTGCGACTCGATTATCCCCATTACATCGTGCGGCAAGCCGATTATGCAGCTAACCGGGCGTTGTATCAGGGCAAGCTGATCTATACGATTGCACCGCGCCAAATGGGCAAGACCTCGTTGCTCAAGCGTCTTCTGGGTCATTTAGAGGCGCAAGGCTGGTGTTGTTGCTTTATCGATCTGGCGACGATGCGCAATCTGGATCAGGCGCGCTGGTTTCGCAATTTGGGAACGGCGATTGCCTGGGTGTGCGATATTCCCCGTGTTCGGTCACCATTGAATGATCAGCAAGAATTTCGTGCTTTCCTGCTCGATGAGATTGGATTGCGCTCGTCTTTTCCACCGCTCAAGTTGGCGCTCTTTTTCGATGAAGTGGAAGGGATCTCTGGCCTTGATTTTTCTGCCGATTTTCTGATGACCATACGCGATCTGTATCAGCAGCGTGATCTTTATGTGGGAGAACTGTTGGTCGTATTCGCAGGTGTCGCCGATCCGGCGACGCTGGTCAAAGATCCGGCCATCTCGCCGTTCAATATTGCCGAGGAGATCGCTCTGCACGACTTTAGCCCAGCTGAGTCGTTTGAGTTGACCAAGAAATTGGATCTAAAAGGCGTCCCAGTTGATCCGGAGGTTCACGAACGAATCTATGATTGGATTGCTGGCCAACCCTATTTGACACAGCGTATTTGTGAATTGCTTGAACAACGCATCGATGCGGGTCAGATCGAAACAGTTACACCGCCGATGGTTGATCAGTGTGTGCAGAACGTGTTGCTGAATCCTAGAACGCCCGATAAGAATATCAAACATGTCTTGCAAGATATGACGAACCCGTCAGCTTCGCAGCCAAAGATTTGGCAACGATTGCTGGCGGGCGATCCGGTCCGGGCGACTGAGCCGGGTTTTTATCGCCTTTATCTGTCTGGGATTGCAGCAGAGTCGCCCGATGGGCAGGTGCAGATTCGCAATAACGTCTACCGAGCTGCGCTTGGCTTGCCCACACCACTGAGTCAGCTTGTCACAGCAAGCCGGGTTGATAGGGAAGAACCAGCAGTCCTCAATCCTGGCAAGGCGTGGGCGGTGTTGGTTGGCATCAACGCCTATGATGATCCCTATATTGCCGATTTGAAGGTTTGTGTTGGCGATGTGGCTGCAATCCAAAACGCGCTGGCCCCTTCCTACCAAACCGCCCAATTGTTGACCGATGCAACGCTGGATAGCCCGCCCTCCCGCGCAAATATCCTTGGTGCGCTTGCCGCAATGACACAGGCAGCCGGCGAAAACGATTTACTGGTGTTTTACTTTAGCGGTCATGGGACTACTGGGGGCGGAGAGAGTTATTTGCTTCCCCGAGACGCGCGTCTAGCGGCCTTACAGCACACAGCTCTGGCGATGAGTGACTTGCGGCAGTTATTCGACCAGTCGCAGGCTCGGGCCAAGGTAATCATCCTTGATGCATGTCATTCGGGTGTTGCAATGGGCAAAGCGACGCCGCTGATGTCATCGGAATTCATCCAGCGCGTGTTTGCCGAAGCTGAGGGGCTGGCGATCTTCGCGTCGTGCAAGCAGGGCCAGCGCTCATGGGAGTGGCCGGAACAGCAACAGAGCGTCTTTACTTATTACCTGTTGGAGGCGTTGCAAGGCAAAGGCGACTTTTCTCAAAAGGGCTTTGTCACGGTTAGTGATGCCAGCGCTTATGTGACTGATCGGGTCAAGGTTTGGTCAGCCGAACATCATATTCCGCAGACGCCGACGTTGCAGTATGCAGTTTCTGGTGATATCGTCTTGTGTCACTATGTTGGAGCCAATACAAAGGGCAAAACGTGACCTGTCCGGTGCGCTGCTCCCTCATATGTTAAACTCCGCTTTCTTTTGCTCCAATGAGACACTCAATGATCTTTGGCAGGTCATTGACATGGGCGAGAATTGTTAGTTCGTCGCCTGGTTTCAGTTGTGTTTGGCCATGAACGGTTTGGCTTTGTCCATCTCGATTGAGGGCCACGATCAACGCATCGAATGGCAAATCTAATTCCGCCACCATGCGCCCAATAGCCGCTGCATCCGATGAAAGGGTCAGTTCGTGGTAGCGTAGCGTCGTCTCGTCGAGTACATGTTGGGCAAAGCAGGTGCGGACTTGCTCTTCCTGATCGGGGCTTGTCAGGATAGTCAAGCGATCATTGGCGTGTAAGATCATCATACCATTCGGTATGATGGATTGGCCACCACGATGGATCGAGGTAATGATGGATTGGCGTGGCAGGTGGAGGTCGCGAATAGCTCGTCCAACTGCGGCGCTTGTCTCAGTAATCGTTACTTCGAGCAGGTGCGTGCCGCTGTGGCTGCTGACGCGCATCTGTTGCAGCCGCTGATCGAGTTCATCTCGTTGTATGGCGCCGAGTTGGTAGGCATTAACGATGTCATTGCGGCGCAGCACACCAAGCAGGTGTTGCGGATCGGCGCGTTCGACAACCGGTAGGCGACCAACACCCGCAGTGCCGAGTGCGCGCAACGCTTCGTTGAGGCTTTGATCGGGGTAGGCTATGATCAGGTCATACGTGGCAATCTGGTCGATAGGCGTGTCGACTGGAAGCTTGTGTTCGATGGCGAGTTGGAGGTCGGTTAGGGTAACAATACCGCAGAGCTTGTCGCTTGAGTCGACCATTGGGAAGCCATGATGTTTGGTCTGATCAAAACGCTCGGTAAGTTCCCTTATTGTCATATCGGTCGAAACAGTGTCGAAGCGGCGCGTCATTGCTTCACCGACAGTGACGACCTCGAGAATGTTAACGTCGCGCCCAAAGCGCAACTGAATCCCGCGCCGCGCTAAACGTTCGGTATAGATCGATTCGGGGTGCAACTGATGTGCCACCAAGGAACTGATTACGACGCTGGCCATAATAGGCAGGATAATCCGGTAATCGCCGGTTATCTCGAAGAGAAGCAGCACAGCGGTGATGGGCGCACGGACAACCGCAACTAGCACTGCTCCCATTCCTACCAGGGCATAGGCAGCTGGCGGGGCGGTGAGTCCTGGAAACAGTTGCGTCACGATTTGCCCGAACAGCCCCCCCATTGTCGCGCCCAACACCAACGAGGGTGCAAATGTGCCGCCAATTCCTGCCGATCCAACCGTAATTGCTGTCGCGATCAGCTTGGCGGCAAGCAGGACGAGCAGCGCTAGGCCAACCGGACCGATACCATTGAGGATTGCCTCGGTTGATTCATAGCCGATGCCCAGCACTCCTGGCGCCAGCAGCCCCAGCAGCCCAACCAGCAACCCGCCAAGAGCGGCAGTCATAGGTCCAGGAAGGCGGAGTCGTTGAAAGGCGGCTTCGCTTAGCAACACTGCGTGGATAAGTATCGTCCCAATAGCGGCAGCGATCAGGCCAAGAACTGCGTATAGCGGTATCTCGACAAAGGGATTGATGACAGTATAGTCTGGTACTTGGAAAGCTGAGTCTTCGCCAACAATCGAACGACTGACGACCGATGCCGAAACAGCGGCGAGTACGACCGGGGCGAACAGCGTGGTCGAAAATTCTCCAGCGACAATTTCAAGCGCAAAGAAGACACCAGCGATGGGCGCATTGAATACTGCTGCAATTGCGCTTGCGACGCCCGACGCAACAAGAGTGCGTACGCGATTGGCAACCAAATGAAGTCGCTGGCCCATCCCCGAGCCAACAGCAGCGCCAATTTGCACGCTTGGGTCTTCTGGCCCAGCCGAACCGCCAGTGCCGATCAGCAACCCAGCCGCAAAGACTTTGGTCAACAACGGGCGAACACCGAGTCTTCCGCCACGCAAGGCTACCGCTTCCATCACCGCTGCGGTGCCGTGGCCGTGATCATGGCGCGCCAGAAGCCAGATGATAGTGCCGGCGACCAAACCGCCAAGCGCTGGACTCAGAACAGTGATAGCCATTTTCGCTATCGGGTTAGACTGCGCCGTTTGTCCGAGGTGAACAAGCTCGTGGACGCCTTCGATCAGTAAATGGAAAGCCACAGCGGCAAACCCGCTCAACACTCCAACAGCGATTGCTAAGACGAGTAGGGCGGTATTTTCTGAAGGCTGGAGATAGGCGGGCAGCGAGAGTGTTAGGCGTGTTGGGCGATTACGTGTACGGCGCATTTCCAAAGCAATCTATATACTTTCGACTGAACTTTTTAGGAGTTAGGACAGAAGCGACTGATTATAGTATACCTCGTTTAGTAAAGGGGGGTTGACGTTTCGCTCATCCGCAGTGCATGTTGAACAGAGCAAATTGTTTGGTATGGGAGTGGGAAAGGCTAATCCACCGATGATTGGCCCGCACAAGCGGCCCAGATCATGCTACACTACACAGAAGCAAGAACAGGAACGAAATGACAGGAACTTATGTAAGGGCTTGGCGGAGTAGATTGCTCTTCCCAATGAGATCGATGGCCACGTAGTAATGTGAGTGAGAAACTATCCGTGATGCGAACGATAATCTTTACCGGTAATGGTGGTACAGGAATAGCGCTTGCCGCTGCAGCGACAGCCTGTATGTCCGCGCAAGCTGGAAACCGTACGCTTCTAGTCAGTATTGGCCCATCGCACAGCTTGGGAGCGCTCTTCAACATACCAACCAGTGCTGCACCACAGGCGGTTGCGCCCAACCTTGAAATCTGGACAATCGATGCCTTAGCTGATCTGTCGATGCTCTGGAATCAAGCTCGCTCGCAACTTTCTGGCCCTAGCGCGCAAATCAGCGGCGACGAAATCCCCTTGTTGCCAGGGTCGGATCTGTTTCTTGGCATGACCCGTATCCGTCAACAGACAGCCAATAACTACGATCTCTTAATCATAGATGCTGGGCCGCATGATGGATTGCTGCGTGCGTTGAGCGTGCCCGATAGTTTCCGCTGGTTTGTGCGCCTCATGTTTGGGCTTGACCGTGGGCCAGGGCGCAGCAATGCTTCGATAGGTCGTGCGATTGTCCCAGCAACCCTTATTCCATTTGATTGGGTAGGCTATGTCCAAAATGCACGTGTCCAACTCGAACAAGCGCGTGACAACACCATCGATCATAGTAACACGAGTACCCGTTATGTACTTCGACCTGATAGCGTTGCGCTTGATGAGGCTCGATTGGCGGTGCCTGCGCTGTACTTGCATGGCCTGGTCGTAGATGCAATCGTGGCCGGACCAGCCTTGCCTGCTGATATTGCTGACCCGCGGTTAGCAAGCCTTATTATGCACCAGTGCGATACTATCGCAGCAGCGGAACAGATCTGGGCGCCACGTCCGCTCTTGCATCTGCCAGTTAGAGTTGCTGCTAGTGTCGAGGATCTTGGCATACTCGGTGCGGAGATGTATGCAGAGCGCTTGCCGATGGATGTGTATGAGACTGCTCCTCCAATCGAGCAAAGCAATGGATCGACCCCTTTTATTGCCATCAATCTGCCAGGGTTGCGTCGCGAAAGCTTGAGCCTGACGATTAGCGGTGATGAGTTGATTGTGCGTGCTGGTCCATACCGCCGCCATCTGCTGCTGCCTGAGGCCTTGCGTGGGACTGGCAGCATCAAAGCGAGTCGTGAAGGCGAGCGGCTGGTTGTGCGTCTGCGCCAGGAAGGCTAGTTGGATAAACTCGAGCGTCTGATAATTTGACTCAACCCGCCTGGTGGCCTATACTAGCTCGGCGTACTGGTCATTGCTATGCGCCGTTCGATATTATAGCGATACAGCATGATAGAAGATTTGCGCTTGTTACGTTCAGCAGAAGTGTGTGGGCCAGGGCGGTCTCGCCTACTTGCCTCAGTAGGCATTCGCACATATAGCACATAATGAATATGTCCGATAAACCTATGTTGCTCTCTGGCCGCGTTGCAGTTGTTACAGGCAGTACCCGTGGTATTGGCCGAGCCATCGTTGAGAAATTTGGCCAAGCTGGTGCGCGTGTGGTCATTTCCTCTTCGAAGCATGATGCGGTTCAGTGCGCTTCCCGTGAATTGCGCGCCCAGGGCATTCAGTGTATTGGCGTCCCGTGTGATGTTTCTGATCGAGCACAGGTCAAAACGTTGCTGGATAACACTCTGGCCGAGTGGGGCGCCGTTGATATTTGGGTCAACAACGCAGGCGTCTCCGGCCCATTCGGGTATGCTCTCGACGTGCCGCCGGAAGCATGGGAGCGCGTTTTGCACGTCAATCTTTTCGGGACATATTATGGTTGTATTACCGTCTTGCCACACATGCTGGAACAGCGTTACGGCAAGATTATCAACCTTTCGGGCGGGGGTGCGCGGCGGGCTCAGCGTTATCTCAATGCGTACAGCGCCTCCAAGGCGGCCATTGTACGGATGAGCGAAGGCTTAGCCCGAGACTATAAAGACCATCGGTTTCTGTCGATCAATGTTTTGGAGCCGGGCATGGTTGAAACCGATATGCTCACATCCTTTGAGGCGGTTGGCCCGGCTGTCGATGCGCTCAAAGCTTTACCCCGCGTGATGCGCATTTTTAGTACGACGCTTGAGGAGTGTACTCAGCTAGCTTTGCGTCTGGCGTCGAGCGCGAGTGATGGAGTCAGTGGGAAAGTATTCAGTCTCCTGCCGCGGCGGCGGGTTATCTGGCGTTTGGCGCAGGCCACGTTGAAGAGGAGGTAATCGCATGCCGCAATCGCTGAATGAGCGAATTGGCGAAGTTGTGAAACGCAAACGACAGCGGTTTCGTTTTACCCAAGCTGAATTAGGATCGCGGATTGGTGTATCAGGTTCATATATCTCCAGTATTGAGTCAGGGCAAACAGGGGTGAGGATTACCGAATTGGAAGCTCTGGCCGTTCAGTTTCAAACAACCGCAGTCGAACTGATCAATGAAGCGGCCGGGCGCGATGAATACAAGTTTACGACGGTCAACCGAAACCGCGACGCTTTCTTAACTCTTTACGATAGCCTCAACCCTGAATATCAGACGCAGGCGCGTAATTATTTACTCTTCTTACGCAGCCTGCAAGAACGTCCGTCGGAAGAATGATCACTCGCTGGCGAGAACCTCGACTGAACCGAGTGTTGTCCACTCGCTGGCATTGCCTGCGTAGTCAATTGTCTGGAGGCGCAACAAGTAGCGCCCTGCTTCAAGTGCAGGCGTCTCAACCTGCGGCTCTGGGGTAAACCATTCGGAGCTGCTGTTTTCGTCGGAACCGAGGTAAATCCGGTAGCCCGCAACGCCGGAGCCGCCATCGCTGGCTGATGGCCAACTTAACTGGGCAGGAATACCGGCTTTTAGTGACACTGAGTCGATTGCTGGGGGCAGTTCGGGCGGGGTGACATCGTAGCCGATCGGTCCAAGAGTTTCCACCGTTTGTTGGCCGTTTGCGCCCCAGGCACGAACGTAGAAGGTGTGTAATCCTTCGCCGGCCCACGAAAGCTGGGTATATCCGACTTGCGTCTGGGCGAACATGGGCGCATCGCCGCCCGGATCATCGTTCCAAGCTTGGCTAAAGCCTTCCCAGGCAGCAGTCGTTGTGAATTCGATCCGCTCGTCATTGTTGTACCAGCGTTCTAGTTCGATATTGGCGTTAAATGCGATGCTTGGCACCGAGTCAATCAATTCGCCATTGGCAACCATGACCAAACCGCCGTGCTGGTTACAACCGCCAGTTTCAGTCAGTGTATACCCATCAACAAAGCTAAGCGGCACCGATCTCCTGCCGGAAGCGTAAGGGCCATTAGCCGTAAAGGCAGTGAAATGCAAGTGAGGAGTGCCAGGCGTGCCGCGATCACCGACTGTGCCGATCACCATGCCGCGTGGAATGAAGTGGCCGACCTGGGTTGTCACGGCGCTTGCCATGTGGGTATACATTGTATAGAAGCCGCCATGATTGAGAATAAGCGTACCGCTTCCACTTACCCATACAAAGACTTTTCCATCAGCGGACGCGCGTATTGGCGCGCCATACGTGCGGCCATTGGCATTAGCTAGATCGAGGGAGAAGTGATCCCAACCGTTGTGGGTGCCGCAGCCATAACCTTGAATGATTCTCCAAGACTCTCCTGGTGGAGTAGGAAGAATGAGTTGCGGTGCGGCATGAGCTGAATTGCTGAGGAAGAGTGGAATGACTGCGCCAACCGCGATGAGCCAAATCGAGAGAAGCGAGACACAGGGAGCAAAAATCCTCCGCCTCACAGGGACGGAGAGGTTCGATTGCAAACGTGGCAACTGGACCTCCTTTTTGTATTATGTCTGTCAACAGGGACATGCCGCCAAAGCGAACGTGGCTTGCGGCGGCGATGAGATTAGCATATTTTGTGAAAGTGGTCAAATCGGAGCAAACAATGAAGCCAACGTTGTTGCTTGTTGGTGGTGCAGACACCGGGCGTGCGCCAATGACAGCCGCTTTGCTGCGTTCGCTTTTGCTGAGCCGAGGGCTAGATTGGAACGTCGAGTCGGCTGGCGTTCTTGGGCATGACGGCGATCCTGCCGAACCGGAGGCGCGCGATGCGATGGCCGCATTCAATCTGAATATCGATGAACACCGAGCGCGTTCACTTGATGACGAGCTTGTCGCAGCAGCAGCCTTGCTTATTGCTATGGACAATGGTACGGCGCGAGTGCTACGTTTGCGTTATCCATCTGTTGCAGAACAAATTGTCTCTCTGGGCGACTTGTCCGGTCGGCAGCGCGATATTCCTGACCCATTCCGGATGCAGGTTGGTGCGTGGATCGCCTATGCCCATGAGATAGAAACGCTCCTTCGCGCTGGATTGGAGCGCCTGCTTGAACGCCTGAACAAACCGAGTGATATACCTCTGCATATTGCGTCTAGCGGCGAGGCGACGGCAGCGCCGTCCATCGTTCCGCCTGCTGTGCAAGCCCTGGATGCTGAGCGCAGCGCGGCGCTCGAACGCTGCAAGCGCCTGCTGGCATTGCTCAACGAGATGCCCAATGTCATTGATTGGTCAAATGCACAGCGTCAACTGGAGACCGACCTTTGGTCTGTTGGAGCGAAGCCTTTATCAGCAAGCGATCTAGTGCAGTCCTATGTGGCGGTTTTGCTGGGTCTATTGAGGGCTAGTGCAACGATGCCAATGCCTGAGCAACTAAGCGTGCTGGTTTTAGCAGTTGAACGAATGCAGGCGCCAATTAATCAACAGGCGATCACTGAACTCTCGGCGATAGTTGCAGGTTGGTTGGTTCGATAATTACCCAGAGTTAAGAAGGCGTTCACGTCTCGAACCCTTGGGGCAGCGCCGGCGAGTGTCGTTTTAGTTGACACGGTCTACGGTGCGCACAGGCAATACTATAAACAGATTGATTTGGAAGGATACATTTGCCTGTTTACATAACTGTATGGTTTTCATATTGTCCGATGAGCGTTTGATCGGTGAGTTAGCTGTGAGAAAAATATGCTGCGTTACTTTACACTTGAAGAGGCCAACGCGATGTTGCCGCAACTGCATCCATTGCTGGAGCGTGTGATAGAAGTATGGGGGCGATTGGCGAAGCAACAGGGTCAGGTGCAGGCGATGGTTGGCGATGTACGTACAGATGTTGGCGGACCGCTACTGGCTGGGGTTACTGCAGATCTGGTGCGTTTGCAAGATACTATTACGACTATTTCTGAGATGGGTGTCGAACTGAAGGATGCTTCAACAGGACTGATTGACTTTCCAGCTTTGCGCTACGGTGAGCAGGTTTATCTCTGTTGGCGCTATGGTGAGGCGTCGGTGCTCTACTGGCATCCGCTGCATACCGGTTTTGCAGGTCGCCGTCCAATCGAGGAATTTTGATACGGCGCCCATATGGGGAAGGTAAAACCCGCCAGGCTGAGAGCCGCCTGACGGGTTTTGCTGCCGCGCTGTGGAAAAATCTTAATGCGTGAAACGAGGCTGGTTTCTCAGCATTTTGATGAGATAATCGGTACGAAGACCGCGTGCGAGTTGCTGAGGTTTGACCCATTCGGGTTGGTTTGGAATTCGATTGGGCCGGGTGGCGCACCTCTAAGCAGTTCAAGCAGTTGGTATTGTGCAGCGGTCAAGCCGGGGAAGACCTGTCCCAGCTTGGTATTGCCCAAGCGCCGCGTGACAACCTCGCCCAAAACGACCCGGAAGTCGGTGGTGATCTTTAAGTCTTGGCGCTGATCAAGGTCTGCCAATCCTGGCCAATTGCCGTGGACCTTGCCACCGTGGACCTTGCCACCGATGACCGTCATGACATTGCCATGACTATGGTCGGCGCCATGGCTATCGTTGGCGCCCAGGCGACGGCCAAACTCGCTCATAACTACAATGGTCAGTCGACTTTTCAAATCAACCAGATCGCTGTAGAAGGCGTGCAACCCCTGGGCTAGTTGATCGATCCGGTCAGCAAAGTAGCCTTCGCCGCGCGCGTGCTTTTCGCCGTTATACTCGATAGCGCCAATGGCGCGCCGGTCGTCGTAGAACTTGAGGTAGTTGTCCGAACCAAGTGTATGGAGTTCGAATAGCTCACGGGTATAGTTCTCGTTGCCACCCTCGCCTCCGGCAATACGATTGCTTACATTGTCGAGGTAGTACATCATTGCTGTGCTTTTGGCAACGTCTTCCAGAAAGGTGCGGAAGTTGCCCAGACAGTTCTTCCGAATAACATCGCGGTCGTAAACGGGGAATGTCGCGGCGATAGCCGCGTCACTGGAGGCGTAGACCTTAAAGTGGTTGTGCCAGAAATCGGTTAGCACCTCGAAGAGCTAACGCTTACTGTAGACTGCGCGGAGCCACGTTGCGGCTCTAACCTCGTTGTAGGGGCGAATCCGCTCGGCCCAGTTCATTTGACTAGCGTGTTTGGCGTGCTCCCACAGCTCTGCTGTCTGTTGGGTGAGCGTGGTGAGCGGTCGGGCCTCGTTGACGGCGTCGTACTTGATTTTGAGCCGTGCCGCTGCCAATCGTGCGTCACAAGCTGAATCACCAATTATTCCCGGGTTGAGCTGTTGCTCGACATAAGCGGTTAATCGTTCGTCTGGCGTCGAGCCGAGCGCCTGGAACGCCGCGACATCGTCGGGGCTTAGGCCAAAGGCAAGCCGACTAAGCGCTATCACTTCAAGTGGCGCCGATAACGCCGACTGACATGCTTCTACAATCTGAGGCTTATCAATAACGGCCTTGGTCGCAGTTGCTACTGCTGCCGCTGTAGTCAGCGCTGCGCTGCCGCCGAGAAAGCGACGTCGGGAAATGCTCATCTTCCCTATTCCTTTGTCGTTGTGCTAGATCGTTAGCATTGAGTGTGTAGCCATTAGTACCCTAACGTCAATGGTCTGAAAGTCCTGTGCTGCTCTGATCCGCATAGTATGGGGGAGGTAGTGTGGATGAGCTTATTGCTGGTTTTTCCATAGGGCTAGGTCATAGTCAGCAATTAGTTCGAGATAAACCGCTGCTCACCGGCACGATGACCGTAACTTGGCGGATTGCTGCAATCATCATATGCATCGTTGCGTTATCTGCGGGCTCTTATAGAACGTTAATGCGCCTCAAACTTTCATCTTGCGCGGGCTGTCGTTGTATGCTACGATGACGTGTCCCTCATCGCCAATGGTTTCGCAATACATCTGCATGACAAGCTGGATTTCTGTTCGTGGCGCTCGCGAACACAACCTGAAAAACATTGATGTTATCCTGCCCCGAGACCAAATCGTGGTCATTACTGGCCTTTCTGGCTCAGGCAAGAGTAGCTTGGCTTTCGATACGATCTTCGCCGAGGGTCAGCGTCGCTATGTTGAGAGTCTTTCTGTGTATGCCCGTCAGTTCCTTGGTCAACTCGAAAAACCTGAGGTTGACGCTATTGATGGACTCTCGCCCGCTATCGCGATTGATCAGAAGAGCGGGAGCCGCAATCCACGTAGTACTGTCGGCACCGTAACTGAAATATACGATTACCTACGCCTGCTCTTTGCTCGGATTGGACACCCGCACTGCCCCATCTGCAATCTTCCCTTGCAAAAACAGACGATCCAGCAGATGGTTGATACAATCCTTGCGTTTCCCGAAGGGAGTCGGATTCTGGTTTTGGCTCCGCTGGTATACGAGCGCAAAGGCGAGCACCAAAAAATTCTTGACGATATCCGTAAACAAGGTTTTGTGCGGGCGCGGATCGATGGCGATGTGCGCGAATTAGACGCACCCCTCCAGCTTGAAAAGTATCGCGCGCACACTATCGAGGTGGTTGTAGATCGGCTTGTTGTACGCAACCTCGACCGGGTTCGCTTGACCGACTCGGTTGAGACTGCCCTCAAGCTTGGCGGCGGTACGCTGTTGGTCCAGATTGTCGGCGGTGCTGAGATAGCTTTCTCGCAGCAATATGCTTGTCCTGTTCATGGCTCGGTCAACTTGATTACACTCGAACCGCGCGACTTTTCCTTTAATAATCCCCGGGGCGCCTGTCCGACGTGTGGCGGCCTTGGCATCGTCCAGGAACTTGATCCCGCGTTGATTATCCCTGATCGTTCCCTCTCGCTGGCAGATGGGGCGATTATGCCCTGGCATCGGGTCAGCAAGGCGAATCGTCGCTATTTTGACGATCTCATCGAGTCGCTAGCTGAACACCTAGGTTTTGCATTGACAACGCCCGTACGTGATCTATCACCTACCGTTGTGGCTACTATCCTATATGGCTCAAACGGGGATGTCATGACCTTGCGCTATCATGTGCGCGGTGAGTTGCGGACACACCAGGGTCCATTCGAGGGAGTTATTCCCTACTTGCGACGGCGTCTCAACGACTCTAGCGACGATAGCGAGCGCGAGCAAATTGGCCAGTTTACGACACCGCAGATCTGTCCGGTCTGCAACGGGGCACGATTGCGACCCGAAGTTCGTGCTGTTACTGTCGCTAATTATACAATTGCCCAGATTGCAGCATTGACAGTGGATACGGCTTTGACCTGGGCCAACACGCTCAGTAATAGCAATGCGCAGGGAGCGCAAGCGGCTGAACCTGCTCAATTTTCGCAGCGCGAAAAACTGATTGCTCAGACCATCCTCAAAGAGATTGTCGCACGACTTACCTTTCTTCAGGATGTTGGCCTCGGCTATCTCGAACTCAATCGCCCCGCCGCAACCCTGAGCGGCGGCGAGGCGCAACGCATTCGTCTTGCCACCCAGGTTGGCGCTGGCCTTTCGGGTGTGCTCTATGTTCTCGATGAACCCAGCATCGGCCTGCATCCGCGTGATCACCAGCGTTTGTTGTCCACACTGCGCAAACTGCGTGATCTAGGCAACAGTGTTCTCGTTGTTGAACATGATGAAGAAACCATCCGCGCCGCCGACTGGATCATTGACATTGGTCCTGGCGCTGGCGATCAAGGCGGTGAACTCATCGCCAGCGGGCCGCTTGAAACAATCCTGACCGAACCTCGTTCTATCACAGGACAATTCCTAAGCGGGAAGCGCCGGATTATTGCGCCGACCCGTCGACGCACAAGCGATGCGAAGGCGCTGGTATTACGTGGTGCGCGCGAACACAATCTGCAGGCAATCGATGTCACTTTTCCGTTAGGTGTCTTGGTTTGTGTTACTGGCGTCAGTGGAAGCGGAAAAAGCACACTAGTGCTGGATATCCTTTATGCTCGCCTGGCCCAGAACCTCCACAATGCTCGTGAACGCCCCGGCGTGCATGACACCCTCCTTGGAGGCGAACATTTGGACAAAGTCATTGCGATCGACCAGGCGCCAATTGGTCGTACCCCGCGTAGCAATCCTGCTACCTATACCAAAGTCTTCGACACCATCCGGAGCCTTTTTGCCCAGACGCCTGAAGCTCGCGCACGCGGCTATGATGCAGGTCGTTTCTCCTTCAATGTGAAAGGAGGCCGCTGTGAGCATTGCAGCGGTGAAGGGCTTATCCAGGTGGAAATGCAGTTTCTCCCCGATTTATATGTTCCCTGTGAAGTGTGTGGCGGTACACGCTACAACCGTGAGACTCTCGATATTCGCTATCGTGGTCGCACCATTGCGGAAATCCTTGATATGACAGTTGCAGAGGCAGCGCACTTCTTCGAGCGCGTTCCCAATGTCCGCGAGAAACTTCAGACGCTCATCGATGTTGGCCTGGAATATGTACGTTTGGGCCAACCCGCCACTACCTTGAGCGGGGGTGAAGCGCAGCGGATCAAGCTCGCCAGCGAACTGGCTCGCCGATCAACCGGACGCACGCTTTACATCCTCGATGAGCCAACAACCGGTCTGCATTTTGCCGATATCGAGCGATTATTGCTCATTCTCCAACGTCTTGTTGATGCTGGGAATACAGTCCTTGTGATTGAACACAACCTTGATATTATTAAATCAGCCGATTGGGTGATAGACCTCGGGCCTGAAGGCGGGAGTGGCGGGGGGCGGATTGTCGCAATTGGACCCCCGGAGCACATTGCGACAATTCCCGAATCCCACACTGGCAGCTATATCAAGCATGCATTAAAGGGGAATCAAGTGTTCACAATGTGCAGTACTAAACCGACTTCCGCCTGAAGCCCCTGTATTGCGCATTGACGTGGGATAGACCATCGTGTAAAATGAAGGAGGCTCTCTAGTAAATATGCCTTACAGTCCATGTAATCCGACTGTAATCTTTCTGCCTTGTGATGCTTCCACTCTATCGTGTATAGTAAGGTTATAATTTGGGGGTGACACTACAAGATTCACTGTTTCCCGGTTCATAGAAAGGGGTTTCCATGAAGCGCATCACTATCTGCGACCGTACGCCTATTCCCCCTTTTGACGAGCCGGCGCGAGATCTGCGTATACTCAACAAACCGCTTTGGCTAATGCAGCATGATTTGTTGAAACGATATTGTAAAAGTACGCACGAGGTCAAGTCGCTTGCTGACGTCGAAAAACTACCCTTAAGTTCTGACGAAGAACTCTTTGTTTATAAAGATAACCTGTACTTTAATGCAGAACTTCTCGATGAGTTCGTCGCCAAAGCGCGAGCAACGAAGCATGCGTGTCAAATTGCATTTGAAGCGGAAGATGTTGATAGCTCCAAAAAAGGTGATGCGTCGATTGTTGCCCACGCAATTCACCTCCAGAGCGGAATCCAACGTCGTGGTAACGCCTATGTTGCTGATATGTACTATTTTCCGGCCGGTCAACGCGAGGAGCCGCAGCCGCTTGTGATTGATACGCAGGCAGGTGAAATGGGGTATTATAATATACCGGGGTACATGGGCGATAAAAGCAATAATCTGACTTATCAGATCCCTATTCGGGCATTTCTGTCGATCGAAAACTGGGTGCATATCCTTCTTGCAAATGTTCCAATGGGTGTTTTTTCCTGGGGGCGAGTGCAAGATGAACTGATGAACAAAGCGCGTTTGCGTGATTTCCGGCATTGGGTCAAGGAAGATTGGTCTGCATTGTGGGCCAAGCTCAGGCTTTCGCTGACTGCTTTCGGGGAACGGATTAATCCCTTCGAGGAGCGCTGGCGAAATCATTTCCTGGCTTGCAAGCAATTGGTCAAGGTCGGTAAGAATTGTTCAATAGATCCAACCGCTATCATTCATGGACCAACAGTGATTGGTGATAATGTCTACATTGGTCCAGGTACAGTCATCGCCAACAGCTTGATCGGCAATAATGTGAATATCATGCAGGGAAGTCAGATTATGCTGAGTGTGGTGAGTGATCGGTGTTTCTTGCCATTCAATGCTGGCTTATTTATGACGACATTGATGGAAAATACGATGGTTGCCCAAAACTCGACATTACAGCTTTGCGTGGTTGGGCGTAACACGTTTATCGGAGCGAACAACTGCTTCACCGATTTCAATTTACGCGGTGAGCCAATCCGAACGTTACATAATGGGAAATTAGAGCAGGTTCGTTTACCTGTACTTGGTTCGGCAGTGGGGCATAGCTGCAAGATGGGCAGCGGTTTTATCGTGTATCCAGGTCGGATGATTGGATCGAATTCAGTGATCATCTTTGATCATGATGATACGCTCATTCGTAAAAATGTTCCCGTCACGTCGCATGAAGTCGATGAGCTGACTGGTGAGCCGCGCCGAACAGTCTATTATTGGCCGCGAGTCTATGACCCGGCTCAACACGATACACCGTCAGCGTCTGATGAATCGGAATCGAACGGAGCTGTTGCCCCGGATGCATTTCGTTTAGCATCTGTGAAATCTCCAACCAACCATGCAAGCGTTACACTAGGAGGATAGACCTGTGAGTAAGGAAAAGATCCTCGTTGTTGAAGACCAGCCAGATATCTCGAGCCTCCTCAAAATTTACTTCACCTCGCAGGGCTATGAAGTTCTCACAGCGATGCGCGGCCAACTTGCCCTCGAGATCTGTCGTAAAACTCCGCCAAGCCTGGCGCTACTCGATGTCAACCTTCCTGATATGGAAGGTTATGAAATTGGCAAAGCGCTACGCGCCAGCCCGCGCACTCGCCATATCCCGATTATCTTTCTGACGGCTCGCGGCGAGCGTCGTGATCGCCTGATCGGTCTTGGTGAAGTGCAGGCGCAGTATTATATTGTCAAGCCTTTTGATATCGAAGAAGTTCACACCATCGTCAAGAATCAACTTGAAGAAGCGCGCCGGAAAAACCAACTCCACCCCGTTACCAACCTGCCCACTGCCGAGATTATTAATGAGCAACTACGCAGCCTGTTATCAACAAATGGTTGGTCGTTGGCATTGTTACATATCAACGGCTTCGAGACGTTTACCCAGTCATATGGCTCGGTTGTGGGCGAAGATGTGCTAAAATCAACGGCGCTGTTGTTGATGGAAGCGGTGAATGAAATAGGCGAAACAGATGACTTCGTCGGTCAGATGGTTGTCGGCCCTGACTTTGTCGTCACCTCAACGCCTGAGCGCATCAAGGCAATCTGCGATCATGCTATCAGTCGCTTTGACAAGGAAATAGGGCTGCACTATAACTACAAACATCGTAAACAGGGCTATATCGAGGTTCCTGACGATAATGGCGCAATCCGCCAGGCGCCGCTGATGTCGCTGTCGGTTGGCGTATTGAATAGTACCGACGGACCATTCTATGATATCCGTGAATTGAGTGAAACGGTTGAAGAGACACGTCAAAAAGCGGTAAGCGTTGCTCGTGAGCAGGGGCGGCGGAGTTCTGTTCATTATGGACGTGTGCGTTAGATTGATGCGTTGATGACAAAGGCATTGAGCTTTGCTCTGGTGATTCTTTGTTGTTGCAAGCAGATTTGTGAGTTGCCCTGATCACGATTGGCTCGTATTCTAGACTATCAAGGTAACATAGCTCAAAGGAGCGAGTACACGTGAGAGGGGGAGGATGTGAGAGATCATCCGGGCAGTCCCCCTCATTGTATGTAAAGTAGTCTATTGCAGTGTGCTTGTACTACGGATCTGACGCTAGGCATATCGCGCGTAAAGCTTTTAGGAAGCGTATATCAAATTTACTGCAGTAATCCCAAAATTCTGTTCGAAAAATGACATCGTACCGCCTTCAGGTGGTAAATAGATACTGCCTGAAGGCGGTATTTCATCTCAACAAGAAACATCGGTGATAGCCAATACGGGTAAAATAGTTTCTTGTTATGCTTCAGTAATCTGCTATATTTTGAACCAAATGGGAATGAGCGTTGTAGATCTCGGATTTTTGTGGCGTTAGAAGGAATGTGCGGCCGCTTGATAGTTTGGCATAATGTAATGAGGCGAGGACACGCTGTTATTGTCACATTCGTAGCGCTGCTTTATGAAATTTGATGCGTAATAGGGTAAATGTACCGTTGTGTGGATTTTAGGCGGTGTCAGGATAACACAATTGTTTGAAGTCGTCACTGCAAATATTGAAGGGGTTTTGATTGCCAAAAACTATTAGGCGGCGTGGCGCTTGGGGTCGCCTCAGAACAGGTTTGAAGCCTCTTTGACAGCTTTGCCCTATCGGAAGCGGGTGTGGGCTATCCTACAGATAATGGCTGCGTTCTTCATAATATTGTGCTGGCAGTATTGTAGAATTCTGTTAAAATCTCGTTCATACTACTAAGGATCTATTGCACAGCGATATGGGGGCAAAAAAGGGCTTGGGGGGGCGCCTCTCCAAATTTGCTTTCCCTCAACCTCAAAAATGAAACGTTATTTTGTAGTAAGCTCTAAAATAATCTGTCGAAGGTTTGTGCTACGGTCAGGCCGCTGCGCTAATGGCATGGATAAAAGCATTTAGGCCACGGCGGTACGGCTACGAGGAGTTTCCCAGACTGTTATGGATGTGGACGCCACACTTGCTTCGCCGCTAACACACGGCTGGGAGCTAATGGCAGAGTTGGCGCGGTGTGGTCGTGACCGCGCTCCAGCTCTTGATGCCCAGACGCTCACCTGTGATCTTGTTGCAGTGTTGCAGCAGCACTTGCAATCACCATGGGGTTTGCTTGCTCTGGTGGAAGATGAACGCATGATTGCCTGCGCGAGCTGGGGCCTGAGTGATGAAGAAGCGACCCGCCTGACCAAACAAAACGGCTACAACCGTGATCTCAACATGGCAATCTATGAAGAGTTGCGTGTTGGCACGACGATGGCGGGCTATTTGCTCCTCGCTACGCCTAATACTGCACATACCCCTGTTGTTCCAGCTTTCTACGATGCGTTGGCGGCTCAATTGGGATTGATCCTCAATGCCCGAGATCGTCAACATGATTACTTCCAGACCACGACGAACGAGATCATCACAGCATTGGCGCGGCGTTTGCACGCGAATCTTACGCCGAGCAATGTGGCTGAGATAGTTTTTGCCAGCATTCAGTCATTAATTTCTTGGTCTGGCACGCGCATGTGTCTCTATGATCTACAGCGACGCAGGTTTCAATCAGTCCATTCTGACGGCCTCGCATGTTCAATGGATATTGTTGACGATGCTTGTGTACGCTGGATCGCCGATAAACGGGAGCCGTTGCGCCAAGCCGATATTCAGGCGGACTCGGGATCGGCTCAAGAAGAACTGATATTGGATCAAGGAGATCTAGTACATGCTTACCTGGGTGTTCCATTGCTGGTTAATATGGAGCTCATCGGTGTGCTTGAGCTTTTCAGCAACCAACCGAACGCTTTTTCGACCGCTGATGAGCAGGCGCTTGTGATGATTGCCGAAGTGGCTGCTCAAGCTCTATCCAGGGCAAGTCGCTATACAGAAATTGATGAGAGCTTCCATCTTCGCATTGAGCAATTGCGGGCACTCCAGCGAGTGAGTAGTCAGCTCGCGATCACCGTAGCCCAGGAGAATATCCTCGAGTTTGTGCTCAATCAGGCGTTGCAAGCCACCTATGCAACCCATGGGATTATTGCTTTGCGCGCTTCGGAGTTGACCTCCGGGACAACTGGTGTAGATGCGCCAGACAATTTGCTCAAGGCCTACTTCTCGTCCGAAGGGCATGAAGTGCTAACCGCGATGCGCAAACGCGATGTGGCCGATTCGTCTGTTTTGATGCCAACCGACCAAAATCCTGAAGATGGCCCGCAATATTTGGCGGTTGAGGCAGCGGGATATAGCGCACCTGAGCGCGAAATTCTTCTCCAGCGCCCGATTAGTCCGCAAATGGCGACAGCTTATCAAGCCCTGCAATCGGGTGAGCCAGTACTGATTGATGCTCTCACTGATCAAGAGCGGGTGGCAACACACTATTTTGAAGCTGGTTCTGCACTGGCAGCTCCTATCTTTTATCAGGCTGGCGTAGTAGGTGTCGTTCTGCTCCTTGCACCTCAGGAATATGGTTTTGACCATGATGCAATCGAGTTTGTACGAGCATTGGCCCACCAGGCAGCGGTTGCAATTGGCAGCGCGCAACGTTATGCCGAACTCGAGCAAGTTTCCAAGTTGTTACAGCGACGTGCTTCAATTCTCCACGATGTGCTAGAGATTGGGCAAGCGCTACGCGCTGATCGATTATTGGCCGAAATCTTGGAAGAAGTTGGCTATAGCGTCATGGAAACGGCCGATTTCCGGGCAGTTATTTTTAGTCTCACAGATGGAGAGAATGCTGCTAATCTTCGTGTCGTCGCTGGGGCGGGCATTCCCCTAAGTGAACTAGCTGACATGAAGCAAGCTGTTTTTCCGAAAGAACTTGTGCTGCGCTATCTCGATGATCGCTTTCGTATTGATCGCAGTTTTTTTGTGCCTGTGGATGCCGCAGTGGAAATCGAACAGGGCTTTGATGTCATTCCGCTGAGTTATAACTCGTTCGATGAAGAACGCGCTCTAGGTGAGTGGCAGCGCGGTGATCGAATATTCGTACCCCTCTATAGCACCGATGGGCGGATGCTTGGCATCATGACCGTTAGCGACCCGCTTGATCGCAAGCGTCCCGATAGTCGTACGATAGAACCGCTCGAAATCTTTGCTGATCAGGCTGCGATTGCTATTGAAAATCACTACCTGTTGCGTGATGCCCGAGCCCAGGCCGAGCAAATGGCAGCGCTTTTCCAGGTTGGCAGTGCGGCGACCTCAACTGTTGATCTCAATACATTGCTCGATCGGGTCTATCAAGGTATTGTTGAATATCTCGGCGTGCCAAGCTTCTTTTTCATCTCGACCTATCAGCCTGAGCGTGACCAAATGTCTTTTGACCTGTTTATGCAAGAAGGCAGGATTTTAGATCGCTATCATAAACAGTCTATTAAGAAAAGCGGCCTTACAGGGCATGTTATCGATAGCGGCGAACCATTGCTGATCTGTGATAGCCGTCGAGAAAACCCAATTTTGATTAGCAAAGCGGTCTCTCTTGGGGAAGAAGTTCGCTCGTGGTTGGGTGTGCCATTACGTATTCAAAACCGCGTATTGGGAGTGCTATCGATCCAACATTTCCTTCCCGATGTGTTTTCAGAGAGTGATCTGCGGTTTCTTACTGCTTTGGCGAACCAGTTGGCTATTGCTATAGAAAAAGCCAGCCTATTTCAGGAACGCGAGCGACGGATCGCTGAACTTGATGTTATTAACCGGATAGGAAACATTACAAGTTCGACCTTGGACTTACCCCAAATGTTTAACCAGGTTTACGATTGCCTGGCTGATTTCTTGCCGATAGACGCTTTCTTCACCATTGTGTATCGTTCTGACCCGAGCGAGATCTGTCTCTCGTTAAAGATTGCCAATGGTGTACATATGATAGATATGCTCCCACGAACATTGCAATTGGGGAGCTTGATCGAATGTATCGTCCAGACCCGCCAACCTCTGCTTTTTGATGATTTGCAATCTGCTCAGCTCAACGAAGGATTGCAGTTGATAGAGTTTGGCAAAACTACGCATGCTGTGGCTTCCTGGCTCGGCGTCCCCTTGCTGATTGGCGACGGCGAAGTTGTTGGCGTCATCTCAATACAGAGCTACGAAAAAGCGCGTTATGGAGAGCGTGAACAGTCATTCCTCAGTACCGTAGCAAACCAATTGGCCTTGGGTGTGCAAAATGCCCAACTCCTTGCCCAAGCGCAGGAACAGGTTCAACATCTGGCTCTCCTCAACCGAGTGTCATCGACGGCTTCTTCTACATTGGAACTGGATCGTATCTATCAGGCAGTAGTCGAAGCGATGGCACAGACTGTGGGGGCGGATCAGTCTCGGCTAGTGATGTACGATCGTGAAGCAGGTATTGCACCTATTGTCGCTGAATACATTCCTCCCGATGTGCCAGAGCGGATCGCAATCCAAGTGAGAGATAATCCGGCTATAGATTGGCTCGATACGGAACTGCGCCCCCTATTTTCGTCTGATGCGCAGCATGATCCGCTGTTTAGGGTTTCGCATGATATTTTCCGCGAGCTCGATATTGTCTCGATCGCATTGGTGCCGTTAATTCTGGGCGGCGAGGTTATTGGTTGCGTTGGTTTGGATTTCGTTGCGCGCCAGGTGCAACTTAGCCCGCAGCGACTCGAATTGTGTCAAACAATCGCCAATCAAACCACGACGGTAATCGCTAATGCCCGCTTCTTTGCCGAGTCGCAAACCAATGCCTCCGCCTTGCGAGTTAAAGTTGGCGAGCTGTCGACCCTGCTTGATGCAGCGCGTATCTTGAGTTCGCTACTGCGTCCTGATCAGGTTCTTGACCGGTTGATGGATCTGGTAGGTCGCCAACTCGATGTTACCACGGTCGCACTGTGGACCATAGGCAGTGATAATGTGATGGTTCCTGCCGCTATGGATGGTATTCCTGCCGAAATAGGCCGCGAGATGCGTGTGCCGGTTGGTCAGGGGCTCACTGGTAAAGTGGCAGAGACCGGTATGCCGTTAATTATCAATGATGTCCAGCATGAAGGCGACTCGCTTTACCCTGATTTCCAACGGAAGCATAGTCTGGTTTCTTTCTTGGGTGTGCCAGTGGTCTATCGTGAACGGATTATCGGCGTGCTCAGCGTGATGACAAATCAGCGGCGTGTGTTCACCGATGACGAGATGATGTTGTTGGTTGGTCTTGCTGATCAGGCGGCGACGGCGCTGGAAAATGCCCGGTTGTTCCAGGAGCGGGAGCGACGTATTAATGAATTGACGACTATCAATAAGATCAGTAATGCTGTGAATGCAACCCTCGATTTCAATGATCTCCTTGATCAGTTGCACTATGGCATTAGCGAGATCCTTGATGTGCGCACTTCCTTGATTGCGCTCTATGACGAGCAGAGTCAGATGCTATCGTATCCTATTGTCTATGACGAAGGTCAACGGACGAGCTTTGCGCCAGCGCCGCTTTCGTCGGGGTCAAATGCCTGGGTGATTCGCAATCGCCAGGCGCTCCTGATCCGGTCATTTGACGAAGCAGTGCAAATGGGGCTCGATACCACCCGGGGGCGCAAAGGCCGAATGGACCGTGTCGAGCAGTCATTCTTGGCGACGCCGATTATTTTTGGCGATCATGTGCTTGGTGTTATCAATATTCAAAGTTATAATCCACGCGCTTTTGACGAGAATGACCAACGTTTCCTGATGACGGTAGCGAACCAGGCCGCAGTTGCGCTCAATAATGCGTATCTCTTTGACCAGATTCGCCAGAATGCTGATGAGATGCGGGCACTCTATGAAGTCAGTGTGAGTCTGGCGGGTATGTTGGATCCAGAAGCAGTGCAACGCTTGGTCGCAACGGTAGCTTGTAAGCTCCTTGATGTTGAGTCGTGCGCTGTCATTACGTTTGATGATCGATTGAGGGTGCAACGCCAAATCTTGGCCGATCGCTCTGGGCTGCGTGAAGATCTATCTCTGCCTATTCGTGATGATGGATGGACGCGACGCCTATTCCTCCGTGATCAGCCGCTTGCTATTGTCGATGTGCTTCTCAGCGAGAATCCTAACCCCAAAGCCGTCGCAATGGGCTTGCGTAGTGTGCTCGGCAAGGCGATCGGACCGATTGAAGAGCACATGGGAACGATCTGGGTCGGTCTATCCGAACCGCATACGTGGACCACTCGTCAGATCTCATTGTTGTCAATCCTCGCGAATCAGGCGGGCCAGGCGTTGCAGAGCGCGCAACTCTTCCAGCGTGAACAGTCACGCCGACGTATGGCCGACACCTTACGCGATGTGGCGCAGTCCTTTACCAGTACCTTAGCCTTGCGCGAGATCCAGACCCTGATCCTCGATCAGCTAGCGTGGGTTGTGCCCTACGATAAAGCAGCGGTGTTGCTTCGCGATGAAGGATACGGCTATCTCCATATCACTGAGGCTCGTGGTCTCGATAGCGGCGCCATCGAGGATACTGGCGTCGCTGTTGAGTCGGATCTGCTCTTCAACAAGATGGCTGTTGAACGGCAACCAGTATTGATCGAAGATGTTGCCCAGGATAGCCGTTTTGCAGTGCTGACCCAAATGGGTTGGGATGTGCATACCTGGATTGGTGCGCCGTTGTTAGTGGACAACGAACTTGTCGGCGTCCTGGCGGTTGGAAGTAATACGCCTGGAGTTTATGATGAAGAAGCGGTCGAAGTAACCTTTACGTTGGCTAGCCAGGCGTCGCAGGCGATCCATAACGCGCGGCTCTTTGGACAGATTAGTAACCTCGCCGCCGAATTAGAGCGCCGTGTCATTGAGCGCACCGCAGAGCTTTCACAAGAAAAGGATCGCCTCGAAGCTGTTCATCAGATTACGCTTGAACTAACCGCCATGCTCGATCTGGATCAGATTATTAATCGGGCTCTGGCTATGGTTTCGACGAATATGGGTGTGGCGCGCGGCTCGATCATGCTCCAGGAACAGCAGACGGGCAATCTTGTCTGCCGAGCTGTGTTGTATGATCAGGGCGATGTGCGTAGTGTCAACATTCCAATTAGTTTCCAAGGGAGTTCTGGTCTAGCCGGTTGGGTGATGCAGTATCAGGAACCAGTCTGTATTGCCGATGTTCGGCGCGACAAGCGTTGGGTGTTAGAAGCAGGTCGTGCTGATGACGTGCGTTCGGTTGCTGCGGTGCCGCTCAAAACTACCGATACAACCTTGGGCGTGTTGATCCTCTCTAGTCCAAAGATAGGCTACTTTACCGATTCACAAATTCGTCTTCTTGGTACAATCGCGAATGAAGTAGCAATTGCTATTAATAATGCAACGCTCTATGCATACATTGATACAATGGCTGCTCGCTTGGCCGAACTGCTCGAACAACAGCGCGAGGAGAATAGTAAGAGCCGTGCAATACTGCAAAGCGTGACAGAAGGCGTTATCGTGCTTGATGAGGAGCGCAGGATAACTCTCTTTAATCGGGCAGCGGAACAGGTGCTCGATATTCCCGCAAATGCTGTTTTAGAATATCCGCTCTCCAGGTTGACCGAACTGGGTGAGACAGATGAGGATCGAAAGCGGACTCGACAGATCTATAATTGTCTGCGCGATGGCCTCGAACAGGCGAGGAGGAGTCAAGACATTTATAGCCGTTCGCTTGATTTGGCCGACCCAACTCAGATTATCCTGGTCAACCTTGCGCCTGTGGTTGGACCAAGCGGTCAGAGCTATGGCAGTGTAGCGGTGTTGCGTGATATTACCCGTGAGATCGAGTCGGATCGGGCCAAGCGGCAATTTATCTCTGACGTTTCCCATGAGCTTCGTACCCCATTAACGGCGATTAAGGGCTATGTTGATGTCTTGCTACTTAGCTCAACGGGAGGACTAACTGAAGAACAAATAAACTATCTAGGCATTGTCAAAACCAATACCAACCGGCTCAAAGCATTGATTGATGATATCCTTGATATTTCACGCATCGAGGATGGTCGAATCCAGCTTAATTTCAATCTGGTCGATGTGCATACGTTGATCAATGATGTTGTGCAATCACTGCGCTTGGAAGCCGAGCGTAAATCAATGACGGTCATCCTTGATGTACCGCAGGATCTTCCCAGGGTTGAAGTCGATCAGAAACGCATTACGCAAGTGATTTCTAACCTCTACTCGAACGCATTGAAATATACGTATGAGCATGGACGGATTGCGATTCGGGCGTTTCTCAACCGCGCTGATCTGGTTCAGTTCGAAATCGAGGACAATGGTGTCGGGATGTCGCCGGAACAGCGTCAAAAACTTTTCCGCCCTTTCTATAGGGCTGATAACCCGCTGCGCGAAGTAGCAGGCGGTACCGGCTTAGGGCTTTCGATTGCCAAGTCGCTGGTCGAACAGCACGGCGGTGAAATGTGGGTCACCGCCGAGCAGGAAAAAGGCAGCACTTTCAGTTTTATCATTCCGCTTCGGCAATCCGAGATGCACCATAATGCTGATGGGGATGACGAGTGAGCGTAATACACCTTGACAACTGGCTAGTCCACTACGAAATCTTTGGTCGTGGCCAGCCCATTATCTTTCTGCATAGCTGGCTTGGTTCTTGGCGCTATTGGGTGCCAACCATGGATCTTGTCGCCGAGCGGTATCGTGCTTATGCGCTCGATTTTTGGGGCTTTGGCGAGTCAGAGCGTGGCGGCGATTTATTCACTATCTCCGAATATGTCGATATGCTTGGTCGGTTTATGGACCACATGGGTCTTCGTCAGGCAAATCTGGTTGGTCATGGGATGGGGGGCATGGTGGCTATTCGGGCAGCGCGTGAACATCCCGAGCGTTTTCTCAAACTGATGACGGTGGCGACGCCGCTCTATGGCTCAGTCTTGAATGGGACGATTAAACCAGGCGCCATCTCGCGTCTATTGGGGCGAGGTAATCCCACCAATCTATGGGCGAAGATTATTCGCCAGATACCGATTGACGACCCTGAGGTGCAGCAGGAACTCTATGAGGATACCGACAGCTTGAGTGAGCAGGTGGTTCAGAGTGTTCAGGAGTCGATCCTTGATACTGATCTACGTCCGGCCATAGCTGCCCTTGAAGTGCCGTTGCTGGCGGTCTATGGCAAGAAAGACACTATTGTATCACCAGATCATGCGCAGTTCTTGAACGAGATGGAAGGACGACCTTATCAATTGATTGTGCTGCCCAAAGCAAATCATTTCCCGTTTCTCGAGCAA